>NZ_JBLGTY010000001.1:0-420123 GCF_047470845.1 Candidatus Enterococcus avicola | reverse complement strand
TTAAGCAATCTGCCTAACTGGTTATGACTAAATTTTCAGTTGTATCTTTCTCTACCAACACTAAATGTCGAAGAGCCTTTTATTTCCACATACAGGACACAATATCCACTTGTAGTTTATAATAACTATCTCCTCCTTTACACTTTAATTCAAATCTTTATTAAAAAATATTTCATCTTATTTAACAAGAAACCATATTTATATAACAACATAAAATACACTAAGTTATTTTATTGAACATATATCGTACTTTATCTATCCGACTATTTGGACGACGGGGCTGGCAAACAGGTTCACCGGTAGTAACATGGTACCCTTTTAACTCTGTTAAACAAACACTACGTCCATTTGTAAAGAAAGTTAAATCACTACGATATTCTTGAATACACCGAGCAGGGATTTCTCCACTAAGAATGACCTCATTATTTTTCAATTGAGTGTCTACGATGTTCGCACAATATTTAGGAGCATCGTTGTATGCTCGTGAAAGATATTCCTGTGGCGCATAAATTTTAAAACTAAGATATGGCTCTAACAATTCTGTTCCAGCTTTTTTTAAGACTTGTTCCAATACAATAGGAGCAAGCATCCGAAAATCTGCTGGGGTACTAACAGGGCTATAGTATAAGCCATACTTAAAACAGATTTTACAGTCCGTCACATTCCAACCATACAATCCTTGTTCACAGCCATAGCGTATCCCCTCCATAACTGCATTTTGAAACGATTGATTTAAGTATCCAAGAGAAACCGAGCTCTCATACTGCATTCCACTTCCCAACGGAAGCGGTGATACAGATAAACCAATGGAAGCCCAGAAAGGATTTGGCGGCACTTCGATGTGAATGGTATATTCTGCATTTTTTAACGGTCTCTCCATATAAATGACTGTAGGCTCTTTTAGTTCTATCTCCACATGATACTTTTCTTGCAACAGTGCACTAATCACTTCCATTTGTACTTTCCCTAAGAAAGAAAGTATAATTTCATGTGTCGTAGAATCCACGTAATATCGTAGAAGCGGATCACTATCTGAGATTTCCAAAAGGGCATCAAGCAACATTTCTCTCTGTTCAGGTTTACTCGGTTCAACAGTTGTTTGTAGTAGAGGGTGCGGATTTTCAATCTTTTTTCTCTGTGGCAATAGTTTTGTATCTCCAAGAACACTATTTAACTTCAAAAACTCATTTTGCAAAATAACAATTTCTCCAGAATAAGCTCTATCAATCTTACATAATTCACCATTTATTGAAGTATACATTTCTGTAACTTTTATTTTTTCTTTTTCTGATACTCTAACCGAATCTCGTAAATGTAGTACTCCACTATAAAGGCGTATATATGCAAGACGTTGTCTTTTTTTTGTATATTCAATTTTGAAAACATTTCCGCAAAGTTCAGACGGACCTCGATGTGTTGATGAATAAAATTTATTAGTAATAACTTCTATAAGGTTATCAATCCCTATATTACTTTTTGCACTTCCATGATAAAGAGGGAACAGAGAACAATTCTGAAATCTTATGCTTTCCTCTTGTTCGAGTTCCAATGCTTCTAATGATTTACCGGACATATATTTCTCTAAAAGGTCATCGTTTCCCTCTATTACCGTATCCCATTGTTCAGATTCGGTAAAGTTCGTCACACACATATTAGGATACAGTTCTACCTTCTGTTTGATTACAATTTCGGCAGAAAGTTTCTCTTTAATATCCTGATAAACCGTTGATAAATCAATTCCATTTTGGTCAATCTTATTGATAAAAAAGATTGTGGGAATCCCCATTTTCCTAAGTGCATGAAATAATATACGAGTTTGTGCTTGTACGCCATCTTTTGCAGAAATCAGTAGAATTGCCCCATCTAAAACTGATAATGAACGATATACTTCTGCTAAGAAATCCATATGTCCTGGCGTGTCTATGATGTTCACCTTCGTATTTTCCCACTGAAAAGAGGTTATTCCTGTCTGAATTGTAATTCCTCTCTGACGTTCTAAAAGCGTATTATCCGTCCTCGTTGTACCTTTGTCCACGCTTCCTAATTCTGTAATCGCTCCACTGTTATATAATAAGCTTTCTGTTAAGGTAGTTTTTCCTGCATCAACATGAGCTAAAACTCCAATATTAATAATTTTCATGTGATTTTCCTCCATTCAAAAACCCAAAAGGGCATAAAAATCCCAGTGATAAATACTTTTATCACTGGGATTTTTATGCATAACCATAGGCATACAAAGCATACAGATATTCTCCGGATACTTTAGAATCACATGATAAAGGTATTCTTAAACTGGGTACAAAAAACTAAGCCCTCCTAAAAAAGGACATCCAATTATTTGTTCCCACTATCAAATTGACAGTTTATTTAAGAATACCTTGCCGCATATTTATTAACTCCTTTTAAATAGATACTTAAATAATAGCACGTAAGAGCATATTTGTAAAGGAATCTCCAATTTTTTATCAAAGAGAGTACGTGATTACAAAATAGCTGTAATAATGTACCAATATTTGTTATTCTATAATCTTCCAATTACTCCCGTTCTTTTCAAGTACCAAATCAAATTGAGATACCTGCGTTGCTTTGGTCTGCTGGTCGATATACTCCACTGTCAGCGATACCGTGACTTGATTATCCTTACGATTGTGAATAGGATTTACCAGTTCTTGAAAGATGTACTCTTTTCCGATTGGTTTTAATATCCCGTCATTCACATAGTAGGAAAGTTCACTGGCTGTCGCTGTAGGATAGAGCTTGAAGAACGTCGTTAAAAACTCATTGATTTCATTGGTTGTAATGGAATCAACCGTCCCCTCACTTTCAATGGCTTTTGGTTTATAACTTGATTTCTTAGGTATGTTGGTAATGGTCGGATTCTTAACCAGTACCATATTTCCAGAACCATCTACATAGACACTCACTATATAAGCAGAGTGGACGGTCTTTGTATTTTCTCCCTCTGTAATGAGCTGGTCTACACTGTAGGTTACATTAAACTCATTGTCGCCAGTTGGCTCTACCGTCCATATCTGAAATCCTCTTACAGAAGACGATACAGGAATATCTTTGCGTACTGTATCAACATTGAGAGCTTGAAGTTCATCTGTCAGATAGCCTTTTAGACTTTCCATTCGATTATCAATGGACTTATCGGATTGCTCCCATGAATAGTAGACTTTCGCAAAGTTCTCTACAAAATTTTCTACATGATGAGTATCAACGTATTCCTTTTCTATGATAGTTGTTTCGTGAATAGTATGAGTATCTATAGCTGTAAAGTGCTTGAATATCGCAAAGCTGAAACTAAGCCCTAAAAGTACCCACAAGGCAATCACAACCTTTTTATGAGGATTGACCTTATAGACACGAGGTTTCTTTTCCTTTGGTATCTGTTTTTCTTTATTCTGATTTTTTCTAAATTTCATCATTAAATCTTCCTTTCTCATTGTTTGATTCGTCCTGCTCCCACTAAATGCTGTTGCCAGTAGGGGCTTGTTAAGTCGGCATAACCGATTGGGTCGCCTGCATGAAACATACGGTTATTGCCAAGGTATATCCCAACATGAGTAATATAAGAGCCAGCGTTATAGGTAGAATGAAAGAAAACCAAATCGCCAGCTTGTGCTTCCGATAGTGGGATATGCTGGGTCACATCATATTGCTGTTGTGCGGTTCGTGGTAAGTTAATTCCAGCTTTTCCATACGTCCATTGTGTCAGTCCGCTACAATCAAAAGAAGTAGTCGGGGAAGCTCCACCGTAAACGTATCGCCAGCCCTCATATTTCAGTGCTTCGTCCATGATGGCTTGTACCGTATCATCATCAAACTCTGTTGTGACAAGATACTGCGTTACCAGTTGCACATAAAACATATTGCCATAGTTGTATCGCCAGCCCCCATTGATAGGTATGGCTATGGGATTGGGGTAAGACACTTTTTCGCCACCTGAATACTCTTTTGAGAAACTTTGAGCCAGTTCAAAGGTATATTTATTTCCACGATTAGCCACATACCCTAAGAAACCACCACCATAATTGTAGGACTGGATAACCGATTCTAAATCTACACTGAGCCTTTCGCTACTGGCTAATAATTCACTGAAATACTTCACACCTTGCTTAATGGATTCTTCTGTACTCAATGAATTAGGTGGAAGACCGAGGGATTCCGAGGACTGCATAACATCTTCCGCAGTACCGCCCGATTCCACCTGTATAATCGCAAGAAGTATGTTGACATATTCTTCAACGCCATATTCTTTGGCATATTTTTCTACCATAGGCTTATGAGCCAGCACTTCTGCGGAAACATTCACACCTCCATAATGAATATTGGAAATTCCGCTGTCCTGTTCATCTGAAAATAAAATGGCAACAAACAGAAGCAGTGAGAAGACCATCAAGAATAATCCAGAACCACCAATCACTAAAGTTTTCAACTTCATGGTTTCTTACCGACTTTCTTAATGGTGGCGGTTTTGATTGGTGGTCTACTTCTTGTATTTTGTAGTGGTACTCTTTGAACAGTAGACGGACGTTCTTTTGTGATTGGACGTTGTGAAGTTCTATCTGCTGTAGTGGTTGAAGTTGCTGGCTTTTGAACGGTTTTTTCTTGAACGGTATTGCCTTGGCGTTCCACTTTTGGACTTGAAAAATCGGACTTAACTGCTGGACGCTCTTGTTTGGCTTGTTGAGATTCCTTATATGAAGTCTGAATATTAGACTGTTTTGAGGTCTGTTCATCATGATATTGTTCTTGTCTTGTAGTCGGTCTTTCATGAACAGAAGAAGCAGACTGTTTTTTCTGTTTGACCTGTTCCATTTCAGAGCGACGCTTCGCAATGGTTTTTCGCCTTTGTTCCTGCTGTTCCTTGCGTCCACTGGCTCTGTCCGCTTTGGTTTGAGAAATACTACTGGTTAAATCACGGACATTCTCTTTTACTTTGGATTTTCCTTGATATACTGCATATCTTGCATTGGTCGGCAAATCTTTAACCTGTTCTTTCAAACCACTAGCAGTGTCTACCATTCTGTCTTTGGTATCAGCTACTGTACCGATGGTTTGACCGATACGTTTTCCAAGTGTTGATTTTTCCTTTCCGTCTGGTCGGGAGTGATCTGCTTGTGTCCTTGCAGAACTCCCCGAACCCGACTGTCCTTTTTTACCTGTAACAATGGCAGACCCAGCCCCTAGAGTAGTCATGGAACGTCCAAGTTTCCGCTGTAGACGGTGCATGTGAGCGTGCATAAGCATACGAGGTTTTCTCATCACACGACTTCCCACACTTTGAGAATCGTTACTCTGTAGAGAAAACATACTCATTAAATCGCCCAGCTTGAAGTAGATTCCTGCAAAGGTCACAATCTGTAGAAAAGCAATCAAAAAGAACGGATAACCAGCCGATAAGGTATAGAGCATGGTTGAAATACTAAATGCTGTCGTAATAATCAATGTGATTCCAGCTCGTGTCAAAATGGTATTAAAGAGCTTTGTTATGGCTCGTTTTGACATACCATCAAATGATGGAATCATGCTTAAAATAAAGCTCACAGGCAGAAACATAGCATAGATGATAAAAAGTACCTGCGAGAAAATCATGATTCCTGTTAATAGGAATACAAATATGGAAATCCCAATATTGAAGACAAATAGGAAGAAGACTGTACCTAAACGGTTAATGGTCTTTGTAATGGTTAGATTGGTATTGCTTCTGTCTTCAATTTCTTCCGCAACATTTTTTTCTCTGTCTTCGCCATTGTTGGAATCTGGGCTGGTGGAGAGCAGGCTTTCCACACGGTCAATACCGATACTTTCAATGTCTGAACTGTTGTATTGAAGCAGTAGCCACGGTTGCTGAACCTGTATGGAAAACAGGCTATCTCTGATTAAGTCCACGCTGTCCTTGCCTTGACTATCGGAATGGGGCATGACAATCTTCGTGCCAAGTGATAAACTGGCATTACTGATGTCTGATGAAAAGTCATTGATTTTTTTAATGTAGTCGGGAGCGTAGGCAATAAAGGAAGCCGATAGGATAAACACCAGCACAAAATTCATAATGGCATGAATTGCCTTTGTGGTTTCTCTCTTTATCAGTCCCGTATAGGCAACATAAACCCCAAGAACCAAAATCAAGAGTAAGAGGAATCCAACATAGAAACCCTCTGTTGAAAATCCGTTTGCACTCACACCAGCTAAGGTCTGCATATTCTTACCAATGGAATCTGCTGTAGCGGAAATGAAGTCTAAGGAATAGGCTTCCTGTACTAAGTAACCTGTCGCATTGGAAACATACAAACTGATTGTCCAAATAAAATTGGTAATGGCATATAGTCCATACATGACCTGTTTTCCAATCCCGTCCGACCAGTTCCACGGAAGC
Source organism: Candidatus Enterococcus avicola (assembly GCF_047470845.1). Classification (NCBI taxonomy): domain Bacteria; kingdom Bacillati; phylum Bacillota; class Bacilli; order Lactobacillales; family Enterococcaceae; genus Enterococcus; species Candidatus Enterococcus avicola. The sequence continues at coordinate 413,738 of NZ_JBLGTY010000001.1, read as the reverse complement.
CAGCCCCAGCTATTATCCACATAAAAATCCAGTTGATAGTTTTCAAGTGGGTATCGGCTGTATTCATTTGCCACATTGACCGTATCATCTACCAAGCCCGCAGCTTGAACCACCGTTCCCAGCATGGCTAAAAGAAAAATGGCAATCACAAGTGTGAAAGCCACTGTCATTGCCACTTTACCTAGACGTTTCAGCGTCCAGTTTGATTTTATTCTGTTTACTATTGATGGTTTCACATTTACACCTCTTTTCGCACAGGTGGTCTGGTATCAAAGGCATGGAGCAGTTCTTCAAATACAGGGTGGAACTGTATCACACCGACACGACCATATAAATCACTGATAAGGCATTGCCCGTTTTCCAAATCACGCAATCGCTTCTGATTGTTTTCGTCCTCTGGGTCTACACCAAAAAAGGCTAAGGTCTTTTTAATCTCGTTAAGGTCAGTGGAACGAAATGCAAATTTTAAGCCGAGGTTATTTTTCAGTTTTTCATCTAAGAGGTCGTCTGTATTTTGGGTCACGAAATATACCCCAGCGTTCATAGCACGACCAGCCCGAACCAGCTTCATAGATAGTGTTTTTCCTTGTGCTACCTGTAAAAAGCTCCATGCTTCGTCTAAATCTACAATCTTGAAAATGCTTCGGTCTGTATGGATAAAGTCTAAAGCAAAGGTACTAATGACAATCAGCATAGCAACGGATAAAAGCTCCATAGTGGTATATTCCTCAAAGGAAGTTTCCTTGTCGGGAAGTACCAAGTCCGCAACCTGTATAATGTTCAGTTGTTTTTCTAAGCTGATAGACTGCTCCACATAACCATTACTGAATAATAAATGTGCAAAGTCATAGTCTGTAAAACTTTCGATATGGTCGGCTATACTGGTACTTAGTGGCGTATTCTCAACCCGTAATTCCTCAATCACTTTCATCAACCCTCGTACTTCACTATTGGTTACTGCACGAATGGCTTTTCTAAGGATTGGGAAGCGTTCCCCATCACGAGAGGAAATCCCCGTAAGGAATGTCAGAATATCAATAGCCAGTGATTCAGAATCTTTGGGATTTTTCATAATCACATAAGGGTCAAGTAAGCCTTTGTTTTTCTCATCAGAAGTCAGAGTGACGATATTGATTTCATGGGAAATCTCTGGCAAGGTTTCTTTCCATCTGCCACGTTCTGCTTTTGGGTCTACAATCACTGCTTGTGCCCCATAAAGCACCGCATAATAGACGATAAGGTTATTCGCAAAGGATTTACCACCACCCAGCGAACCAACAAAAGCCGACGCTAACGCATTGGTTACTGAACCCTTAACCCCTTGACTGGCAAGAGCAGGTTTCAGATAGACATTGCGTCCAGTATCTAAGCTGTAGCCAACATAAATCCCCTCATTTTCCCCCAGCATTTGAGTAGCACCAAAACCTAAACCAGCGAGGAAATCAGAGGTCACGTATTGAATATAATCATTCATATAACGCTTGCTGGCAGGTAAAAATTCTTCATGTAAGCCGAGCATATCCCCAAATGGTCGTACCAGTTTTACGCTTAAATCGTCATAAAAATCTTTCACTTCATTACAACGACGTTTGAGTTCGTCAAGATCATTTGCTGATACCCTTACCACATAAGACAGCTTGTACATAGATTCCTTGCTTTGGTCTAAATTGGTTTCCAGCTCATTCACACTTTCCAGAGCTTCCGCCACATTGGAGCTGGTTTCATTATCACTTTGCCAAGCGTGGTTATCCAAGTCTTTCAGTTCTTTCTTTTTATTGCGGACAGTAGATAGGGCTTTACGATTCGCTACAATTTCCACATTCATTGACGTATCAATCGGGAATGTAAATTGCTGTTGCTGGTAGTAGAAGATTTCAGAGGACGGGAAGTCCAGTTCTCCGACAATGCTGTTAATGGTAAAGTAAGCTACATAGACGGTTTCATCTTCCTGCTGGATTTTCAAATATCGCTGTTTTTCTTCCACCAAACAGCGAGTAGGCTTAATCAAGTCATAGTATTTAATCAGCGTTTCATTATCCAGCTTTTTCTTTGATAGATGGTACTCATACTCTTCATAGGCAGTGCCTGTCTGTCCGTAAAGGTGTTCAATCAGATAGCCGAAGTCGTCCTTATCTAACCTGCGGATTTTGAAACGACGAGAGATTTTATTTTCTAAGAGCTTTTCCATCTTCTGAAAACGCAGGATTTCATCATTACTCATACTAACAAAATCGCCCATCAGCTTATGGTTCACATCATAGACAAAATCAGACAAAGCATTTTTTGCTTCAACGGTAAGACTTTTCATAGAAAACTCCTGATCGTTGAGAAGCAACTTAAAGCCGATAAAGAAACGGTAGTTCACTTGATTTTCGCCAATCATGGATATTAAAGCGTCTGTCTGTTGGTCGATTTTGTCATAGGCAACCGCTTTGAGCTTGCCAGTGACTTCATTTTTGGAACGCTCTTGTGCAGAACGTATGCTGGATTCTGTACTGATTTGTAAAGCATGAATTTTGCCATCACGATTTTGTGCGATAAGCTGTCTGAAAGAATCATGCACTTGTATTTTCTGTTCTGGACTTAGAAATGAGTAATTGTAAGGAACAAGCTCATAGTAAGCATAACATTCCCCGTCTTTATTCCAGACGAGATTGTTTTCAATGTATTTAATTGGATATGCCATAAAATTCACTCCTAACTGCTGTAATGGCTTCTTGTGGCTGGTTTCTGCCAAGCGTTACTTTTTTTCCTGCATAGGTCAGCTTTGGTCGCAGTGCATAAGCAATGACAGACTTCAAAAATCCATAAGGCTTTTTACCATCAAAAGTTTTTGTAGACATAAACCATGTGAAAGCCACAGGAATCCCAAAGTATTTGAGAAATGCTCCCTCTATCATGGAAAGAGGGGGCAAGTTGCCAAGTATCATCACTGCAAAGAGTGACACGACAAACCATGTCATTTGCGTAAAGGTTATGGGAAACGGAAGTCTAAAATCATTGATAGAATACAGTACCTTTTCCACAGACCAGATACTGGTATAGCTTCGTATTTTCTTCATGTAATCAATCCTTTCATAAAAAATAGGGGTAGCTGATTGAGCCACCCCGTAAAATAGAAAATCTGCCAGTAGTAATGTACCGACAGATTTAATAGACGATTTCAAAAATCCCATGATTGGTTGAGATAAACGTTCCTGAAAGGTCTAAATCCCGACCATAGGCTTGATAATCAATATAGTTTTGAAGACTAGCTGGTACTTCGCCTAAAGCACCCGTTTCTTCAATGTAGTAGCGTGCCACGTCATACATATCATCACAATCGGAATGAATGATAATATCCTCTTGATGTTCGCTTAGTTCTTCAATGCTTGAAAAATGAGTGAGCAGAGCAGATAGCTCCGATTGTAATTCTTCGGGTAATTCCGATACCATTTCCCATAGTCGATTGAGTTCGCCAATGGAAGTGTATTCGTCAACCGTAAAGGGTAACTCGTAGTCATGAATGGCGTATTCCTCATATTCATCATTCAAGCCGATTTTCTCTTTGACTTCCTCAAAGTCAATGGGAAAGGTAAACCACGCACCGACCAATTCGCCCTCATTGTATTTGCCTAAATTCGCAATATAGACTTGCATATCGTCCATATATTCACGTCCTTTCTTTGTAGAGATTCAAAAATCCCTACCGCACTTCGTTTGGTGTACCATTCCTTTGCGGAACATAAGAAAACCACTTATATTCCACAAAAGAACGGTTTTATTTAAGCACCAATAATGCGATTGAATAGCTCTAGTAAAATGTCTTTTACTCCAGCAGCGTTGAAGACTAAGCCAACCGCAATAATCGCAATAATTAAAAAGCCAATCAGTTTGCTAAACTCACGCTTGAAGCCAAGATACAAGCCAATCACAACGATTGCTAAAAGCACCAGTGATTGAGCGTTTGATAGAAACCAGTTATAAAGGTTTTGTCCAAAATTCATAAAAATGTTCTCCTCTCTATATTCAATGAATTTGTATTTGAGTTATTTTTTTGTTGTTATCACGTCCTGTTCTTTTACTGACTGTTGCTTCAAAATCTGCTTGTGTCGGTCTGTCAGTTTCGCATGGTCGAGAATGTCTTTTACAACCTGCGTCTGGTTGATTTCATCAAGTTTAATCGCAACCTTTAAGGTCGGGGCAACTTGATGAGATAGCCAGTTCAGCGTCCTTTGGAAGGAGTAAGGCTCTGGTTTTGTGGTTAGTTTTAATCGTTCACGATTGTTCCCAATAAACCAAGCCCATTCTTCATTCAGTTTCCAATCAGAACGAGGTTTGGAATCGTCTTTATCTACAAAACGGATATACCGATTGATAATTTTAAAGGCGGTATGCTCTGGATTGTCATAGACGAGTAAATCACGGACTGCATAATAGGCACGCTCATTTTTCAATCGAATCTCAAAACGGTTTTTTACTTCTGCGTCTTCAATGGGAATATCATTTTTCTTGTACTGCTCGTAGTCCTTTTCATAGATACAGAAATAAACTTCACTTTGTAATGAACCGATATAGAGGGTGTTTCCCATACATTCCTTTTCCTCTTTGCGTACCAGTTCGCCACTGCGATAGCTTTTAAAACTGCGGAAGACGGAGATACATTCTTCCTGTTGGCACTTTTCAGTGAGTACAGGGATATTTAAAATCCCTGTCTTATCGTTAATGGCAAGGTCAAGGCGTTTCATCACACCGCCAGCCACCAAAACGTCCATAAAGAACTCATACCAGCTTCTTTGTTGTGCCAGAAGATAGCTTTCAAATTGTCTGCACCCACGACCTTTCAATTCCACCAGAACTCCTTTGTCCAGTTCATGGGAGCAAAGGACGAATATGTCGCCTAAAGCATAATGCTCTGAATAAGAATAGAAACCATAGTCCTCATGAAGAAAATAGGACAGTTTCAGTTGTAAGATGTTTTCGACCACCTGCTGTACGTCTGTTGTCGGAAAGCGAATTCTTACATAATCAAACAGCATTTCAAGGGGAGCGTCGGGATTGAAGCGTTCCAGAGCTTCCCAAAGGGACTGCTGTAAATCCTCTGATGGCTTGACTTTTCCTGTTTCAATATCGCTTAGATACTGCCTTGTAATACCAGTCGCAACAGCTAAACGGTTTTGAGATAGTCCATAAGCCAAGCGTTTTTCTTTTAAATGCTGTAACCAAGTTTGTTCATTCAGTAAAAATCCCTCCAATCAAAAAGGCGTATGTCAACTTTTAAAGCCCATTTGACATACGCTGAAATTTTGTAAATCCCTTGTAACCAAAGGATTTTCTAATGTTTTTTTGACTGTTTCCTGTCGATTTGTACCCCCCTGTTAGATACGGGGGGTTAAGTGCTGGCGTGGCTATTGCCACACCAGCCAGCAAGATCAGTCCACACCTGCGACTTCCGCTTCGCACGTCGCCTGCGTGGACTGTCTGCTGTTGGATAACTTTTTAATTTCCTCCAAGAAATCATATCCTTTTGGTACAAGGGGAGTATAAAACTCTGATATGACACTTGTTCCTACATCAACATAGCCACGACCTTTGATTCGCTTTAAGAAGAAATCCTTTTGTACGTCACTGCCAAACATCATGCCATAGCCCATTTCAGACATACGACCTAAAGCCACTCTGAAATTAAACTGATCACGGATTCCGTCGCCTAAATATTTTGCGTCTGGACGTTGACAAGCCAGTATTAGAAAGAAGCCAGCTTGACGACCTAACATGACAATCTGTTTCAGCTTATTCATAACTGCGGTGTTTTCTTTTGTTCCCAGCATTTCCATGAAAGCGACGTATTCATCAAAGATTAAGAAGTGTGCCGGGAGACCTAAGTAAGCATAATTTTTGCCAGTCTTATAGTTCTTCATCTGCTTCATTTCCTCACTACGTTTCATCATTTCTTCATAGAATGTTTCAATGCAAGAAAGCAAGTCTTCTTTTCTATAGTAGACATTTGCCATCACAGAACCTAAGTCCGCAAGATCAGCATTTTTCGGGTCAAGAATATACAGTTTTGAATCTGTATGAAGCAAGGCTTCAATCAGTGTCAGTATAAAGTAAGTTTTACCGCCACCTGTACCACCAGCAATCAACATATGAGGGAGCTTATCATATTCCCACCATACGTTTTTCATTAAGCGAAGTTTACCATCTTTAGCTTCTACTTCATCAATAGAAATACGACTGGCTATGGTGTCATAGAGCAAAGTATATTCCACATAGGAATCCTTTAACTCTTTATCCGTCAGCTCACAGTACAAGCCACTCTCTAATTTCTTTTCCAAGTGTAAGAGTTGGTCTTGATATTTTCCCAGCGTGATTTCCACCCGTATCTGTATCAAGCCATTTTTAAGTCGATAATACATTTTAGGGAAGTAGGTTATCTTTTCCTTTGTACGACCAGCACTATCTTTAAAGAAACCCTCTGTTTTGACCTGTTCAGATTCATACCACTTGTTTTCAAGTATCATCTTTGCCAGTTTTTGACGGTGGTAAAGTTGTTTAACCGTATCATAGCGAACCCGTTTGAATACAAACGCTACCAGCAAGCAGATAAGAATTGCGACACTGAAACTGATAATTAAATAGGGAATGTCAATCTTATCTGCTTGTGATAGGTTAAAATCCTGCCAGTTGATCTGCTGGATTGTCTTCACATGAAACAGTCCGACAACCAGCAGGAAAACAGGCAGGAGTGACGCTATCGTAAAATGAAAGACTAAATCTTTACCAGATGGGCGAATCCTTTTACCACGCTGTTTCATGCGAAAAAGTCTCCTTTCTACCTAGCGACTATTTGTCTTGTGTCGGTTCTTTCTTTGCTTGTGGTTGAGCTTTGAATGAACTAGAATCCTTTGTCAGCACAATATCGTCTGCCTTGATATACCAGTCAACATCTGCTCCTTGATAGGTGGCAGTAGCAACGGTGTCCGCAATGGGATTGATAAGTTCCACCCGTGCGTTATAATCAAACTCTTTCAAAGGCACGCTGGCAGGAATACTTACTTGAATCATGCGTCCTTGTCCTTTGGATTTTAAGTCATAGGTACGTTCCTTGATTTCATCTGAAACCGACCCGTCTTCATTTTGGATTCTCACTTCACGACGTAGAGCAGAGAATTTCAATTCTCCAAAAGTCGTGTCTTTATCTAATACAATGCCATTTGCTAATCTCATCATTTTTCCTCTCTTTCTTTATTCTTTTATCATGTCGTCAGCATGTAAAAGGTAATTTGTAAAACCACGAGTGCCGATTTTGTAGCCCTCTGCGGTAATACGTGGATTGACTAACTTCACACGTTCCTCAAAGCCGAAATGTTTTTCGCCAGCTTCAGCAGGAAGCACCACCACAATATCATCTGCTCTTTGAACATCAGAATAGAGATTATAGCTTCTTGATAAGACAGTTAGCCGTCCGTTGATTCTTCGCTGAACGACTTTATCCTCGCCAGCAAATTCTAAATTGCCGAATGTTTTTTCCATGTTGGGAATCACAAATTTAAGTTCCATATTTTTACCTATCCTTTCTTTTTTATTGGCTGAATGAATGTTTGATGGTCTTAAAGAGTGGGGAACGACCTTTTGATTCTTGATTTTTTGTTTTCATAAGTTCACTTCCTTTCAAAATCGGGTAAAAAAATAGACACCTCATTTTTTGAAGTGTCTACCTATTAAATATTCAAATTTTATTGGAAGTATCTTTATATCTTCACTTTTCAAGGATAAATCGTCGTATCAAAGCTCATTCATAAGTAGTAAATTAGTAGTAAATTGAGTGGTTTTGACCTTGATAAAGTGTGATAAGTCCAGTTTTTATGCGGATAACTAGATTTTTATGCTATTTTTTATATAAAAAGACTGACAGTTTCGTAAAAAAAAGATACAATAGAGCCACAAAGGAGGATACCTATGTTTTATGAAGAACTTATGATGGACCCGCAAACATTAATTAAATTTAAAATATTCCGGCGTATGCTAACTCTGCAAAACCCTAGTCACCCAATCGCACAATTGGCAAAGGAAATGGAGTTGAGCTACCAACAAGCTTTTATCGAGTTGACTGAGATCGACCAAGATCTAGCTGAGTTGACTCCGGATCATATGTCGATACTCGGTCGTGGCGGTAAATTACAGCCTCAGAATATCGCGGTAACGATCGATGAATACCGCTTCTATTTATTGAATAAAAGCGTTCCGTTCTTATATGTTCTTTACATGCTGAATGAAGACAATCCAACGATCACGGATTTTTGTGCAAAATACGATGTCAGTCGTTCAACGGTGTCTCGCAAATTTGAACATCTAAAAAAACATTTGAAACAATTCCAGCTTCGCTTTACTTACACTGAATCAAACTTAGTAGGCGATGAGCGTCTTGTGCGGCTCTCCTTATTCAACATTATTTGGTTAGGTACCCGTGGCATTGAATGGCCTTTTGCGATCGCGGAAAGCGAAGCAGAAAAAGTAGTGGATCGTTTCACGGAATACTTCCCAATGACTCACTCTTATCTTGGTCGACTAGAGTTGAAGTATTTTGCTGCCCTGATCCTTTTACGAATCAAAAAAGAAAATTTTGCCAAATACGACAAACGGTACAATTTCTTGATGAAAAATAATCCATACTTCGATTTTGAGCGTTTGACGCAAGTCGTTGATCCTGAAGTTTCAATGACGGACAAACAACTGAAAGGTGAATCTGGCTTTATTTATTTGATGGCGCAAATCTTCCCATTCTATTTAAGTCCGGAAGAAGAAGCCTTACAACAAACGATCCATTTCTTCTCAAACAAACAAAATCCGGTCTATCCGCTTGTGGCAGACCTTTTAGCAGAAATGAAAGCAACATTTTTTGCTTCACAACCTGGCCTGTTAGACGAGCCATTAGTTGTGGGGAATTTGATTAATGTGACCTTCGGCAACTATGTTTTTCGTCAGCCATTTCCTAACATCTATCGCTTGCTGACACCATCGATCAATCGCGGATCTGCTGAAGAACAGTTACAACAAAAAATCGACGATTTCTTGACTAGCTACCGTGAAGAATCAGCAGTAGATTATATCAATGATGAAAATCAAGAGCAGATGGCAACGATGTATACTCATGCCCTCTTGCCATTTTATGATCAAATCCGTTACTCGAATCGTCTACGGGTTGGGGTTGCCTTAGAAGATAATTTCTTAGTTGTTCAAGGTTTAAATCAATTCTTGCATGACTTGACCTTCGTGGCAGCAGAGCCTTATGATCTGAATCAGCAAGAAAATTATGATGTTATCGTTAGTTCCAACCAATTGATGAAAAAGCTTAAACCAGAAAAAATGAGTTATATTTGGGATTATGCGGCAGATGATCGGCAATACATTGATTTGTACCGTACCTTAAAAAATCGTTTTGATGAAAAGAATCTTTCCTTGTAATCAAACCGTTACGGTTTCTTAAGAACTTCCGAAAAGTTTTGTCACAGAATATTCATATTTATCTCGTATACTTTATGTATACCAACAAACAACCCTAACTAACACTTTTTCATTTTTAACTCCTTCCCGTCGGCCACCCACCGACGGGTCTTTTTTGGGGTATTTTCTTAGGTAGTAAACTTAAACACTTTCCAATCTTTTCTCCACAAAAAATTCATATTTGGGCAGTATAGTATACATAACCCAACAAACAACCCTAACTAACACTTTTCATTTTTACTCCTTGCCTGTCAGCCACCCACTGACAGGCTCCTTTTTTTCTTACGGAGTTTACCGTATACTAAAGGCAGGAGGTGTCCCATGACAAAAGACATTACGACAGTTGACCAATACATTGCAGCAGCTCCAGCAGAACGACAAGTGATTTTAAGAACTGTCCGCCAAACGATTAAGGCTGTCTTGCCAGAAGCGGTTGAAAAAATCAGTTACCAAATGCCCACCTATCATCAGGAAGAAACTATCGTGCATTTTGCCTGCGCCAAACAGCATCTCGGCTTTTATCCTACGCCTTCTGCGATCACGGCCTTCCAAGAGGCTCTACAACCCTACAAGACTAGTAAAGGGGCGGTCCAGTTCCCTTTTGCGCAACCGATCCCTTATGAACTGATCGCTATGATGACTGCTTGGCGACTCGCTGAAGTCAAAAACAAGCACGCTTAATTACCAATTAAAAAAACCGCTATGTCTAATGACCCAGCGGTTTTTTTGCTATGCATAGGCTTGATTACAAGCCGGGTTTTGTATTCAAGGTGCTGACTTTCAGCACATGATTCAGGGGAATAATTCGCAGCTGCTGACGGTCACTTTGTAATTTCAAGACAACTTGTTCTTTTGCTACCGTTTTACCGACGATCCACCCGGTAACGGTTTCAAAACCACCCAATTTCTCTGTCTTTACTTGCAACACCACCAGATGCTTCGCAGCAGCTGCTTCTTGCAGCGTTCGCTGGATCTCTTTCACTTTTTCAGACTGATTCTTCTTGTCAGCATCATCACTGAAGAAGGTATCTAGCAAGGTTGTGGATGTCATCACAATGAGTTTACCCAACTGTTTAATGGGTGATGGTTTCTTTTCCATTGGACATTCCTTTCTGCGCGTTACAGCAGTTTATAAAACCACACATACGTTCGCATTTCATAATCCTATTTTAGCAAATTTTTGATAAAATACAAGCGAACACGTCTTATTTCTCCGAAGAAATACTCTCTAGCCAATAAGGAATTCCTTCTTGTAGCAGTTGGTAGGTCTCTTCAAAATCCCCTGTATAATAAGGATCTGGCACTTCCTCAGTCTCTTTGCCGGGAACGACACTCATATACGAACGGATCTTGGCTGTCGTATTGGCTGGTGCCAGCCCATGCAGGTTTTTAACATTGCTCTCATCCATGCCAATGATCCAATCAAATTTTGTAAAATCTGCCTCTGTGATCTGGCGGGAGATAAGACCTTCGCTTGATAACCCCACTTGACGGAGCTTTTTCTGAGTTCCTGGATGAGCTGAGTGTCCGACTTCCCAAGAGCTAGTCGCTGCCGAATCGATCTGCCAATCCAATTTGCGTTTTGCTATTTCTGCTCTATAAATGGCTTCTGCCATGGGGGAACGGCATATATTACCTAAACAAACAAATAAAACTTTCGTCATCGCTCACTGCTCCTCTTTTTCATAGATTTGGTGGCCAAAAAATTCTACATCCTTCGCCAAACGAAACAATTGCGTTGCAATCTCTAATGGCGTCTCTGGAAAGTCGTTATGAATCCAATTTTCCAAAATGCCTCCGCAGCCGTAGGAAAAGAACCGGCTATAAAATAGAATGTCTTGTTTCGTCAATTGCTGCTCTTGATCGACCTCCAAGAATAAGCGCTGAAAAAGCGGTTCTGTGATCTGTAAAAAACCGTTCATTAAGATCTCGCGGTCATAAGCCAGTGATTTGCGGTAAAAGGCCGGCGCTTGTTTCATTGCTTTCAGCATGCGTAAGGCGGCCTCTTCCCAATTATCAAGGGCGACATCTTCAGTCGTCAAAAAAATCAGCGCATCTTGCCGATAGATCCATTGGATCAAGGCTTTCTTATCAGGAAAATGATAGTAAAACGTCTGCCGATTGACCTGCGCTTTTTCGGCGATCTCCTGCACGCTGATCTTATTCACTTCTTTGGTCTCACAAAGGGTGATCAATGTCTGGCCAATCACAGCCTTCGTTTGTTTCCCATCCATCATAGGGCACCTCTTTTTCTTCTCTTTCTATCATACCAAATTTTCTAGCAAAAAAAAATCCTATCAAATGTTCCTTTTTCACAACCAATAAGTGATACATTACAAAGATGACCGATTCATGATTGTTCTTTTGGCAATGTGATTCTCTGCAAAAAAAACGCCTGCCTCCTTGAGAGGACAGACGACGCTTTATTATTAAAACAGCGAGATGCTCATTGTGCCGTTTTGTTTTGAAACTGTTCCCTGCGGATCGCGCTGACTTTTTCTGTGAAATTGGCCCAATCAATAGGTCTAGGAGGGGCCAACCATAAGATATGGTCGATTCCTAAGGCACCATAAAAGGGGAGGTTTGAAAGAATCAAATGCGTATGATCATCTGGGTAACTCTGGAATTGCACATTCAAATCGAGAATTTTTTCGATATTCTTTTGGATCATCTGATTATAAGAATCACCAAAAGAAAAATCAACGCAGACATACAAGGGAACCAAAATCTCTTTTAAAGGAATCGTAGAAACTAATAAAATCAGGTATCTGAAAAACAAAAATTCCTTGTTGTTCCATAAGATTGGGCGATTGCGGTTTTCTTCTAAATAGTTGCGACAAAAGGCTGCATATTCGGGGTACGTCTCAAGAAAATACGTCACATCCATATATTGGTATTCATAGCGGGAACTAAAGGAAAACGATAAGAGCTGGTAATGGATCGTGGTCGTCTCGGTCTGAAGGAGTGTCAATGTTTCAGCCGTTAATGAGAACTGCTGTTGGACCGATTGAATAAAATCCGTGTTTAATTGCTGAATATAGGTTTGTTCTTGATCAATGTAGCTGTTATTGTCGATCAACCACCCTTCAACGATCAAAAAGCGTAAAATATCCCGTGCCTCACATTCTAGCACTTCTTGATCTGTGATGGCTAAAATCTCTTGTAACCAGCTTTTCAACTCATCAATAATCACCAAGTGCTTCGGCATGATCAAATCATTTTCTAGCGTATTTTGCATGTAATACCCTTTATCCATGCGGGACAAAATAATGCCTAAATAGTGTTTCTTGCGAATTCGCATGCGAGCAGACTGTTTGTGATTAAGCCAATTACTCTCATTGAATCGCGCAAAAGACTTTTCTTTTTCGAGGATCTCTTTTGGAAAGGGAGAATGATCCAAATAATATTCCTTCATAAAAAAGAGAAAAATAAATTCTCTGATTTCACTTTCCTCCCCCACCAGCTGAAACTCTTTCGTCACATCAATGTCGTATTCCTTCAAAATCAGTTTAAACTGTTTAAATTCTTTATAGACAGGATTGTGACTCAAATAATGATTGGTGGCAAATTCATATAGCGAAGACAATTGTTCAAAAAAACATTCTTTCAACATGGAAAATTTTAACGCTTGATCCAAATAATAAGTCAATAGCGTATCGGAAGTTGCCAGCCCGGACGCATTGAGTTTAATGACCGTCCCATCGGTCACGATCTCAAATTCCTCATTCAACCCTAGTTCATAAAAATCAAGATTCAATTCTTGAACGGTTTTGTTGATTAGAAATTCCGACATGGTCAATTGATCCATCAAGGTTTCTTTCGTTTCAGAAAGAGCGATGGCGTTTTCCAAATATTGTAACAGGACCAATTTTCGTTTGTCCGCTTTATTCAAAAATGTCACAAACATGCGTTTTCAAGCCTCCATTATTTTTTTGGCCATAAAGAACGTTTCCTGAAAATAAATAGCAGAGACTGGCAAGATACGAAGGTTTATCATCCCCATCGCCATCCGTATTATTTCCTGGGAGTGCTACATCCACTTTTAAACTATCCGATACGAAAACATCTTCTAGCATGACTCGTTGTCCAAAGTGTTTCTGTTTGTCCAAAAAATTACTTTCTGGAGATATGGATTGCTCCTGTTCTTTCTTCGGAACCGTTTCCGGTTCAGGAGCTGGTTGCTCTTCTGGTTCTTTTTTTTCAGCAGGTGGTTCATTCACTTTTTCTGGTACTTCTTCCGGAGGATCTGTCGGAACGATTTCTTCTGAGGGGTCCAGCGGATTATAGATGGTGGCAAAAACGACTTGTTCTGTAACAAGATCAATCAATCCAATAAACATGCAGGCACCAATGACAAAGCCAAATCTGCGTTTCATTTCTTCACCTTCCTTATCATCCGCGCACTTTCTGATGATCTTTCTATGACGCTGAACGTTCCAACAGTTTGTGAACGCTTAGCAGGCATCCACTAATTATAAATAAAATAACAAATAAAAGAAACCAATTTTTTTTAGATTGTTGTTTCCATTGCTTTTCTTGTTTTTCAATCATCCCATCCGATGATTGTGGCGTACTGCTCGACGATTTTTGCGACTGCTGGGCAGTTGTCTGCTCAACAGGAATCGCTGTCAGCACTAAACGTTCGTCCGTTCGCGTTGGTGTTGGACAAGTGATCAAGGTCAGCCTTGGCCCTTGGTCATCCGCTAAAACCGACAAGTCTGTTTCCTCCACGATTTTTTTATCGATGATGATATACTGTTGATTTTCCTCGAGATAGCTCACTGACACTTCCATCCCCACCTGTGCTTCTAGCAATTGACCAAATAACAAACTTTGTCTACCGAGATGATGCCCTAAAACGACAAAATTGCTATTTTTTAACAAACGCTGAGGAAACATCACGACACCGCCTTTCAGTAGCTGCTGATTGGTTATCCCCACCAATAGCGGCTGCTGGAACTCGATCGCTTCAATTGCAACAAAGCCGTACCCGGTGATCGTTGCTGGCTGTGGCGCTAAGACGTCCTCCAGAGTCGGTATCTGAATGGTTTCTTCTTCTGGAATCGTTGTCGGCAGCTGGGTCGCTATCGTCAATTCGCTTGTGCGTAATTGCCAACTGACGATGCTTTCTTTTAGAAAAGGAAGTGCCAACAAGAGGATACCTGCGATGATCAAGCCATCGATCAAATATTTCTCAAGGTGCTCACGCTTCATCCGTTTCATTTTTTTTCTTTCGTCGGTACCATAAAAGCAGCAAGAAGGCGAGCAATAACAACAGACCGCCGATCAAGAAGTAAAGCCACGTGTAATCTGTTTCGATCGTCACATCTTTCTGGTTCAGATCACGTGCGACATCGCCAGTCACTGTGAATTCTTTCTCAAAGGTCCACTTATAAAGATAGCTTTCTTCTTCGCCTTCTTCATTTTCAACTTTGTATTGTCCTTCTTCACTTTTCCCACCATAGGCAACGGAAGTCAACACGTAGGTCCCGGCTTCTAAACGTTGTCCTTCTAATGAGATTGGGTACGAGAAGTTGGAATTAGGTGCCATTTGCATCCGGGAAGTATCCGAAGAATACAAAACATCGCTATCGCCTTTTTTCTTCACTTCATTGATCAGGCGTAATGAATTCAAGTACGCTGCTTCAGGATTTTGAAGGGTGACATTGATGGTGTTACGAGAATTGACTTGTCCCGGTCCAACATCTAGTAGTTTCAGATCCGGCGCAACTTCTGCTGTATTTTGACGCAATAAAATCGCAACGACATAGGCATACTCGTTCTTGATGGCTAAGCCTTGGTCTTCTTCACTGTCAGCCGTAGCATTTTCCTCTGTCGTTTCTTTTAAGGTCAAGCCACCTGCGATGACTCCTTCAAAGGATTCCGAAGGCATAGTGATCTTTAAAGGCAAGGTGATCTGGGATTGTTTCGGGATCGTGATTTCTTTCTCCACTTCAATCAAGTCAGCCATATCATAAGGCAATGTTTCATCTGCTTTGATGTCGTTTTCGCCATATTCCACGACTCCATTTAGGTTTGTGGTAGCTGAAGCGATCACTGGTGCGATGACTACCTCTTGATCGGTATCATTACGCAATTGGACTTCCACAGTTTGGACCGTCCCCGGCGCCATTTTCAAGTCAAAATAAGTCTTTTCTTTATCGATTTGGTTCTCTGGAATCACTGGATTGACGGCAAAGTTAAATTCAGAAGCGGTTCCTATAGTTGGTACGAAAAAGAAAATACTCGCGAATAGGAGCGCCAAAAGCTGGTTGATTTTTTTCATGATGGATGTCCCTTCTTTCTATGTATTCTCCTTGAACCTCGAAAGGGTTCAAGGAGAAAGCTGGTACTTATGGGTTGGTTGGTGTGTCTGTTAGTAACCAAGTAAACGTGGTGTTGTATTGGCTGGCATATTTCGTCGTTGAGCCTGGAACTTCCAACTCAATACTATCCATGGCTGCGGCTAAACTATCGCCCCAACTCATTAGATAGGTTCCTGCTCCTTCACCATCTTGGGCACTCATCACTAAGGATTGGGCACCGTTTGGATTCAATGTGATCGTTGTGCTCACATTTGATGGTTTTGGTGACAATGACGGTGTTACCACAGTTCCCTTTGTCAAACGAATTTGCGCAGCAGTCAATTCTTGGTCTTCCGCTGTTTTGAACTGGCCATTTTGGCGAACATTCAATGTCCAACCGCTCTCTGTTCCCCGATTGTCTGTTACTTGGACGAAGTTGGGGCCTTCTTGATTTTCATTTGCTGAATCCACGTATTTTTGGGTTTCCGCATGATAGACCTCTGTTTTCGAGGTGATTTTTTGTGTGCCAAAGTAAAGGCTTGAAGCAAAATCAATCGATAGCGGTCCGTTGGTTCCCGGATTTGGTCCATCTGGGTCTGTTGGATCAACTGGTTTGATTGGATTTTCTGGATCTGGATCCGTTGGGCTGATTGGATTGGTTGGATCCGTATTTGGTTCAAAGGTGATTTGTCCATTTGAGTTGTATTCTGCACTGTCTGCTGCTTGTGCCAGCACTGGTGCTGCTAGGCTTAAGCCTAATACTGAGAGAAATGCTAGTGTCTTTTTCATATCTATACTCCTTATCCTTCCGTTCCTGGTGTATCTGATAATACCCAAGTTAGTGTAGTCGTGTAGCTAACGGCATCTTTTGGTGTGCTGCCGGGTACAGAAAGTGCGACCGCTTTGGTAACATCTGCTTGTACTTCTTGGCCATCTTTATCTATTTCAGTGACCGTTTCAACGCTTCCCCAAGCATTGACCCATGTTCCAGCCCCCGTTTGATTTGCTGCAGTCATCACCACTGATTCAGCACCTGCTGCATCCAATGTGATCGTTGCTTCCGCCACAGGAGCTGTGACACCTACCGCATTGGATCTAACTGTCGGACTTGTTAGGGTGATGACAGAACCTGTCAATTCTTGATTCAACGTTGACTCATTTTTGAACTGCCCATTTTGTTTCACAGACAACCGCCAACCGGCATTACTACCGCGATTATCTGTAACTTGGACATAATTGGCCGTTTTTAATGTAGAAGCTGTGTCATCGTCATTCAAGTATCCTTGTGCTCGTGCATAATAGACTTCGTTTTTATTTGAGATTTTATTGACACCAAAATCTAAGCTAGAGGCATAATCGATCGATAATGGGCCATTCGTTCCAGGATTTGGTCCATCGGGATCGGTTGGATCCACAGGATTGACCGGATTTTCTGGATCTGGATTTTCTGGATTGACTGGGTTCGTCGGATCAGTATTCGGAATAAAATCAACCGCCCCATTTGATGTGTAAGAAGCAGCTTCAGCTGCTGAAACCTCGGTTGCTGCACTCGCTGCTGCCAATACGGCAAGACTTACAAAGACCCACGCTGTTTTTTTCATTAATATATAACACTCCTTTTATTTTAAAGATCGTTTCTTAATTACTACCGATATTATCTGGGACATTCTTTAAATTCCAAGTCAATGTCGTCCGATACTCTTTGGCTAATTTTACAGAACTACCTGGCACGTTTAATTTTACTGCCGTTGCTCCTTCCGTTGCATCGGTCCCAAACTTGTAGATCCAAGTACCCATTCCTTTTCCAACAGGTGCGTTGACCAATGTGACTTCACTATCTGGTACAAAGGTATGACTTGTCGTAACCGTTGGTGCGTATTGCATATCGGTAACCGAAGTTGTAGCGCCAGAGGCGATCGATAATGAAGCGCCTACCAGTTCTTCGTCATCAGCCGTTTTGAATTGTCCATTTTGCACAACGCTCAATGACCAACCTTCTTGTGTTCCTCGTTTATCAGTTACTTGCACATAGTTTCGTCCAGCAGCGCCAGCTGTGAACTCTTGTAGCTGTGCGTAATAATCTTTTGTTTCAGAAGTGATCAGTTGGTTGCCAAATTGAAAACTTGAAGCAAAATCAATCGATAATGGTCCAGCTGTTCCAGGGTTTGGTCCATCGGGATCGGTTGGATCGACGGGATCCACTGGTTTTTCTGGATCGGTCGGATCAACTGGATTGGTTGGATTCGGGTCCGCTTCAAAAGTGATTGCTCCATTTGAGGTGTATTCAGCGGCATTAACGGTTGTTGGTAACAGAGCAGTGCTCATCAATAGAATGCCTGCCGTCAAGAAAAGTTTTTTCATTTTTTGTTCTCCTTTTGATTAAAATGATTCCTACTGCCAACAAAACGACAAGACCACTGCTTTGATAGCGATTAAAGTGATCTGACCCTGTTGCTGGCAAAATATTGTTGCCTTTTTGATTAACTTGTTTATTCCCTGGCTGTTCTTTTATGGGCTCTTCTGGCTCCTCAACGGGTTCTTCATAGACGCCGAAAAAGGAAGTGACACCATTGCTGTCATAGGCACCTGCTTCAGCTGCTGAAACGAGTTGAGGGAACAATAATAGATAGCCAGTAATAACACCGATCATGATTTTTTTCATTTGTTTTCCTGCCTTTATGGGTTGCCAGGTGCCGAAACCAGCTGCCAGCTCAAGGTTCCTTGATAGTCCCCAACTTTTTGCTGTTCGACTGGAACAGTAAGTTTGATGCCTTCAT
Source organism: Candidatus Enterococcus avicola (assembly GCF_047470845.1). Classification (NCBI taxonomy): domain Bacteria; kingdom Bacillati; phylum Bacillota; class Bacilli; order Lactobacillales; family Enterococcaceae; genus Enterococcus; species Candidatus Enterococcus avicola. The sequence goes on along the minus strand of NZ_JBLGTY010000001.1, from coordinate 395,170 downwards.
TTTCACTTTCGCCCCAGTGCTGATTCACGACGTAAGTGCCATTTTCTGTCAATTCCGTTTCCTCGATGATCATTTCCCCACTAGTTATCATCTGTTCTTGACCGTTTTTCACAAAGCGGAAGACATCGGTTAATTGATCTGTTCCATCCGTTAATGGCTGTTGCTCTTTGACCGTCAAGCGCCATGGACTTCGTTCGGATCCTCTGGTATCTTTCACCGCTAGTTCTCCTGTGATCGTTGGCCAATAATCTTGTGTTTCTGTGGCAACTTTTTGCTGCCCAAAATCAAAGGCTGTCGGCACACTGCTTAAAACAAGCTCGCCGGCAACTGCGACGTTGACGACTTTTTCTGCCCGTTGACTGCCTGCTTCATAATGGTAAGCCGTTGACACATTTTTCAACAACTCATCTTCCGTTGCTTGTTGGATCGCGGTAAAAGCTTGCGGATCGACAGTCGGTGGTACATTTTCGCGATTATCTGCAAAAATCGTGGTTGCTTGGGTATAGTCTGCCAGAGCTGCTTCATCGGTCAGCGCCGTTGCTTCCGGTAAGGTCAAACGGACATCTTTTGCATAGACGGCAAATTGCCGGTCGTCAGAAATGACACTCTCATTTTTGACCACCACCAAATTAACGGTGGTTTCTGCCTGATTCTGATCGTTTTCACCTACCGAGAAAGTGATCGCTTGTTTGCGATAGACCGCTGTTTCTAACGGTTCTTGAATTGCAGCTAAGACCTCTTCTGTCAGCGTGTCCTTAAAGAAAGGACGCCCGCTGGCTTCGAGATATGTCACGGCTTGTTCTTTGGTCAGCGATTGTGCCTCTTGTTCTGTAAGGATCACATTGCGGGCTTGAACTTCCGCCTTATTTGAGTAGCGTACGCTGATATCGTAACTATATTCCCCATCAGGACTCGTCCAATCAACTGGTTCTGAATCTGGTTGTTCCGTCAACTGCTGATCCGTGCTATCTAGCTTGCTGGATTTGATTTGACCGGCATATAACCATGAACCGGACGTTTGGGTTTCTGGTGTAAACGTCAATGTTGGCAATTCTGTGACCGTATAAGGAATCAATAAACGCCCTTTTTGCACTTGTGTCCCTGCTTGCTCCGTCCCCCAGGCTTGCAAGGTCAGCGGTGTATTGTTCTCTTTGACTGCTGTTACATTGTGACTAATAGCCCCGATCCCGTTCGCGACTCCCGGTGTTTCAACTTCGTAGTTAATGATCGACCCTGGTATCGCAATACCGTACCCGTTGGCTGCATTGGTCACATCGTTGTCCCCAATGAAGGTTTTCCCAGTCGCTTTTTCGATCCCACTGAAATTGATTGGGGTGATCGCTGCCGCATTAGCAGCAGTTGGATTTATGGTCAACACTTGGTAAGCACTAACCGCACCAAACCACGTTCCTTGACTATTGACTCGAGAACCTGCATCATTGGTCGTCGTTTTCAGCCACGTTAAGTGATCTTTATCCGTATCTGGTGTTGCGAAATCTGAGAGATTGATTCGCCCCGTTCCCGGCGGCGATTCGATAGTCCCTTCGTCTTCCACCGTTAACTTCGCGCCTGAAATCAAATTCGTTGCGGAAGAAATACCGATACCGGCATTTTTAGAAAGATGGATATCACCGAACTGATGATAGGTCGTTGCGTGATTGGCAGCAGTAGCTGAACGACCATTTTTGATGTCTCCCCCATTGGCCATTAGCTTGATGCCGTTTGTCACGTTCAATTCGGTAAAGTTGACGATCCCCAGACCCGTCACAGCGATCGGATCAGTTTGATAAGAAGCTGTCCCATCGACATTTTCACCAAAGTTCATCTTCACTTGATTACTGCTGTTGGCTACGATCGTGTTCGTAAAGTTATCTGACGCGTTTCCGCCTGAGATCCCATTGATACTTTTGGCTCCTTGAACCCGCATCTCGACATCTCTTAAAATTTGACTGGAAGAAATATTGGAATAGTACGTGGTGTATAAATTTCCGATACTTGATCCTTCCGCTTGGATATTCATATAAATTTTGCCGCTTCTCGTATTGCTAGCAGTCCGTCCACCATCGCCATAGATCGTTGCCCCATTCAGCGCATCTGACCCTGGTTTTGTGTATATGTTCAATGTAATCGTATTGGAGCTATCGGTCCCAACGATATTCGTACTGTTAAATGGATTGCCGCCTGAGATGTTTGTTCCAGAAGGAAGGGCAAACTCCCCATCATAATTTCTCAAATCCAATGTCAAACTGGCATTCCCTAATAACCGTCCATTGTTCGTAACACCGCCTGAAAAACCATTAGACCCTGTACGCGGGGTACCTGAGAAGTTTCCACCAAACACTCGATTATCTGAGTTTCCGTTAATGGTGTGAGAAGAAGCGACACCATAAGAGGCACCGAGTGAGGCATTGATCACCCCATCATAAACCGTTACTGCGACATTGCCGGTCACTAACAAGTCATCCCAGCCGCCACCAGATAAAAACCAGTCTACTTGCCCATTATTTACGGTCGTTCGTCCATCTCCATAAACGCGGCGTCCAGTATACCCTGTTCCTTCTAGCGTATCGACGATCCCAGAGTTTAAAGTATTGGAAGAATTTCCCTCAATGACACCTGAGAAGGAACCACCGTAGGTCCAGCGAGCAACCGTGTTATTCAAGATCGTTTTGGTATTTCCTTTAATATAGATATCCCATGCTGTTCCTGGATAACCACCGCCACCAACGATATCCCATCCAGAGGCGTTTCCTCTTGTTTTATTGGTCGTTGAGTAATCTAGATTCGTTGGTCTGGTGCCTGTATAAGCAATCCCATCTCCACCAGGACTACCATCCGAAGTGATCGTGCCAACTTCAATCGTTGTGTTTCCTTCAATATAGCCGCCTCGACCAGCTGCCGTCGAATAAATCGCACCGTTTGAAAAGGAACCACTGACTAGATGAGAAGTGATATCGCCATAAACTTTAAAACTTGCCGCTGCTTCTGCCAATGCTGCTCGTTGTTCCGGAGTATAGTTGTCATACGTCGTCGTATTCGAAGCCCCCATTGAACTTTGAGACAAGGTACTGACATTGTTTCCTCCACCGCCGTTAAAATCACCAATTCCCCCGACGCTGGCACTCGGCCCTGCTTTCACGGTGTTAACGATGTTTCCTATGATGGTACCAGTATTCCGATTGCCACCTTCAAATTCACTACGTCCAGTGGAATAACTGCTGGCATCAAGGTTGGTCACGATGGCATCCTTAGAACGGTCAGAGCCGATGTTGCCATAAAATGAACCGCCTATGAAACGATTGGCTGTGCCTGACCAACCGCCAGCACCAGAAATCGTACTACGGATGGTGCCACCGATATTGCCGTATTGAACACCACCAGCGAAAGCACTTAAACGGAAGCTTGCATTAGTCGTTTGAATCGTCGTTTCAACATTGCCTGTCACATTGGCTGTATTGGAAGCGTTCGTTCCAATACCACCGCCATAATAATTACTTAGGGTCCCATTCAAACGATTGATCGTGACACTGGTATTCCCATCAATCGTACCGATATTGGCACCTCCAGCGATCGTACTGATATTACCTACTGTATTATTTACGACAATCGCTGTATTCCCGGTCAAGGTACCACCGCTTTGATTCCCACCATAGATGTTCCAAGTTCCTGAACCTGTCGCATTTAGCGTGATCGTCGGGTTTCCAGTAAGGTCGCCATTGTTGCTTCCCCCATAAATCGCAAGGCCATTGCCGGTGGAACCACCGTTTAATGAAAGACTATGCCCATTCATGTACATCCTCGTACCCGTATAGTTGAGGTTTCGAATCACTACATCAGAACCAAAGTAGATGTCCGTGCCAAGTGCGACTGTTCGACTACCTGAAGTCAACGTTGTTGCATCTGTGATGGGATCATCGCCATGACCTGTGATGATCAAACGGCTGATTTTTCCTTGCAGCGCATAAAAAGTCATATTTGTATTATCGACTGTGGCTGGAATCGTCTTTGAAGTCAGATTCGCCGGCAGTGATAACGATCCACCCGAACCAACATACAAAGCAAATTCTTGGCCATTGCCGTTTTGATACATATCGAACAACGCTTGACGAATCCCTTCAGCACTATTGGTATATTCCGCATATGCTAAACCATCTCCAGCTGGACTTGGTACAGCGATCACTCTCGTTTTATCGGCTTCCGCAATGATCTCTTTGATTGATTGCTCCGCCAACGAAATGTTCGCCGCTCTTGCCTTAACAGTCGGTTTAAAAACAGCTGTCAAAGTTTGATTCTCCGTGAAAATCAATTCTGTCAACGCTTGGCTCGTGTAAACTGTCCCGTCTAACGCCCATCCTTCAAAATCAGTATCATCCTCAAAAACTGGTAGTTCACTTTTTTCTATTGCTTCCCCTTTGTTTTTGCTGACCTGAATGCTGGTTTCCCCAGTAGCAAATACATGCTCAGTATCTGTCAAAAAAGTCAATTGTACTTCTTCTACGGCTTCAGATGACTCTTCGGTCTCTGACGAAGATGTCTTCGCAGTTGCTTCTGTAGAATCTGTCGAAGCAGGTTCGCTAGATGCTTGCATTTCCGTTTCCTTCGTCTCTTCCAGACTGTCGATCGATGAAACGACGGGGTCAGAAGAAGACATACTTTGTTCTTCACTTGTTTTTGTAACACTTTCGGCTTGTGCCACTACCATTGCATATGAAAAACACGGACCTGATGTTAGTAGAAAAACAAGTAAAGATGTTAAAAACCGTTTCACTTTATCCCTCCTATCTTAAAAAAATTAACGTATCGCGCAGTGCACGCCATGTGTTACAACTCTTAGTTTAGCGATTTGAAGGAAGAGAATTGTAATTCTTTTTTTCTCCCGTTCAAAATTATGATTATAATTGTTTTTTCATAATTCCAATTTTAGTAACTTCCACATCTTACAGCTATCTGTTACTCATCGATTGAAAAAATCGCAAATTATCAGGATGAATCATCGATTCTTTTCAAAAAACTGCTTTTCTCCTTCATAAATAATACAAAAAACGAGGGATAAATCAACACCAACAATTAAATTAAGATGAGAAAAATAAATAAAAAGATAAAATATTTGACAAAATCCCGTGAAGAAAAAAGCTTTTCTATCTCCCAAAAATGATAAGTTAAAAGAACGCTTCCCATCTTCTCTCTGTAGATAATGATAATGTTATAATCAAAAAATGAATAAAAAACGTTATTTAAAAAAATCAGTACATATAAAATAACAAAATAAAAAATATTATTTTTTTTATAAATCACTGTTTTTGATAAAATAAGTAAAGTTATTGTTAAAAAAAACGCATAAAAAGCCTCAAACAGAGTGCTCTGTTTGAGGCTTTTTACATCTTATTTTCTTTATTGGATCGATTAAATAAATGATCCACCATCCACAAAAGTGGTATAAATATGCTCGTCCGCCACCGGTTCCCCTTGGATTGATTGTACGATTTTCTCAGCTGCCACCATGCCCCATCGATGTTTCGAATAGGAGATCGTCGCTAAGCGCGGCTGCACAAAAGCGCCTAACTCCGTGTTATCAAACCCGATAATGCGGATTTCGTTCCCGATGCGAAAGTCGGTCTCACGAACATATTTGTAGACTCCGATTGCCATTTCATCATTGAAGGCAAAGATATCAATGGGAAACTGGGGATCATTTGCTAAGAGCTGTTTTGCCGCTCGATAACCAGAAGGTTCCGTGAAGTCACCAGGAATGACTTCATAAGGAATACCAAAGCGCGTCAATTCTTTCGTACTGGCTTCCAAGCGCTCCCGACTGTCGTAGCCTTTTTCTGGCCCTGCTAAGAGGAAGACTTTTTGGCTTTGTCCAGCGATCAAGCGATCGATCGCCAGCGCCGCCCCTCCTTTGTTGTCTAACAAGACTTGATGGATATTTTCATGAGATAAGACACGGTCTAACACGACGATTTGATGCCCTCGTTGGGCGTATTGCTCGATTTCCTTTGCCGGAAACGTCCAATCCAAAATGATGGCACCGTCCACCATCCGCTCAGGAATAAACAAGTGTGATTTCTTGCCGCTGCAGACGATCATTTCATAGCCGAAAAGTTCCAGCCCTTTCTTGATGCCATCTAGCAATTCCCCATAAAAACTTCCAGCATAATCGGCGAGATAAACACCGATGATGTTGGTTTGTCTGCGTTTCAGTGTGCGAGCAGCCATGTTCGGAACATAGTTCAATTCGTTTGCGATCGCTTGAATCCGCGCGCGGGTTTCCTCGGTCACTTTTGGACTGCCATTCAATGCATACGAAACGGTGGATATGGAGACACCCGCTTTTTGGGCAATATCTTTGATTCCTACCATGGCTTCTCCTTTCTTAACGATAGATATCGATCGTATTGGTTTGGTTTTCGTTTAGTTTGGCGCAAAGTGTTGCTTTCTTCAGGACAAGCGCACCTTGACGGTAGCGGTTTTCCGCAAACTCAGTGGACATTTCTTCCCCGTTGATCAATACTTTCGGCGTACTTGCCGAATGATAGACGATTTCGACCGGCCGATCAAAGAGTCGATACGTCAGTGTCAATCCTGCTAATTCCGCTGGCAAGACAGGATCAAGTTCAACATGATCAACAAAGGTACGAATGCCTAACACATTGCTGATCAACTGATTCATATAGATCCCTGGACCACTAGAATAGATGCGCCAGCCGCCTTTGACGCCGACTGCTGCCTCCTTAAGTTTACCAAAATTTTCTTGGGCTTCAACCCTTGTTTTGAAATCGCCATCAGAACTGCTGAAATACGCATTTGCTTGACGGATCTCCGCGTTTTCGACCCGTTGAGCGATCTGGATCGGATTGATGACCCCAAGCGCTTGCCAAGTCTCTTCTTCACGACCTAATTTCGCCATCGCTTCGGTAAAGCGGATGTGGGCGTGAACGTACTGCAAACCGATTTCTCGTCCAAAGTTGGCTGCTTGTTCTGCTCGCTTGAAATTGGTGCTGACACCACCCGCATAAGTCGCTGGACGATTCATCAAGCGCACCCCATCTGGAAATTGCAAATGCTCCTTGATGATCGCCACATGATGATCGGCTTGTTCGGGAGATAACAGCTCACCGATCATGCTTTGCTGCATCGGCAGCAATCGGTATTGGATACCGGTTTTCTTGTCAGTCGGATGGACCATCAGTTCCACGTGCTCGCTATCTTCCATATAGACAAATCCTGGCAAAGTGCCATCAGCTAACATGTATTTTTCAAAGTCGTGTTTGATGCCCGCAGACAGTTCTGTTAAATGTTTGGCATACTCTGGGTCAACCGACTGCAACTGGCTGGCTAATTTTTTCAATACTTCATAGGTCAAGGCAACGGTCCAGCTGCTGGCCATTTGTTTCTTCAACTTACTGTTATTTGGCTGCAAGGTGTCATCCCAATCGCCATCACCATAACAAGACAGGTACGTTCCTTCCAAGAAGTTCGCTTCGATATACGCCACTTCTTTTTTCAAATGATCAAACAACGAAGCTTTGGTCTTGGTTTTCAAGAAGGTTGCGCGATCCGTATAAGGCAGTTCTTTTTCCAAAATCGCGAAATCTTTAGTTTTTTCGAGATAGTCACTAACGACTTTCATTGGCCAGACGATCACATCTCCGTGGCTCTCATCGGCTTTTTGTTTCTCATAGCGGTCAAACATAAACCATTGTGGCCAGTTGCCGTCATCTGCAAATTGATTTTCAAACAAATGCTCGATGATGGACGCCACCATTTCAGGACGATTAAGTGCTAAGAAATACTCAGTCGGTCCTTGGGAAACGTCTCGAGTCCCCCAAGCAGCACCACCGTACTGTTCAAGACCATGAGGAGACAAGTAATGAACAAGCATATTGTGGGTGTACCAACGTGCCAAGTGATTGAAGGATGCAACGTCTGCCTGCGAATGTTTCAATTCAAACTGATTCAATAAATCATCGACAAAGGCCGTATAGGCAGTGTCTTCTTGCTGGCGATCTAACGTTTCGGAAACAAAGGGTTCACCAGTCAGTGTGCCTTGGATCACGAAGGAAATCGTCGCCTGTTCTGCAAAGGTCAATACGGTCGTGCTATCGTCGGCTGCCACATTGAAAATCGTTTCATCGGTCAGTTCAAAAGGTTGAGCCGCATGGAGATAATACGTCAATTCTGGATAAGTTTCCGCAATCGGTGAATCCGCTGTTCCTTTGATGGTGAGCAATTGTTGATCTTGCGAAATGGTAGCAGTCGGTGCAGCTTCATCGATCCCCATCACAAATTGATTAGTGATGGCCCAGGTGTAGGCACGACCTTGTTCACTAGTGATGGTCGTTGCAATCGTGCGTCCATTTGCTTTCGTGAAGGTCGTTACTTGAATGACATCATCGGCTGTTTTGTAGTACCACGTCGCCGAATTCAAGCCCATTTCAAAGGCAGATGGCATCGTTAAAATCCGCCATTGATCGCCGTCTTTCAAATAGATCCGCTGACCGGAACGTTTGAACAGATTCAATGAGTTGCGGCTATTGCTCAACAATTTGTTCATGTTCGTATTGCCTAATACGATTTGGGAGTTAAACATCCCCGTCATGTAAACGGTCGTGCTCAAAATGGGTTGATCGACGATCAGATCTTGTCCGCTCATCAAAATATGTCCATGGGAGCGTTCCATCTGTCCTTCCTTTTCCTTCAACACGACATGGTGATAGTCAGGGGTAAAAAAGGAATACAGCTGTTCGTCAACGCTTTCCACTGCTTCTTGCTGAGGAAATCGCTCGTTGATTTCTTCTGTGGTAAATGTCAGCCCTGTGAGCGGTTGACCAAAGTTTTTTCGTGGCTGCGCCGTTGCTTGCAACGAGTCGAAGGACAAGGCTTGATACGTTTCTTTCAACGGTTCAAGTGCAAACTGCGGTTCATTGACTGCCGTCGCTTGATTGGCTTTGACCGCTGCGTAAAAAACGATTTCCGTAGGCGTCTCACTTACCGTCAACCATTGCGTTTGTAGTGCCGTATAGGCAAATTCGTATTGATACACTTCATTGGCTAACGTTTCTTGGCTAAGTGCAGCTGGTTGATTCGTTTCTTTGTAGCTGCGACCGAAAAATTGATAGCCATCCGTCGAGAAGCCTTTTAAGGCTTGGAAGCTGCCCTGTTCCACCAATGGAAATTGACCATTTTGTGGTTGATTTTGACGCGAAGAAAGCACGATGCGATCCTTATCATAGCTAACATGATGGTCGATATATTGCGAAACATAGGCTTCATTGGATTGAACAGCCCCTTTGGCTGCATTACCAAGATCTTGTCCGTAAACCAGTTCCGCTTCCCCAGAACCACTCAATTGAACCCGCCAGAACCAGCAATCTTGTGCCAATTGGAAATCAACTTGGTAATTGATGGACTGATACGTCCCGGTCCAGGTCAGCTGTTTGTCTGAGTAGGCAAAGGCACTGTCGGAATTTGAACCGATCAAGGGAATAAAGGACAATTCCCCCGCTTCACGCAGTCGTAGATAGATTTGATTTAAACTACCATCTAGCGCATTTCCGTTCAACTGATTGATCATCACACCGTGACTTTGGATCTCATATAAATCACCGTTTGGTAAAAACGTCACGGTCGTATTTGCATTATTCATCACTATTTTTTTCGTCATAGAAACCTTCCTATCTTACCTAACTAATTGCAGGGTTGTTTGTTGGGTGTCTCGGCTGTTCCCACCAATCATGATGTGGAATTTCCCTGGATCACTGCTTGCTTGTTGGTTGCTGTGAACATAGCGCAGCAGTTCTTCCGTGATCTCAAATTGAACGGTTGCTGATTCGCCAGCCTCTAGCCAAATTTTCTTAAAGCCTTTCAGTTCTTTCACTGGGCGAACCACTTCACCGACTAAATCGCGAATGTAGCATTGGACCGTTTCCCAGCCCGCTGCTGTTCCTTGGTTCGTAACCGTGATGGAAGCTGTGACCGTTTGATCTTTGGTCATGGTCGGCTGATCCAACGTCACCGCAGTATACGCAACTGGGCTATAACTCAAGCCGAAGCCAAAGGGATATTTGGCATAATTGGAGACATCCAAATATTTTGAGACATATTTTTCATCCGGTGCACTTTCATAAGGACGACCGGTATTGTCAACGTTGTAATACACAGGAACTTGTCCAACGGTTTCTGGGAATGACATACTCAAGCGACCGCTTGGATTGTATTCTCCCCACAGGATCTGAGCAAGTGCGTTTCCGCCTTCGGTTCCAGGGAACCAAGCCTCGACGATCGCTTTGGCTGCATCAACCCCTTGCAAATCAAGAGGACGACCGTTATAAAGAGTTACGATCAATTGCTCGTTGTATTCTTTCAAGGTTTCAACCAAGGACAATTGGGCTTGCGGCAAGCGAATGTCGCTGCGACTGGCAGCTTCGCCGCTCATCCATTCCTGCTCTCCTAGCGCTAAGACCACTTTATCCGCTGCCTTCACTAATTCGATCGCTTCTTGGATCGCCGCTTCAGACGGTGCAAAATAATCAAAGGGCTCTTGACCGATCAACAGATCCGCACCCAAGGCTTGAGCACCCTCCACTAAAGTCACTACTTCTTCTTGTTTCCCTTGCCAAGACCAAGCCCCTAATAGATCACGGGAGTGAGCACCTGGGCCCACGATCGCCACTTTTTCGGTTTTCTGCAACGGCAGGACACCTTCATTTTTCAACAACACCATTGATTTCTTTGCGATATCGCTGGCGATCTCTCGGTGTTCTTGAGACAAAACAGTGGCTGCTTCAGCGGCTTCATCAGCGCCGCGGTATGGATTTTCAAATAGCCCCAGCTCATTTTTTAAGGTCAAGATTCTTAGCACCGCTTCATCGACTAAGGCTTCCTCAACGGTGCCTTCTGCGATCAACTCTTTCAAGTTATCGGTGTAGCAAGTCGTCATCATCTCGATATCGACCCCAGCTTTGATGGCTAGTTCAGCGGCATGTTTTTCATCCTCCGCTGCGCCATGAGCGATCACTTCTTTGATTGCTGCCCAGTCAGAGATCACAACGCCTTCAAACCCGAATTCTTCTCGCAAAACATCGCGGAAAAGCCAGCGATTGGCCGTTGCTGGAATGCCGTCTACCGTATTAAAGGAGGTCATCACCAGCTTGGCACCAGCATCAAGGGCTGCTTTATAGCCTGGCAAATAACTTTCTCGCAGTTGACGTTCTGACATATTGACCGTGTTGTAATCGCGACCACCGATAGCCGCACCGTAAGCCGCAAAATGTTTGACGCACGCAGCCACGCGGTTGAAATCCGTTCGCAGATCATCCCCTTGATAGCCTTTGACAAAGGCTTCAGCGAAGCGACTGTTCAAGTAAGGATCTTCCCCTGTCGATTCCATGACACGGCCCCAACGTGGGTCTCTTACTAAGTCCACCATCGGCGAAAAGGTCACATGCAAGCCAGAAACAGCTGCTTCTTTGGCAGATACTTCCGCCATCTTCTCCGCTGCTGCCAAATCCCACGAACTACCTAATCCTAATGGAATCGGGAAAATCGTCCGAAAGCCGTGAATGATGTCCGCCATCAATATCGTCGGGATATTCAAGCGGTTATTGGCGATATACTCTTTTTGGACGCGGATCGCTTCTTTCGCACCAGAAACACCTAGCGTTGTTCCCGCATTGTTGATGTTCTCTTGTGTCAGTCCTAAGTCGCCCATTGGGCCGGTTTTCTCTTCTGCTTTATCTGAATAAAAAGCCGCTGCCAGTTGCAGCAATTGATCGATTTTTTCATCTAAGGTCATTTCTGAAAGTAGTTCGGTTAATTTCTGCTGTTCCATTTTTATTCATCCTTTGCTTTCTTCAAATTGGACTTCTGCTTCTAAAGGGAAATGATCGGAGGGAAAACGACGATCACAAGAATCCGTTAGACAGGCGGTTTTGACCACCGTGAAGCCTTTCGTATAGATATAATCAATTTCTTCTAATTCTTGCCATGGTAACGTATAAATAAAATTTTGATAGGAGCCTTTGGGTCCGTGATGCGGCTTTTGTCCATGTTCTTTGGCATTTTGAAAATGCTGCTCTAAATACCGATGCACCCGCTCCGTTGGCTCCGCATTCAAGTCGCCCATTAGTAATACTGGATAACGTTCGATCTGATCTGCCAGCTGCTCCAGGATCACTTTCATTCCTTCAAAACGAGCCATTTCTGAAATATTATCCAAATGAGTCGTGATAGCAAGAAACGGCGGATTCTTTTTTTCCTGCAAGACTGCCCAAACACATAAGCGTGAATAGGCAGCTTCTGGATGAATACTGGGTTCAGTCGGTGTCAATGACAACCAAAACGAACCTGAAGCTAATAACTCGAAAGCCTCTTTTTGATAATACAGTCCGATGCCTTCGCCTAAGCCATCACCGTCACGTTCAGCCGTGACGGAAGCATACTGCGCTAGCTTTACTAAATCTGCAAATTGACTAGGTCGGGCTTCTTGGATCGCCAGAACATCCCAGTCGTAGTAATCGATCAAGGAGCAGACCGCCTCCGATCGATAGTGCCATTGCCATTCTTGGTCATAGTCGGTATCGACTCGTAGATTGTAGGTTGCTACTTTCATCTTCATTCATTTCCTTTGAGTAATTTTGTGATTTGCTGCATTTCACGACGGATTTGTTTCGCTTCGCCGCCGCCATGCCCTTTATTTAAGTAAATACGCAATTCTTTCGGTCCAGGAATCTTTTTATAGGAAACGAAGAAATCTTCCATGGGACAGATCGGATCAGCACTGCCGACCGATGTATAAACAGGACCAGTTATCTGATGAGCAAAATACTTCAAATCAAAATAATTCATGACTTGATAGATCGTTTCCCGCGTTTCTGGAAATTGTTCGATATACTCTTGAATCACCTGGTAACTTCCTGTTTTTTGTTCGATCCGATGGACAAGATTGGAGTGGCTTGGCACATCGGCAAACGTCGCAAAAATCGGGACGTTCGTTAATGCGTTGACCAATAAGGCGATGCCGCCTCCTTGTGAGCCGCCTCTTAAAATAATGCGCTGCGGATCGATTTCCGGTATCTGTTGAAGGACTTCTAGTGTGCGCAGACTATCTGCGACCAATCGCTTCATATAAAAATCTTCTTTTTTCAAGATGCCGCGTCCAAAAGGCGCTTCATGCTGCGTGGTTTCATAAGGAACTTGATCTTTCGTGCGTCCTCCTTGTCCGCGATTGTCGATGACAAGACAGCCGCAGCCGATCAATAACCAATGAGCGAATTGGAACGGTTCTTGCACATGATTCATATAGCCTAAAAAATCAATCACGATTGGACAATCTGCCGCTTGTTCTGGCAGCAGCAGATGCCCATAGATCGTTTCATTACCAAGACTTTGAAAAGAAATCGTAAAACAATCGATCCCTTTTAGCAAAGGCGTTTGTTTGGTTCTTTCAAAGGCTAGCGAAAGGGCGTTAAGTTCTTGTTGGACCGAAGCCCAAAAACAGGATCGATCAGTCGCTGTGGATTTAGTCATTTGTCTCTTCCCCCTTCGCTAATACTTTATTGAAAAACAACACTTGGATAAAGGCTGAGCCTGAGATCCCTAAACAAACAAATAAGAATAGGTTCACTTTGCTGCACAATACAAAAACAATGATTGGGATCACCAGTAAAATGATCGCATTCGCCGTACTGCTAAGAACCGCATACGCCGTTTCTTTCGCTGTTTCTTGCAATGATTGCGTAAACAAGCTGTACAAGAGAACGAACACGACAAGATACAGCGCAGCCAAGCTGACGAGGATCACAGCTAGAACACCAAAGTAAGGTGTAATCATCATCAAGGAATAGATCAAACCGGCAAAGACTGCGACATACGCAATAACAAGACCTTCTAAGAAGAGCCCACGTTTGAGGTTGCTTAAGAATGCTTGCTTGTATCGTTGCCAAATCGGGACATCCCGTTCCTTGTACAATTGATCGATCGTCTGATACAGTGCGATCAATGCTGGTCCTGCGAGAATCAGCGTCATTGCTGGAATCATAAAGAGAAAACTAACAATGATCATATCTGCTAGAAAAGCAAAGACCCGATAGTACCATCCTTCATAAGAAAATAGTCGATTCATTATGATCCTCCAATCAAAACTTGCTGATTTGTGCTGTGAGTGCTGCGTAAACTTGTTTCTTGCCTTCTTGTGATTTTGGGTCGTTTCTCAACGCACAGTTTTCTGGGTTGCAGGTCTCACTCAGTGAGCCAGTTGCAGTGATTCTTTGTACGGTCACTACGCTCCCTGCGGTCGCCTAGTACTTTGAAACATCAGATTTTGCGCAAAGTACGCGCAAAACCTGTGTTTCAAAGCAAAGGAGAGGAAAGGTCTTTTTTTTGGCTTCCTTTCCTCTCCTATGGGGGTTATTTTAGTCGTTCGCGGTTTTCGGCCATTTTTTCAGTTTTAATGTCTTTGATTGCATCCCAGTTGTTTGAATCTAAGAAGCTTTCAAAGTCCGTTAGTGTGCTGTCAAATGTTCCTTCATCTTTTGAACGGATCAATGAGATGATCGTGCTGTTGATTTTGGTTTTGATGGCTGTGTTTGAACGTGCTTCAGCAGTTCCGGCATCTGGATCCGTATTTTCGATCACAAAGTGTGGATACAATTTGCCTTCGCCCCATTCTTGCATTTGAGTCAACGCATTTTCGGTTTTGACTTTCAGTGCATTGACACGGTCATTGTTAAAGTAGTTGAAACGGCTGATACCATATTTTTTGTTATAGCCTTCGTTGTCGGTTTGTTCCATTTCTTTGATTTCTGGCAAGTAATCGATTTTGCCTTCATCGTTGTATTCATACGTCACGCCTTCAACACCGAATTTTGTCAAAATTTGTCCTGGTTCATCGATCAAGTACGTGAAGAGTTGGGTTACTTTTGCTGGATCCGCCGCATCTTTTGTGATGTAGTTGATCAACCAGCCAGAGATTCCTGTTTGGTTCAAGGTTGCTTCACGACCAGACGTGCTGGCAGGGCCATCGATTGCGATGTAACGTGTGTCAGAGTTTTTCATGAATTCGGTGAAGTTCCCACCTTGTCCACTCGTTCCTGCGACTAAGATCGTTGCATAGTCCCCTTGTTTTACTTTTTCATCATAGGTTGGGCCGTCATCAGTAAAGCTGTCATCACTGATGTTGCCGTCACGATACACTTGATTGAAGGTTTTCAACCATGAGATATATTCTTCATCTAAGTTACGGTCGTAGAAAGCACCATCTTCATCTTCTAATGGAACACCTAAGAAATCTTGCAATTTATCTAAGAATGGTCCTGCTGTTTCGCCGATCGTTGTGAAGCCCATCGGTGTCAAATCAGGGAATTTCTCGCTGATTTCTTTCATGACTTTCACATAGTTTTCTGGAGTCGAAACATCTGGTTTGCCTAATGCTTCATAGACATCTTCACGGATCACAAAGTTGTCATTGACAGGAATATTGCCGCTTTCGTAGTCCGCTGCAGTGTTGGAATAGTTTGGATAGCCATAAGTTTTGCCATCATCTAAAGCAAACCATTTGAAGGTATCTTCGGTCACGACATTCATCAAATACGGATCGTATTGTTCCGCTAAATCGTTTAATGAGTATGCCCAGCTATCAGCTTTTGTGGCTGCTTGACTGGTTTTATCCATCAACGTCACGATATCAGGCATATCACCACTTGAAATCAAGGCATTTAATTTCGAATCATCCCCTGAAATAAATTCAATATCAATGTTCAAATCTTTTTTGATTTGGGCTGTCGTCACATCTTCACCAAATGGCAAAGCTGTCCAGTCTGAATTGATGTACCATGTGATCTTGGTTGGTTCTTCTTTGGTATCGAGTTTCCATGCTGGTGTCTTTTCATCTAACTCATACCGATCTTTGATAGAAAAATCCGAACTGCTGGCATTGTCTGAGCTGCCGCCACATGCCGCTAAGCTGAGTAATGCTGATGCTGCCAATAAACCGCCTACTACTTTTTTCATGTCTATCCCTCTTTCTATTCTTTTACTGCACCGGCCATCATACCGCCGATAAAGTGTTTTTGAAGCAATGGATATATAATTAAAATTGGCACTGTCGTGATGACGATCGTAGCCAACTGAACCCCACGGGTCGTTGCTTGGACGATAAAGTCAGTACTACCGCTTTCAGTCATCGTACTCAAGTTGGATTGGACGATGATTTCATAAATCTTCATTTGCAGCGGATAGAGATACTCTTTTGTGATATACAGTTTTGTCGTCATAAAATCATTCCATTGGCCAACCCCGTTGAACAAGATGATGGTTGCCAATGCCGGTTTCGTTAATGGTAAGAAGATTTTATAGAAGATTTGGAATTCACTTGCACCGTCTATCTTCGCCGATTCTTCGAGTGAAGGCGGAATCTCACGGAAAAAGTTCATTAAAATCACGACATCATAATAGCTGAACAAAGCTGGAATAATGTAGACCCAGAAAGAATCCAGTAATCCTAGCGAGCGAATCAGCAAGTACGTTGGAATCATCCCACCACTGAAGTACATGGTGATGACCCCCATCGTTGTATAGATGTTGCGGCCAACCAAGCGTGATTTACTCAATCCGTAAGCTACGATCGCACAAAACAAGGTATGGGTCGCAGCCCCAAGAACCGTTTTTAACACTGAGATCAAGAAGGCACGAGGGATACTTGCGTCGGAAAAAACTTTCCGATAGTTTTCCCAGGTAAAGCCTTTTGGCCATAACACGAGGCCGTTGCCCGCTAATCCAGAACTAGAAGACACGGAGGAAACCAAGATATTCCAAATCGGTACGATGATCATCAATGAGAATAAAATCAAGATCACGGTATTGAAGAAGTAAAACCATGTGTTTTCTTTTGCTTTTCTTTTGATCATGTTTTTTCCTCCTATAAGATAACTGAATTGCCGTTGTTCAACTTGCGGGTCACTCGATCCGTGATCACCAATAAGATGACGGAAATGACCGCGATCCCCAAGCCGACAGCAGTTGCATAAGAGAAATCACCTTGCGTCAACCCCATTTTATAAACAAAGGAGTTGATGACTTCTGAACGGTTTTGGTTCTGTGAATTCATCAAAACTAATGTTTGATCTAGGTTTGACCCTAAGATACCGCTCACATTCAGAATCAAGTTTAAGGAGATGATCGGTGTCAGTAAAGGCAATGTGATCGAACGAATTTGTCTTAGCTTGCTGGCACCATCGATTCGTGCGGCTTCATAAAACGTTGGATCGATCCGCGACATCCCTGCCAAGTAAAGGATCGTTCCCCAGCCGACTTCTTTCCATAGATCAGAAAGGACCGCGATCCACCAATATTTGCTTGGATCCAATAGATGATTGACCCCTTTGTCCATCAATCCTACAGACATCAGCACTTGGTTGATAAAGCCGTTCGTTGACAGCCAAGAAATCATCATCCCACCTAGCACGATCCATGAGAAAAAATGGGGAATGTATGAAACCGTTTGAATAAATTTCTTCAAGCGGCCATCTTGCATTTCAAAAATCATAATGGCTAACACAATCGGGATCGCAAAACCTAATCCTAATTTCAATAAGCTGATGGCTAACGTATTTCTAACCGCTTCCCAGAAAAAACTGTCATTCATAATGATACGGAAATTCTCTAACCCGACCCATGGTGCTGATGAAATGGTGTCAATCACCGTATAGTTTTTGAAAGCGATTATAATTCCGTAGATCGGAATATAATTAAATACGATCATAAATGCCACGCCGGGAAAAACCATCCAGTGAAGCTGCCGTTGACTATAAAACTTTTGCAGTTTACTCATACACAAAATCTCCTTCTTTCTATCCTCGCAACACTACGAATATCTCCACACTTCGGTGAAACGTTTCTACAAAAAGATTATATCCGCTGCCATTCAAAAATGCAAGCCTTTCCAATTATTTTTTTCAGCTTTTCTTTTTTCACAAATCTTGTTGGGTTCCTCACAAACATAAAAGCTTTTATATCAATGTTTTAAGATGAAATCATTTCCCTAAGAACTTCTAATTAATCAAATTTCACAAATATCACATTTTTCAAACATCGATTACTCCTCAGAAATTATTAAAAAATAAAAAGAAACGTTTCACCAAATGCACAAAAAAGCAGCAATCATTGCTGATTGCCGCTTCCTTCTATTCGCTTCTTTGCGGATAGCCAAAATGGTCATACGCTAACGGTGTTGCGATCCGCCCACGTGAGGTCCGTTTCAAAAATCCTTTTTGGATCAAAAACGGTTCGTACATATCTTCCACTGTTTCGGTTTCTTCCCCGATATTGACAGCGATCGTACTTAATCCCACCGGGCCGCCTTGATACAATTCGATCATCGTCCGAATCAATTTCTGATCGATATAATCCAAGCCAGCATGATCGACTGCCAAAAGCGCCAATGCCTGATCAGCAACGGTGCGATCGATCAAGCCATCTGCTTGCACTTGCGCATAATCGCGAACTCGTTTAAGCAACCGGTTGGCGATCCGCGGGGTGCCTCGGGACCGACGGGCGATTTCGATCGCCCCTTCTTCCACGATATCCGTTTCAAAGATGGACGCAGTCCGCTGCACGATCTCTTTTAAATCATGGTCTTCATAATATTGCATATGCGAAATGATCCCGAAGCGATCCCGTAGTGGTGCCGAGAGCATCCCCGCCCGCGTCGTTGCGCCGACTAAGGTAAATGGCGGAAGCGGAAAATGAACTGGGTGAGCCGTTGTCCCTTGCCCCACCATGATATCCACATAAAAATCTTCCATTGCCGAATAAAGCATTTCTTCGGCGACACGAGGCAAGCGATGGATCTCATCGATAAACAGAACATCCCCTGGCTGTAGCTCATTCAAGATCGCAATCAAATCCCCTGGTTTTTCGATCGCAGGACCGCTGGTCGTCTTGATTTGCACCTGCATCTCGTTGGCGATCACCATTGCCATCGTCGTTTTCCCTAAGCCTGGCGGACCATATAAGAGGACATGATCCAACGCTTCTTCTCGATTTTTCGCCGCTTGGATATAAATCGAAAGCTCCTGCTTGACTTTGTCTTGTCCGATATATTGGGCAAGGGTTTGCGGACGCAAGGATTTTTCGATGATCTCTTCTTGTTCAGTACTTTCTGGCGAAACAATTCGTTCATCCATCGTCTACTTGCTCCTTACTTTTTCATCATCAATCGGAGAGCTTCCCGCAAGTACTCATCCGTCGATTTTGTCGTATTCGCCGCTAATTGTTTTTCGGCTTTCTTGACTTCTTTTTCGCTATACCCCAATGCTTTCAAGGCTTCCATCGCTTCATCTAAAGCAGTCGTTGCCACGCTTAGAGGAACGATCGCTTCTTCTCCCACCAGTTCAGCCACTTTGCCTTTCAAGTCTAGGATCATTTGCTGCGCCGTCTTTTTACCGACACCTGGGAACTTAGTCAAATAGTTGACGTCCCCATTTTCGACTGCCGTGATCAACCCCGTATGGTCTTCATTGGCCATGATTGCTAACGCACTCTTTGGTCCAATACCTGAGACACTGATCAATTTTAAAAACAACTGCTTGCCTTCGATCGTGGCAAAGCCGTAGAGACTATGGGCATCTTCACGAATCACTTGGTGCAGATAGATTTTTACTTCTTGGTTCAACTTGCCGCTAAATGAATACGGATTGCCAAAAGCGATCTGATAGCCGATGCCATGGGTCTCAACGACGATATACGCCGGAAAGATATCCGTTACTTTTCCTATGATATATTCGTACATGTGCTTTCCTTTCTGTACATACGTTCCCTTTATTGTAGCACAGACGAGAGGGCAAAAAAAGGACTGTGAACGAAGGAAAAGGCTTAGCAGGAAACAAACGGAGGAAAAACCGTTGTTTCAGTCGCATTTTTTCAAACGAGACATGCTGCTGCGTCTTTTTTTCGCACACAGTTCCTAATACTTACTCAACGAGTGATTTGAATTCGCCATAGCCTTTTTCATCCATTTCTGCCAAAGGGATGAACTTCAATGCTGCCGAGTTGATACAATAGCGCAAACCGCCTTTGTCCTGAGGACCGTCTGAAAAAACATGTCCTAAATGAGAGTCAGCTTCTTTGCTGCGGACTTCTACTCGATGCATGCCGTGAGAAAAATCGGCTTTTTCTTGAATATCTTGGCGACTGATCGGCTTCGAAAAGGACGGCCAGCCACAACCAGCGTCATATTTATCAGTAGAAGCAAACAATGGTTCTCCGTTGACGATATCAACATAGATCCCTTTTTCATAAAAATCATCATACTCGCCAGTAAAGGGGCGTTCGGTTGCATTTTCTTGGGTCACCGCATATTCGATCGGCGACAATTTTTCTTTTAATTCTTTTTTATCTGTCATTTTTTCACCTGCTTTTCCTCTAGACTCATCCTGTATGCTCTATCATGCCTTTTTTCTTAGCGAATGTAAAATGACTTGCTCAAATTGTTTAAGGGTTTTGCAGCTTTTGCCAACGAGTCGTTGGTTCCGCAAAGTGGTAAAAATGCGGTTGGTCTTTTGTATAGATTTCTTCGGTTAAGACAGCTTCTGGCAAGTTGCCAAACAACCCAGCCGCAAAAAAATAGGTGTGTGCTTCTTTGAGGTAAAAGAACAGGCTCGAGCCGCATTGACTGCAGAATCCTCGCTGTGCCCACTCAGAAGAATCGTAACGTCGCAGCCACTTCGCTCCTTGAAGAGTCATCTGGTCCTCCGAACATGGCGCAAGAGCAAACATCGGTCCGCCGTGAAATTTCTGGCAGAGACTACAATGACAAACCGTGATTTCTTTCGCAACTCCCGTCAAGTTGATCGTGACTTTGCCGCAAAGACAACTACCAGAAACATCCATCCTTATTCCTCCTCCGTAAACTCTTGCAACAACTGATAGACCGCAGCGACAGGAAATCCTACGATCGTATAAAAATCGCCGTTTATCGATGAGACAAATATTTTGGCTGCCCCTTGGATCCCATAGGCGCCCGCTTTGTCTTGGTACTCATCTAAGACAAGATACTTGTCGATCTCTTGATCCGTCAAAGGACGAAACACAACTTCCGTCGAAACCACTGCTTGGCGTTGCTGTTTGCCTTTTTGCAAAACGACGGCGGTATGCACCCAATGGGTCCTTCCGCTCATTTTTCGCAACATCGACCGAGCATCTTTACGGTCTACTGGCTTTCCTAAGATTTCTTCATCCACCACGACCGTCGTATCGCTCGCGATCACCAGATCTTCAGGATATGCTTGCGTAATAGCCGCCGCTTTTTCTGCTGCCATCCGTTGGACATAAGGGATCGCCGCTTCGTTCGGTCGGACCGACTCGTCGATATCCGCTGGTATGACCGCAAATTCCGGGACTAACTCCGCTAATAATTCTTTGCGCCGCGGCGACTGTGAAGCCAAAATAATCATTCCATGCCACTCCTTGCTCGATGAGGATCTTGAATTCGTTTGAACATCCGCTCCATGTCGCTGTTGGTGAAATGGATCAGCACCGGACGGCCGTGGGGACAGTTGAAGGGATTCTCGCATTTCGCTAAATCTTGCAACAAGATTCGCGCTTGTGCTTCATTCAAATAGTGATTGGCTTTGATGGATCGTTTGCAGCTCATCATGATCGCGGTTGCTTCACGAAACTTTTTGACACTGACACTTCCTGTCGTCAATAACATATCGATCATTTCGCGGATGATGGCTTCTTCTTCACCGCTAGGGTACCACGTCGGGTGCGCTCGGACGATGAAACTATTGGTCCCAAAAGATTCCAGATGGATCCCGACTTCTGCCAGCTTGTCGCTTTGTTCTTGTAATTGCAGTGCATCGCTGTTGGGATAATCCAAAACGATCGGCACCAACAATTCTTGCAGGTCATTGGTCACTTCGCCGATTTTTTCGCGGTAATACTCATATTTGATTCGTTCTTGTGCCGCATGCTGGTCGACGATATATAGCCCCGCCTCGCTTTGGGCAAACAAATAGGTCCCATGCATCTGCCCAAAATAATCCAGTTGGGGAAAACGCTCCTTCGCTGGTTCTTCTTCCAGCAACCGTTCGACCGTTTTCAGGTAGTTGCGGTCATCCCCATGCATTTCCGGGTGCAGAGTCGCTTGACTTTGCAGATCTTGCGCCGTAAGCTCTGGCGTCTCATCTGGAAGAAAGGCAGGCGCTTCTGGCAGCGGCGCTTTTGTTTCCGTCTGTTCTTCCACAAATGGTTTTCGGACAGGCTTATTTGGCAACGTCTCTTCCAAACTGCGAAAGGTTTCCTCAGTTTCTTCCAACAAGTTTTCGCTAGATTCCTGTGGCATTTCTGGAAGTTTTCCACCTTCCTCCACAGGCTTTTCCACAGAGTTATCCACAGTCTGTTGATAAGTACTGCCCTGCACCTCAAATTTCCCGGTTTCGCGATTATAAGACAACCCAGAAGTCGAATTTCCTGCTGACTCCAGTTCCAAGCCAAGCTGCTGGGCTTTTGGCTGATCGGCAACTTTTTTCTTAAACCACAGATTGTCAGCGGCGTTAGGAATCAAATTGATTTCCCACAGCGCCTCATTGATGGCTTTACTGATTAGTTTGGTCAGTTCTTCTTCTTTTGACAAACGAACTTCTTGCTTAGTCGGATGAACATTGACATCGACTAATAAGGGATCCATTTTGATTTCAAGGACAGCTAATGGAAAACGACCGACCATCAATTTTGATCCGTAACCAGCAACGATCGCTTTATTCAAAGCGAAGTTGCGAATATAACGACCATTGATGATCGTGGATAAATAGTTGCGGCTAGCTCGGGTGACTTCTGGCAGTGACACAAAGCCAGTGACTTTAAAGTCGAGGTCCTCAGTATCGATCGCGATCATTTTTTTGGCGGTTTCCACCCCGTAGATCCCGGCGATAGTTTGTTTTAACTGCCCACTTCCAGTGGTGCTCAACATCTTATTGCCTTCATGAACGAGACGAAAAGCCACTTCTGGATGGCTCAGGGCGATCCGATTGACGATATCGCCGATATTTGCTAGTTCCGTTTGCAGCGTCTTGACATATTTCAAGCGTGCCGGTGTATTGTAAAAGAGGTTTTCGACAGTGATCTTGGTTCCTTGCCGCAAGTTGGCAGGCAAATGCTCTTCAACAGCGCCGCCTTTTAAGCGCACAAAGGAGCCTTGTTGGGCGCCTTTGACTGCCGTTTCAATCGAGAGGATCGAAACCGAAGCGATACTAGGCAAAGCTTCCCCGCGAAACCCGAGGGTACGTATTCGAAACAAGTCATCTCGATTGTGGATTTTACTGGTGGCGTGGCGTTTAAAGGCAGTCAAGACATCCTCTTCTGCAATTCCTTCGCCATTATCGATGACTTGGATTTTACGCAAGCCTGCTTCTTCAATAAAAATATCGATTTGGGTACTGCCGGCATCCACGGCGTTTTCAACTAATTCTTTGACGACAGAAGCTGGTCGCTCAACGACTTCTCCTGCCGCGATTTGGTTCGCCAGACGTTCGGATAACTCTTGGATCTTTCCCATCTGCTGACCTTCTTTCTAAATTCGTTTTTGCAGCTCGTACAATGTATTCAGAGCATCCATCGGGGTCATTTCCAACAGATTCAATTTCTTCAACTGATCGATAACCCCGATTTCTTCCGTAGATACTTCGCTAAACAACGACAACTGCTGACTTTCTTCGACGACTGGTTTTGGCTGTACCGTCGGTTCATGTTCTTCCAGCGCTTTTAAGATCGTGGCTGCGCGCTGTAAGAGTGCACTTGGCAGTCCAGCGATTTTGGCTACATGGATCCCATAGCTTTTATCTGCGGGCCCTTCCATCATCTTATGCAAGAAGACGACTTCGCCTTCTTTTTCAACGGCACCAACATGGACATTGCGCAAGTGTGCCAATTCCTCATCTAAAACCGTCAGCTCATGATAATGGGTGGAGAAAAGTGTTTTGGCATGAACTTCTTTGTGGATATATTCAATGATGGCTTGTGCCAATGCCATCCCATCATAGGTCGCAGTCCCACGCCCTAACTCATCAAACAAAATCAAGCTGTTAGGCGTTGCATGACGCAGCGCTTGGTTGGCTTCCATCATCTCCACCATAAACGTACTTTGACCGGCGATCAGATCATCGCTGGCACCGATGCGAGTAAAGATCCGATCGAAAATCGGCATCTCTGCAGATTGTGCCGGTACGAAACAGCCAATCTGCGCCATAATGACTAGCAAGGCAAACTGCCGCATATACGTACTTTTCCCAGACATATTTGGTCCTGTGATCAACAGGATCTCTGTTTCTTCATCCATTACGATACTATTCGGAATGTACTCTTGGTGACCAAGGACTTTTTCCACTACAGGATGACGGCCGTCGATGATCGATACCGCTCGTTTTTTCGCTACTGTCGGCCGCACGTATTGGTAACGTTCCGAAACCGTGGCGAAACTTTGTAGGACATCGACCGCGCTGACGGCTTTGGCTAACTTTTGTAGACGGGTGATACTCTTTTTCACTTCTTCACGGACGTCAAGAAACAGGCGGTATTCCAAATCCACCGATTTCTCTTCGGCTTCTAAAATCAAAGTCTCCAGTTTTTTCAACTCGGGTGAAATAAAGCGTTCCGCATTGGCTAACGTTTGCTTGCGCTCGTAGCGAGAGGTATCTAAATTCACTAGATTGGCTTTCGTGATCTCAATGTAATAGCCAAAGACGCGGTTGAACCCAACTTTCAAGTTTTTGACCCCCGTCGCTTGGCGTTCGTTGGCTTCTAATTCCGCCAGCCATTGCTTGCCGTTACGCATCGCTGTACGGTATTCATCTAATTGTTGATGGAACCCATCTTTGATGATGTTGCATTCTGTGATCTGCAACGGGGCATCTTCATCGATCGCCGCATCGATCAGTGCAACCAAATCATCTAGGGGCGTTAATTCCAGCAGCAAGTCATTCCAC
Source organism: Candidatus Enterococcus avicola (assembly GCF_047470845.1). Taxonomy (NCBI): domain Bacteria; kingdom Bacillati; phylum Bacillota; class Bacilli; order Lactobacillales; family Enterococcaceae; genus Enterococcus; species Candidatus Enterococcus avicola. Next base: position 370,187 of record NZ_JBLGTY010000001.1, on the reverse strand, counting down.
TCGCCACGGTTGATGCCTTGCAGCAATTGCGCGATCAAAGGCACTTGCTCCAAAGAAGATTTCAACTGCAGCAAATCGCGGCCATTGACATTTCCGAAGGCAACCCGTCCGACTAAGCGTTCCATGTCATAGACTTTCGTCAGCGCTTCTTGCAGATCTGCTCGCTCAAAGAAACTGTCTAGTAACGATTGGACCATTTCTTGGCGGGCAGTGATTTTCTTTGGCTGGATCAAGGGACGGTCCAACCATTGCTTTAACAAACGTCCCCCCATTGAGGTTTTTGTCTCGTCCAGCAACCACAAAAGAGTCCCTTGTTTTTTGCCAGTTCGAATCGACTGCGTCAATTCTAAGTTGAATTTGGAATAATGATCCATTTTCAAGGCATGATCGGGCTGATATTCCACGGCTTGTTGAATATGCGCTAAACTGCGTTTTTGGGTGATCGCCAAATAACTTAGCAACTTCCCTGTGACTACTTTTTCTAACTCTTGGGAGAGAGGTTCTGTTAAAAATTGAAATTCGGCATTTTCTTCCAACGTTTCTTGCTTAGAAAACACGACATTCAAGCGATTGGTCAGTGTTGTTTGCAATGACTCAGGGATCTCGCTGCACAAAACGACTTCTTTCGTTTGCAGAGCGGCTGCCTCATTGACGACAGCTTCTTCATCTTCCAATTGCGCTGCTTTTAATTCACCGGTACTTAGATCGACATAGGCAAAGCCAAAACGCTCCCCTTGCTGCAAAACAGCTGTCAAAAAGTTGTTTTCTTTGGCGGATAGGCCTTTACTGTCCATCACCGTTCCCGGCGTGATCAGTTGAACGACTTCGCGTTTGACCATTCCTTTGGTGGTTTTTGGATCTTCCACTTGCTCACAAATCGCTACTTTGTAGCCTTGCTCGATCAAGGTGTCGATGTAATTGCTGGCGGCGTGGTAAGGCACCCCACACATAGGGATCGGTTCCTCCGCATTTTTGTTGCGGCTGGTTAACGTCAGTTCTAAAATTTGTGCTGCCTTGACAGCATCCTCATTAAATAATTCATAGAAATCCCCTAAACGATAGAATAAAAAAGCATCTTGGTACTGAGCCTTGATGCTTAAATACTGTTCCATCATCGGGGTATTTTTAGTTTTTTGAGGCATTGGTTTCATCCTCCTCGATGGCTTTATTCATTTTCTTTTGGATCTCCGTCGTGACATATTGCAGCAATTCATCTGCTTGCAGTAACGCTTGGCGATAAGCAACCACTAAAGGATGCTGCTCGTATTCGTTTGTCAATGACGCATAACGCTGCTCGGCAGCTTTTTTTGCTTCAGGTTTCTCATAATGCTCAAATTGAACGATCTCTTTTTGCGCTTGCTTCAGCGCTTCTTCCAGCTCCAATAGCCCTTGGTTTTGCAAGGCTCGTGCTTGGATTTCTTGAAATTCTTGAACGATCGGATGATCAGACAAGAGCTTTTGCAAAGCAGCCAGCTCTTGGGCAACGTGTGGTTCTTTGACTAATTGCTCTTCCATGCTTCTCCTATTCTGTAAACGGGCGATCTTCACTGATTTGGATCGGACGGATCGATTTTGCTTTACCAGTGGCTTCATCAATCTCAAGCAAGCAAGCCGACAAAATACTGCGGCCTTTTTCAATCACTTCAAATCGTTGCGGCAACGCCGTCAAAAATTTCTCAATGACTGGTTCGCGTTTCATTCCCAAAATCCCATCATAAGGACCAGTCATACCGACATCTGACAAATAAGCCGTTCCTTGGGGCAAAATCCGCGCATCATTGGTCTGGACATGGGTATGCGTGCCGACGACTGCCGAAACACGGCCATCCAAATACCAGCCCATCGCTTGTTTTTCGCTGGTGGTTTCCCCATGAAAATCCACAAAGATAAACGGTGTACGTTTGCGGGCAATCGCAACCAGTTCATCCATTTTGCGAAACGGATCATCAAGGTCTACCATGAACGAGCGAGCTTGCATGTTGATCACCGCCAATTCAATGGTGTTGACTTTCACAAATACCATGCCGACGCCCGGTGTTCCTTCTGGAAAATTGGCTGGACGAATCATTTTCTTCGCATCGCCAATAAATTCAAAAATGTCACGGTTGTCCCATGTATGATTGCCTAATGTCACGACATCGACACCATCTTGCAAAAATTTCTTATAGATTTTACCAGTGATCCCACGACCCGCCGCTGCATTCTCGCCGTTTGCGATCGTCACCTGTGGTCGATACACCTTTTTTAATTTTGGAAGGTACTCCGTGATCGTTTCTCTTCCTAATGAACCAACTACATCTCCAATGAATAATACCCGCACACATTTTTCCTCTTCTCTTTTAGCTTCTTTTCTATTATAAGGGTTTTGGTCCAGAAAAAAAAGGTTCTTTCACTTGCGGTTCTTCCCTGCAGCAGGACAAAAAAACACGCTAGACTCTTTCGCATCAGTCTAGCGTGTTGCCGCGTTCTCTAGGAAACGGTAGTGTCTTCTTTCCCGACATGTTCCACGATCGCCACGATCAAATCACGGGCTTTTTCCATCGCTTCCACGGTAATAAATTCATACTGGCCATGGAAGTTTTCACCGCCGACAAATAAGTTCGGTGTTGGAATGCCTTTATAGGTGATTTTCGAGCCATCGGTCCCGCCACGAAACGGTGCTTCGATCGGCGTCACGCCAATCGCTTGCATCCCTGCTCGGGCAGCTTCGATACTGCGGGGATCTTTCTTGATCAAATCCCCCATATTGTAATATTGATCATACAGCGTATAGGTGATACGTTCTTGCCCATAGGCTGTGTTCAGTTCATCAATGATCCCTACGATGTTGGCTTTTCGCTGTTCAAAAAGCGTATGATCGTGATCACGAATGATATAAGAAACTTCTGCTCGACCAATATGTCCCGTCAAATTGTGCAGCAGGTAGAAGCCTTCATACCCGCGGGTGCGTTCAGGAACTTCCTCTGCTGGTAATGCATCATCGATTTGATGCGCGATTTTCAAGGCGTTGACCAAACGACCATAGGCAGTCCCAGGATGCACACTCGTACCGTCGATCGTTATATCGATACGAGCCGCATTAAAGGTTTCATACTCCATATGGCCCACGCGACCACTGTCCATCGTGTAAGCAAATGCTACTGGAAAATCCGCCGCATCAAAGCGATCAGCGCCAGTCCCGATCTCTTCGTCAGGACCAAAAGCGACCCAGACATCGCCACGCTTATGCGCATCCATCGTTTGTAAGATCCGCAGCGCATCAATGATCTCTGCGATACCAGCTTTATCATCTGCACCCAGCAGGGTCGTTCCATCCGTTGTGATCAACGTTTCGCCGACATAATCTTTGAGATTCGGAAATTCAGCAGTTGTCATATAAATGGCTTTTTCTTTATTTAAACAAACATCCTTGCCATCGTAATTTTCATGGATCTGCGGCTGAATATTTTCAGCTTCGAAATCTGCCGTATCTACATGGGCAATAAAGCCAATCGCCGTTTTTTCAGGATTACCAGGTAGACGTCCGATCACAAAACTATTCTTTTCGTAGTAAGCAACATCCGCTACCCCCATCTCGATCAACTGATCTTTCAATAAAAGAGCCAACTCAACTTGTCCCGGCGTCGTTGGGATGCTCTGACTCGTCGCGTCCGAGCGAGTATTCATTTTTGCATAGGTCAAAAAATCCTTTAAGATTGCTTTCAATTCTGCACGTCCTTTTTCTTCAATTATTTTGTTCTCCCTATAACGACAAGGGTCGATTGTCCGTTTCGTGGATCACTTGTCGAAAATCAGCAAAGCCAGCTGCTAACCCGCGCAGCAAGATTTCTGCCGTTCCCATATTGGTGGCTAAAGGAATCTCGTATACATCCGACAAGCGAATCAATGCCGTTACATCTGGTTCATGGGGTTGTGCGGCTAAAGGATCGCGCAAAAAAATCACCATGTCCAAGTCATCTTGCGAAATCATGGCGCCAATTTGCTGATCTCCTCCCAGCGGTCCTGATTTGTAGCGGTGGACAGGCAACTGGGTTGCTTCTTCAATTCTCTTTCCCGTAGTTCCTGTTGCAAAAAGTTCGTGCTGCGCTAAAATTTCTCGATAGGCAGTCACTAATTTTACCATTACATCCTTTTTTCGATCATGAGCAATCAATGCGATTTTCATTTGCTGCATTCCCCCTTTTTTTCTATTGTACCAATTTATTTTCTTTGCGACCGAGAAAAAACAAAAAAACATAGCACAGATGCCGCAAACCGGCTGTGCTATGTCTAAAGGATTCCTTTTAAATCAGTTGTAATTCTTTTAAGGCTAACCAGATGCCATCTTCATCATTGCTAGCGGTCACCATATCTGCGACTTGTTGGATCTCAGGGACCGCATTGCCCATGGCCACACCGACACCTGCGGCGGTCAGCATCTCACGATCGTTTTGGCCATCACCAAAACAGATCACATCTTCTTGCGCTATCCCTAATTGTTCCGCGATACACAGGATCGTTGCTGCTTTGGAGCCTTCTTTTGGAACGACATCCACACTGTTTTCATGCCAACGCACAAAACGCAGTTTGCTGTATTTCTCGTCAAAGAAATGCTCATACTCTTTTCCGTAAAAAGCCAATGCTTGATAGACTTCTTTTTCTTCGGGAAAATCCATGTCCAACTCAGGAAGTTGGGCACCAAAGGAATGCATCGCTGCTTCCATTTTAGCAATATCCAACGAAGACGCTCGTTTCGCTGTATCCATCCCGACAAATGCCGTGTCAATCCCAAGCTCTTGGGCTTCTGCCACGAAAGCAGCCAATTGCGTTTCATCGAGTAAGTTTTTATATACCTGCTGATGCGAAAGAAAAGCAGCTGCCCCATTACATAAAATGTAATTATCAAAGGACAACGAACGAATAATATCTTGGGCGTGGAAACGACTGCGCCCAGTGGCAACGGTCACGAAATGGCCGGCATCTCGCAGAAGATCAAGGGCTTTTAGCGTACTGTCTAGTGGCTGTTTGTTCGAGTCAAGCAAGGTTCCATCAATATCAAAGGCAAAGAATTTCCGATTCATAAAAGGTTAAGGCTCGCTTTCTATTAAGAAGTAACTAAGATTTTGGTCTTGGTTGCGGTCATTTTTACAAAAAACAGCAAGAAAAACCGTACATACTTATTCTTAACACAAATAGGCGCTGATTTCAACGCTCCGTTAAGGGATGATAGCTTCTTTCAAGAGAAATTTCAGAAACTGCTGAACTTCTATGAAGGCATGTCTCGCAGCAGTAGCTAGCTGCTGCTCAAAAACTTGCGGTGCCTCTGCCCCCGCAAGATCGGAGATCCCACGAATATTCACTACAGGTACCCGATAAAATTTTGCTATTTGTGCAATCGCTGTACTCTCCATATCCGAAGCCAGTGCCTCAGGAAAACGCGTTTTTACTTGCTCAACAAAGGCAGGGCTACTCATAAAGGAATCCGCCGTCAAAATCATTCCTTGGTGGCGCTTATAGGTTGCAGTTGATTGCGGAGTGTCGAAGTACCTTGTGATTTTCTTTTGCCAGTCTGACGGTAATGGATACACAGCAGGCATTTGCGGTACTTGTCCGAAATCATAGGAAAAACCCGTTGCATCCACGTCACTGTATAGCAGTTGTTGGGCAAAAACAACATCTCCTACAGCACACTTAGGATTCAGCCCACCTGCTGACCCCGTGTTGATGATGACATCCGGACGAGCCCCTTCACAGAGCAGGCCAGTCGCAAATGCGGCATTGGCTTTTCCAATGCCTGTTTCTATTAAAACCAGTGATCCTGTCATCGCCTCGTAGAACCACTGACTCTCAGTGATGCAACATTTTCCTTGTTTTCGTAACAGCTTTCCAGGATATATTTGATGAAAGGGTGCCAGCTCCTCCGACATTGCCGCCACAATTGCGATCGTTATTGGAGTTCTTGCCATAAGGGTTCAATCTCCTCTTGTACATCTACTTTCGTTCCACCAAAGTTTTCTTCAATATATTCTTTAACCGCCTGACTGTGGTATAATGCAGCCAATTTTTGGAGCGCTGGCTCTGCTTGTCTGTCTTTTGTCGTGACTAAGACATTGATGCTCGTTTTCGTATTTTGGTCGATCTCTTCTTTATAAAGGGAGTCTGTCAGCACATTCAGTCCTCCTTCAAACGCAACAGTGTTGCTGATCAATGCTAAATCAACGTCTTGTAAAATACGCGGGCCGGTTGTGTCATCGATCAAGCGAAACGAGAGATTTCTAGGATTGTCACTAACGTCTGAGGGTGTCCCTGTGCCATTATCAAAATCAGCAGATAGCGTAATCAATCCTGCCGTCTCCAACAAACGAAGCCCTCGTGCGGTATTAGCGGGATTGTCAGCTATTGCCACAGTAGCTTCTTCGGGAACTTCGGATAACGCCTCATATTTGTCAGAATAGATACCCATCGGTTCCATGTACGTCGTAGCAATCGGCACCAAAGCCGTCTCACTGTCTTGATTGAAACTCAGTAAATACCCTAATGACTGGAAGGCATTGACATCTACTTCACCATCAACTGTAGCAGTGTTAAGTTGGGGACCACTATCAATCTCCTTGACTTCGATCGTCAAACCGGCTTCACGAGTGGCATCCAGATCAGCGATAAATTTCCATATCTGAGCATCGCTGCCCACCGAACCAATCACAACTTTTTCTGTCTCCCCTTGCTCCTTTTGATCCTCTGTTCTTGTTTCTACTTGTTGCCCACAACCAACCAATAAAAGACCTGCACTCACTAAAGTTAGCCAAATCGCTTTTTTCATTACACAACCACCCTTTCTACTTTGATCCTTTTTTCATCCATGCATCGTCATTCCACCAGTAACGTTGATCGCCTGCCCTGTCAGATAACTAGCTAAGGGACTAGCTAGGAATAAAACCACATTCGCAACATCTTGTGGTGTCCCTGTACGTCTTAAGGGCACTTGTGAAGCATCTTCTGCTTCAATTTCTGCTACTGTGAGCCCCCTAAGCTTAGCACCGTCAACTCGTTCACGCTGTTTCATTTCCGTTTCAATGATCCCGGGGCAAACAGCATTGACCTGAATACCGTCAGCAGCTACTTCTAACGCCAAATTTTTCGTCAACCCAATGACCGCATGTTTAGAGGCTACATAGGCTGTCATCCCGCGATAAGGATTTTTCCCTGCTTGTGAAGCAATAACGACTACCCGGCCAGCTTTTTTGACCTGTTTCATCTCAGCAGTAAATGTTCGCAAAACGAGGTAGGCACCTCGCGTGTTGACAGCAAATACCCGATCGAAGTCTTCCGTTTGACTTGCTAAAAAATCATCCATGATCGAAATTCCCGCGACATGAATCAAAACGTCAGGAACCAGTTGCCGTTTAACTAATTCATCGCGCAGTCTCAAAACGGATGCTTCTTCACAAATATCGAGAAAACATTGGTAAGCATTAGCCGATGTTTGACTGAACGTATCTTTGTATTGACGATCCGCATCGATAACGACCGCTGATTCCGTCAAAAATGTACGCCGAACCGCTGCACCAATCCCTTGAGCACCACCAATGACAAGAACGATTTTCTGCTTTAATTGGGGAAATACCATATCGTCACCTAAACAACTTTCCGTTCAAAAGCATCTTCACTGATTCCTTGTTCGAGTACTGATTTTGCCCATTCTTTTGCAGAAAATAATGAATGATCTCGATAGTTTCCACAGCTTTTCGCATCTGTTCCTTGAACGTCTTCCCACTCGATCTCCGTTACGATTTGGGTCAATGTATCTTTTAATACCCGTGCAACTTCAGCTGGCTCATAGCGTTCCCAAACAAGCAAATGAAAGCCGGTACGGCAACCAAAAGGAGAAATATCAATGATTCCTTCTAACCGATCCCGCAACAGTGCTGCTAACAGGTGCTCCAATGTATGGATCGCTCCAGTAGGGATCTCTGCTTTGTTGGGTTGAGCAAAGCGCAAATCGTAGTTGGTGATGGTATCTCCCTTTCCTCCAGTTTCTGTCGTGATCACACGAACATATGGTGCAATCACTTTGTTGTGATCCAGTGTAAAGCTTTCTACTTCTGCCATAGTTGTTCTCCTACTTTCTCATTTTTTAAACAGCGGGTACTCCCTGAAGCCCCCAAACTTCTTGGGCAACTTCCGTAATCAAGTTTATTTTTTTCCATTGCTCTTCTTCTGATAAAATATTGCCTTCTTCTGTTGAAGCAAAACCACATTGCGGGCTCAGGCTGAGACGATCAAGGGGGATATAGGCACTGGCTTCATTGATACGAGCAATTAGGGAAGCTTTGTCTTCTAATTGGCCGTCTTTGCTCGTCACTAATCCTAAAACAACCTTTTTGTCAGCCGGCACGTAACGCAATGGTTCAAAGCCACCGGAGCGCTCGTCGTCAAACTCTAAGAAAAAGGCCTCCACAGTCTCACGACCAAACAAAGTAGCCGCTACTGGTTCATATCCCCCGGAAGTAGCCCACGTCGAGTGATAATTGCCACGACAAATGTGGGTCGTCACATGAAGATCCTCTGGTAGATCTACTAACGCACGATTATTCAACTCCACGTATATTTCTTGTAATGCGGTTGGATCGAATGAACCATTGGTCATCGTTTGCCAGAAATTCTGATCAACTAGCATTCCCCACGTACAATCATCCAGTTTGATCTGTCGGCAACCAAGTGTATACAAGGCAAGGATCGTTTCTCGATAGGCACGACCAATATCCTCAAATAATACTTCTCGATCTGGATAAAAGCGGTCTACATAAGCTTCATTTGTATCACGAACCAATTCTGTATAAAACTGTGCAGGCGCCGGTATGCTTTGACGCACCGGTACTCCCTCGGCAACTTTGGCCGCAAACCGATACTCATCAAATACAGGATGCGAAGGATCAAAGGCAACCTTGCCAACAAGTCGCGCTGAATCCGCTCGAGTCTCTTCTCCCTGGAACAAGTATCCTTGCTCCATGAGCGTATGCTCGACCCCAGCAAGCCCCCAGAAGAAGTCAAGGTGCCAATAACTTCTCCGAAACTCGCCATCGCTTACCACCTTCAGGCCGGCTGCTTTTTGCTTAGCAATCAACTCCTTGATTGCTTGATCTTCCACTTCTTTCAACTCTTTTCCAGAAATAACACCTGCGGTATAGGCCTCTCTGGCTTTCTTGAGGGGTTCTGGCCGCAGAAAACTTCCAACGATTTCATGGTGATTGATTGATTGACACATCTGAATTCCTCCTTTTTTTGGGTAAAAAAAAATCCTTAAGAGAGTATTCTCCTAAGGATGTAATAACTTACATGGTACCACCTTTGTTTGTATCTGCCTTACAGCAAACACCTCTGCTCCAATGCGACGCTACTGCGTGATATTGGGATCCATGATAACGGAGATCGCCGTGCACCTCTAAAAAAATTTTTCTCGAAGTACCCACTCAAAAGCCATTTTCAGATTCGTTTTCTTCCGCCCCTTTTCAGCTGTCAGGGCTCTCTGTCAGGAATTCCGCAAAATCTTACTTTCTTTATCAACGTGTTTTCTGTTTGATTTTTAACAAGGATAGCAGAAGGTCGAAGAGCTGTCAATCCACTTTTTCGTAAAAAAAAGAAGCATCGCTGCTTCTTTTCCTTGATTATGATTAGTCGACATAGGTCGATTTTGAGTTGTTCAACCATGCGTAACCTAGCCCCATGACCAAGCCACCGCCGATATAGTTGCCGATAAAGGCAAAGACTAAATTATGGATCACACTGCCGACAGTCATACCTGCCAAGTGTCCGCCTGAAGCCCAGAAAGCTAAAGTAAATGCTGGGAAGTTAGCAATAACGTGTTCAAAGCCTAAGAAAGCAAAGATAAAGATGATGAAAATGATGGCCGCTATTTTTCCGGCGTCATCTTTCATCCGCATACTTACTAACACGGCTGTGTTTACTACGATATTGGCAAACATCGCTTCTACTAAAATTTGGATAGTGGATTTTTCTAATTTCGCAGTGATCGAGGTCAGCATAAAGTTATCTGCTGTCAGTCCTTGGAACGGACCTGTCAGCGCAACGATCGAGCCAAAGATCACGCCGCCGATCAAGTTGAATAAGACGCACGTAAACAAAATTTTCAATGCCAAAGGAATACTTAGACGTTTCCGGTAAACCCCAACAGTCATATATAACATATTCGATGTTCCTAATTCTGCGTTCATATAAAGAATCATGACTAAAGACCAGCTAAACATAAATGCATACAAAATTTTTCCTAACCCGTGAACCATCGATTCACCTTTCATAGCGATCGCAAAAGCAATAGCTGTTCCGAGGGTCAAGAATAAACAAGCCATCATCGCACGTACAGCGTAACGCAAATAACTACTCTTGATCAGATCGATTTTCTTTTCTATGGAAGAATCGATCTTCTCAAATAATGGGGATACTGGATTCATTTTTTCTACTCCTTTTATGAATAATTTCACTTCGTTATCATTTGCACAATACTTTCATATTCTAATGACGAAAAGCTGTTTTGTAAAGAGATATTTGAAAATATAAGTAATTAATGAAAAATTTCAAGATTTGTTTTCATCAAATCCAAAGTCAGCTCCATCTTGACTTTTGCCCCTAGTTTGTCGTATACTATTCCTTGTGTAAAATAATGCAGCAGGAAAATAACAGCTCGTCACCAGTTCGTTGCCCCTCGGGTGCAATTGCGTAACCGCGGCTGCAAAGGTGAAGATTGAAGAACGAACTGCACGAATGTGAGTTTTTCAACGGATTATTTTACTCCAAACTATTTTATTGGAGGAACTAAATTATGTCTCGTTATACAGGACCATCATGGAAAATTTCTCGTCGTTTAGGAATTTCTTTATCAGAAACTGGAAAAGAATTGGCACGTCGCCCTTACGCTCCAGGTCAACACGGACCAAACAGCCGTGGCAAAAAATCAGAATACGGCATGCAATTAACTGAGAAACAAAAATTGCGTCATATGTATGGTATGAACGAACGTCAATTCCGTACATTGTTTATCAAAGCAAGCAAAATCAAAGAAGGTAAACACGGTGTTAACTTCATGATCTTGTTAGAACAACGCTTAGATAACGTTGTTTACCGTCTAGGTTTAGCAACTACTCGTCGTCAAGCACGTCAATTAGTAAACCACGGTCACGTTTTAGTTGATGGCAAACGCGTTGATATCCCTTCATACCACGTTGAAGTTGGACAAGTCATCAGCGTTCGTGAAAAATCACAAAACATCTCAACAATCAAAGAAGCAGTTGAAGCAACAGCTGGCCGCGCGTCATTTGTAAGCTTTGATAGCGAAAAATTAGAAGGTTCATTAACTCGTTTACCTGAGCGTGATGAATTGTCTGCAGAAGTTGACGAAGCACTAGTCGTTGAATTCTACAACCAAAAACTTTAAGATTTCAACCGACACGATTCCTTTTTGGAATCGTGTTTTTTTGTGGAATCAACGGATTTACGGATCCTCTTAAGAAGACCCTTGAAAAAAATACTAAAAAAACCGACAATGATACATCGCTGTATTCATTTGCCGGTTTTGTTCCTATTATTTTATTAGATAAAGTTCGCAACAGATTCGCCTTCTTCTTGCTTTTGGCGATAATTAAACATGAGCAGCTCTGTTTGGCGTCGTTTGAAAATGATCTTTCGTAAGTTTCGTGGCACGAATTTACGAATATCTTCTTCATTGTACCCCACTTGGAGCTTGTTCTCATCTAATATAATTGGTCGTTTCAATAAGTTCGGGTATTTTTCGATCAATGAAAGCAGCTCTTCTAGCTTCAACTCTTCTAAATCAATGTCTAACTTTTGGTACACTTTCGAACGAGTAGATATAATGTCTTCCGTTCCATTTTTCGTTAAAGAAAGAATCTCCATTAGTTCATCACTATTTAATGGATCGCTAAAAATGTTTCTCTCTTTAAATGGTAGTTCATTTTCGGTCAACCATGCACGGGCTTTACGACATGACGTACAGCTGGGTGTTGTATATAGTGATATCATTTGTTCATTCTTCCTTTCTCTTTGATGTACTTCGATTTTTTGTCTGGTGCTCAACCTTCGATTTGATCGATCGTTTCCTGTTTGACGATATCGGCGATTCGAATATTGATCTCTTTGACTTTCAAAGAAGTCAAGCGGCTAATTTCTTCTAAGACCACTTCTTGGACTTGCGCAAAGAGTTTGGGGATATCTTTGCCGTAAGCCACGATTACTTCCAAATCAACTGCAACCTCTTCTTTGCCAACTTCGACATCAATACCAGAAGCGACTTGTGGCTGTTCTTCAAGGTTTTCGGTCATATCTGAAAGAAATCTGCCATTTACACTAATCAAGCCATCAATTGACTGCAAAGCGACACCAACAATTGTTTCAATGACTTTCTCCTCAAAGGACAGTGGACTTGCTTGCGCTGCTTCATTAGACACATTCGTTGTTTGCTGATCGTCAGTCATTTTTCACACTCCTTGGTTAAATAAGAAAGGATACTAGAGACATCGCAAAGTCGCACATACGACCTTGTCTAAAGTGGACATTCCTCTTGGGAATTTTTTTCCCTACCTTTCTAGCATAAATTCTTTTTGTTTTTTTTACAAAGAAAAACACTTGTTTTCGGAATAAATTTATCATGCGAAATAAAATGAATGCGCTAAAAAAATCTCAAAGCATAATTTTCTTGAAATGATTCATTTTTCTTGACAAAAAAAAAGAAAGCAGCTACACCGCTCTCCTTTTTTCTTTGTTATTTTGACAAGGCATCTAATGGATCAATCAGTTGATGCCGGGCTAAACTAGGTGAAAGACTAACTTCAAAATGCAAGTGAGGACCTGTACTGTTCCCCGTACTTCCCATGGAAGCAATCACTTCGCCTTGTTCCACCGTCTGCCCAACCTCTACTAAATTGCGGTGATTGTGAGCATACAGTGTCGTCAAGCCATTTTGATGTTCGATCGCTACATAATTCCCCCAGGAAGCATGATATTCTGAGCGAATCACCGTTCCTGAAAGACTAGCCATGATCGGGGTTCCTTGAGGTGCTGCAAAGTCGACCCCACGATGGAACCCGCTACCCCGTGGACCAAACATTGATGAGATGACCGGATCACTAACCGGATAAATCATTTTTTCATTACCCGTTGGCAACTCTGCTTTCTCTTTGTCATAACTCGTCAACGCATAAGCTTCGATCAAAGCGTTCAATTTTTCATTGTATTGCGTATCTGATGCATACCGTCCCGTCAAATATTCCGTGGCATCTTCATAGGTTTCGGTTTCTGACTTCCAAGCGCCTTTATAAAAATTCGGATTGTGAGCCAATCCTTCTTTCAACAATTTCGCATAATCTTTTAAAGAAGATTCGATGCTGTCATACTGACGGAAGGTCGAACGGATGGTGTATAAATTGCCGTTTCCATCGTCTTCTTGTGTTGGGAAAGAAACCCCATTTCCTTCATATAGTCCTTTGATCCCAAAAAGATTATAGAACGGCTCCTGACTCAACTGACTTTGCGCACTACCGGATTCTAAGATTGCTTGGGCAATCATCACAGATGCGTAAAGATCTTCTTCTAAGCCGACTTTACGGGCATCCTCACCAATCTTCATAATAAAGTCCCATGTTTCTTTGACTGGGGTGACTTCAAATTTTGACGTGCCACCAGTCTGAGGTGTTGTGATTGTCAATTCAGGTACATTGGGCACTTCCTTGATCTCAGGTGTTGGCTGGCTCGGGTTCGTTTCTGGTTTTGTCGGTTGACTTGGTTCTCCCTCTGGATCTTGTTCCTCCGGTGCCGGTTCCGGAATTGGCGTAGGCTCGGGTTCTGGTGTCGGTTCCGGATCAGGCTCAGTTGGTTCTGACGGTTCTGGACTTGGCTCTGGTTCCGGTGTTGGTTCCGGACTCGGCTCCGGTTCTGGTGTTGGCTCCGGGCTGGGCTCTGGTTCCGGCGTCGGTGCTGGTTGTGCCGGAACAGCTTCATCATTTTCAGCTGGCGTTCTTGGCACGTCAGACTCTCCGGTCGATGCTTCTGTAGTTGTTCCTCCGTCTTCACTTGACACAGACATCAATGCACTCGTTTGATCAACATTTGATTCACGACTCACAGCAGAAGCCGCAGCAGAAACCGGCAATAGTGTCAACAATTGACTGGAAATGACAGAGATTGCCATCCATTTTTTCATTTTCATTAAATAAGTCATCCTCCTTTGTCACACCTTCTATCATACCTAAAAAGCACCTAATTTTATAATCATTTTTTGCATCTCTGTGTGAAAAAAAGAAAAACACTGATATAGTGCCGTTTATAACAATTTTCTTCACCAAATCTAGCATTTTATTCTCTTTTCTTCTATAAAAAATACGCCAAAAACCTGCTTTATTTATGTAAAATGTGCTTTTCCTATGAAAAACAGCAGCGAGCGTCCTCCCTGCTGTTTTGCTCTACCTTGATTCAATATCGATATATTCGCGATCGCTGGACACTTCTTTATAGGCGGGGCGCATGATTTTTTGTGCGTTAACCAGCTCTTCGATCCGATGGGCGGACCAACCAACGATCCGTGCAATAGCAAACATTGGTGTATACAGTTCTTCTGGTAGATCCAACATGTTATAAACAAACCCGCTGAAAAAGTCGATATTGGCACTGACTCCTTTGTAGATTTTGCGCTTTTCATTGATGACTTGAGGAGCAATACGTTCCACCATCGTATACAATTGATATTCTTGCCAAGCTTCTGATCCTTTTTCTTGCGCCAGCTTTGCCACATAATTTTTAAAAATCGCCGCACGGGGGTCGTTGTCGCTATATACCGCGTGGCCCATGCCATAAATCAAGCCTTTACGGTCAAACGCCTCTTTATCTAAGACTGCTTCCAAATAGCTGCGGATCGACTGTTCATCAGTAAGGTCAGCAACGTTGCGCTTCAAATCCCCCATCATTTCCGTCACTTTGATATTGGCGCCACCGTGTTTAGGTCCTTTCAAAGAACCTAGTGCTGCGGCAATCGTTGAATAGGTATCCGTCCCACTGGAGGTAACCACTCGTGTCGTAAAGGTCGAATTATTCCCGCCGCCATGTTCCATATGCAAAACGAGCGCCATATCCAATGTTTGGGCTTCTTGGAAGCTATATTCTTTCGTTGGGCGCAGCATAGTCAAAATCGTTTCAGCTGTACTCAACTCTTCGGTCGGGCGGTGGATATACATACTCTCCCCTTGATTGTAATGATTGTAGGCATGATAGCCGTAGATTGCCAAGAGCGGAAAGACACTGATCAGCATCAGACTTTGTTCCAATACATTTTCAATGCTGATGTCATCTGCTTGTGGATCATAACTTGCCAGTGTCAAGATACTGCGAGATAAACTATTCATGATATCAGAAGAAGGTGCTTTCATAATGACGTCACGAACAAAATTGGTCGGCAAAGTACGTTTTTCTGCTAATAGGCAATGAAACGCCGCAAGATCTGTTTTATTTGGCAGTTCGCCAAAAAGTAATAAATATGCAACTTCTTCAAAGCCAAAGCGTTTTTCATTGACGAAGCCTGCAACTAACTCGTTGATGTCAATCCCGCGATAACGCAGTTCGCCACAAGCCTCGATCGGTTTTCCGGCAATGATTTTTTCTGGATAAATAGTCGAGATTGTCGTTAATCCAGCTAATACACCAGTTCCATTCAAATCCCTCAGTCCACGCTTAACGTCATATTCTGAATAAAGATTCACATCGATCAAATTGTATTTCTCACATCGCGATGCCAGATATGCCATTTTCTCTTTCTTTTCTAATCTTTCCACGGTGATGTTACCTCCAATCTTTCTCCGAACCAGCTACTTTAATGTTATTTAACCGTATACAAACATCGTTAAAATAACCATCCGATAGAATCGCTGCTTTTTAACAAACTTTCACACATTATAGCATGATGTTGAGAAAATGAAATATTTTTCATAAATTTAATTGATTTTTTAAATTATCAACGTATAATTATTCCTAATAAGTACGATTATCTTCGTAAAAGGAGGATTCTTATGAAGTGGCAAACTCAATTAACCGTCAATGACACGCAATACACGTATATTGACTTAGCGAAAATCACCCAATCTTTAGGAGCTGATTTATCTCGCTTGCCCTACTCCATTCGAGTTTTATTGGAAAGTGTTGCTCGTCATCAAGACGAGGAAATTACAGAGGATTATTTACCATTTTTAGCGAATTGGCAGGCAGAAATCCCTACTGGCGTCGTGCCATTCAAACCAGAGCGGGTCGTCTTGCAAGACTTTACAGGGGTACCGGCAGTCGTTGATTTGGCTGCCATGCGGGATGCGATGGTCGCTTTAGGCGGTGCCGCAGAAGACATCAATCCTGAGATCCCCGTCACACTCGTCGTCGACCACTCTGTGCAAGTCGATCAAGCTGGTACGCCTGGGGCGATCGCTTTTAATACGGAGCGGGAATTTGAACGCAACGCAGAACGCTATCAATTCTTGAAATGGGCGCAAGGTTCTTTCGACAATTTCGAAGTCGTTCCGCCTGAAACAGGGATCATTCATCAAGTTAACATTGAATCATTGTCTGATGTGATCTTGCAAAAAACACACGAAGACCAACGACTACTGTTTCCTGATACATTGCAAGGAACCGATTCTCACACCACGATGATCAACGGTTTGGGGGTCCTCGGTTGGGGGGTTGGCGGTATTGAAGCGGAAGCTGCGATTCTTGGCGAGCCTTCTTTCTTCCCTACACCTGAAGTCATTGGAGTGAAGTTTATCAACGAGATGCCTGCAGGTACCACCGCTACCGATTTAGCACTAAAAGTAACTGAAGTGCTGCGAATCGAAAAAGTGGTTGGAAAATTTGTCGAATATTTTGGTCCGGGCTATCGTCATTTAAGTTTAGCTGATCGAGCAACGCTAGCAAACATGGCTCCCGAATATGGTGCGACTTGCGGCTTTTGTCCGATCGATCAAGAGACCTTGAACTACTTAGCAACGACCGGTCGCTCCACCAAGCTGATCGAACTCGTTGCCGCTTACGCCAAAGCCAACCATTTCTTTTATGATGAAACGACCGTGCCGACCTATACTAAGACGATCACCATTGATCTAGCAGAAGTTCAGCCGGCATTAGCGGGCCCAAAACGCCCGCAAGATCGGATTTTGCTTCCGGCGGTCCATCATGATTTTGAGCAATCTGTCACGGCAGCCGTTGGTCCTAAGGGCTTTGGTCTTTCGGAGGATGAATGGCAAAAAGAAGCCAGCGTTACTTGGCCAGATGCTGCACCTGACAAATTAGCGACCGGCGATATCGTTTTGGCGGCAATCACTAGCTGTACGAATACTAGCAATCCTTTCGTCATGCTCTCTGCAGGCTTATTGGCCAAAAAGGCCGTTGAAAAAGGTCTGACTGTTCCGCGTACGGTCAAAACCTCCCTTGCACCTGGCTCCCAGATCGTGACCACCTATTTGCAAAACAGTGGTTTATTGCCGTATTTAGAGCAACTCGGCTTTTATTTAGTGGGCTACGGTTGTACTACCTGTATCGGAAATTCCGGTCCTTTAAAAGCGCCGGTCGCTGAAGCAATTGAGGCAGAAAATCTATTGGTAGCATCGGTTCTGTCAGGCAATCGGAATTTTGAAGGAAGAATCCATCCACAGATCAAAGCCAATTATTTGGCTTCACCGCCGTTAGTAGTTGCCTATGCGATTGCTGGCAGCATTCGCAAAGATCTGACAAAAGAACCATTAGCTATCGTCAATGATGAGCCGGTGTATTTGTCTGATATTTGGCCTAGCAATGAAGAAGTCAATGCTTACGTTCAAGAATACGTCGGACCAGAAGCATTTCGCGCTGCCTATGAGCATCTTTTTGATGCCAATGAACGCTGGAATGCGATCGAAACCACCACGAGCGCATGTTATGAATGGGAGGAACATTCCACTTACATTGCTCATCCACCCTACTTTGAAACATTGACCAAAGAATTGCCTAAACCAGATGTCTTAGCCGATCTGAAAGTCTTGGCAAAATTGGGTGATTCGGTCACCACTGACCATATTTCTCCTGCTGGCAGCATCAGTATGGATTCTGCAGCTGGAAAATTTTTACAAGAAAAAGAGGTTCCGTATCGTGAATTCAATTCCTTTGGTTCGCGGCGCGGCAATCATCAGATTATGATGCGGGGGACTTTCGGCAACATACGTCTGCAAAACCAGCTGGTTCCTGGCAGCACTGGCAGTGTCACGCATTATTTTCCAACTGGGGAAACTTTGTCGATATTTGACGCCGCTATGAATTACCAAAAAGCTGGTCAAAGCTGTATCATTTTAGCCGGTAAAGATTATGGCATGGGTTCTTCTCGCGACTGGGCCGCCAAAGGAACACAATTGTTAGGCGTTAAAGTCGTTTTAGCAGAAAGCTTCGAACGGATCCATCGCAGCAATTTGGTCATGATGGGGATCATTCCTCTTGAATATCTGGCTGGTGAAAGTGCCGCCTCGTTTGATTTGGACGGCAGCGAAGCATTCTCGATCGCTTTGCCAGAAGAGCCAGTGGTCAAGCAGCTGATCGAAGTCACTGCGCAACGGACCGACGGAAAGACTGTTTCCTTTATGACCCGCCTGCGCTTTGATGCCCCTGCAGATATTCGCTATTGGAAGCATCAAGGAATTTTGCCAATGGTCATTCGAAAAAAAGCGGAATTAGGAGGAGCTGCCCATGTCTAACCAAACAACCCATCAAGCAACGACTATCACCATTCCTTACATTGCAGGAGATGGCATCGGTGCCGAGATTTGGCAGGCTGCGCAACCTGTGATTGATGCAGCTGTGAATAAAGCTTATGACAATCAGCGCCACATCGAATGGCTAGAAGTTTTAGCTGGAGAAGCCGCCTTTGAACAGACGGGGGAATGGCTGCCGCAAGCAACCATCGATACGATCAAGGCCCAGCAATACGCCTTAAAAGGACCGTTGACTACCCCAATTGGCGAGGGCTTTCGCTCCTTGAATGTCACCTTGCGGCAAACGCTGGATCTTTATGTCTGTGTCAGACCTGTTCGCTATTTTACAGGAGTCCCTTCGCCTTTAAAACAGCCAGAAAAAACCGATATGGTGATCTTTCGAGAAAATACTGAAGATGTTTATGCTGGCATTGAATTTGCCAAAGACGACGACGCAACACAGCGTTTGATCCAGACACTGCAAGCAGACTTTGCCGTCAAGGCGATTCGTTTTCCTAAAACTGCCGCTATTGGCATCAAGCCGATCTCTTTAGAAGGCAGTCAGCGCTTGATCGCTGCTGCCATTGAGTATGCGATCGCTCAAAAGCGGCCCACGGTGACACTGGTGCATAAAGGCAATATCATGAAGTTTACAGAAGGCGGATTTAAAAACTGGGGCTATCAGCTTGCAGAGACCACGTATGCCGCCCAGTGTTTTACAATGAATCAATACAACAAAATCAAAGCAGAAAACGGCTCAAAAGCAGCCGAAGCCGCCCTTGCCTCGGCAAAAGCGGCTGGGAAAATCGTTGTTAACGACGTGATCGCCGACAACTTTTTACAACAGATCCTTTTGTATCCAGAAAAATTCGACGTCATTGCCACTTGTAATTTAAACGGCGACTACATCTCTGATGCACTGGCTGCACAAGTTGGCGGCATCGGGATCGCCCCCGGCGCCAATATCAACTACGATACCGGAGCAGCCATCTTTGAAGCTACCCACGGAACGGCACCGGATATCGCAGGACTTGGCAAAGCCAATCCTTGTTCCCTGTTGCTATCGGCGTGCATGCTATTAGAACATTTGAACTGGCCGGAAGCTGCTGCGATACTGACGCAAGCCATTGAACAAGCCTTGCAAAGTCAGCACGTCACTGCCGACTTCGCACAGTTGATGCCAGAAGCGGTCTGTTTAACGACACAAGCGTTTGGTGAACACCTCCTTCAGCTCATCCATTCGTAAACTCAAGCTGTGATTGAGTCGGCATTCGCCTGCTCAATCACAGCTTGATTGCGTTTCCACCTTCTGAGAAACTATACTTAGAGCATGAAAGGGGGAATTCATTTATGAGTGAATTCAACATGAGAAAAATTGGTCAGCAGATCGCTACCAAACGCAAAGAAAAAAATCTGACCCAAAGCAACTTGGCAGACCAGTTACTCGTCAGCTATCAGGCGGTCAGTAATTGGGAGCGGGGCAACTCACTGCCGGACATTGAAAAATTGCCGCAGCTAGCAGCGATTTTAGACTTATCCATCGATGAGCTGTTAGGGAAGCCAGCAGCTGCGGTTCAACATTATCAAGCAGGAACCGCACAGCCAGAAGAAATCGCCGAACTAGCTCCGCTGATCAAACCGCAAGAATTGTCGGCATTGATTCAAGAAGAGCCGTTTCAAGAAACTTCTTTAGACCTAGACTTATTGCCTAGACTAGCACCTCATTTGACCAGCGCCGACTTACAACACCTGTTAAATGGCGCCGAGAATATCCCAGAAGATATCCTGGAAGAACTCTTGCCGTTTTTGAAAAAGCCCCAAATAGAAGAGCTCCTTACAGGCAACCACTATTCCATGGCTTTTTGGGAAGAGGCGGCGCCCTTTTTAACCCCCAACTTTTTGGCGGGAGAAATCAAAGGTTGGCTTGAAACCCCTGACTTTCGCTTTTCTGAGATTGAAGAACTGTTGCCCTTTTTACCTGCACCGTATCTGGATGAGCTCCTGCTGACCGCCCTGGAACAGCCAAACGTTGTCGCTTCAGAGCGCTTATCTTATGATGAAATCGAAGAACTGCTGCCTTTTCTGACAGAAGCAACGATCTGCCGGCTTGTTCAAGCACTGCCCTTCTCAACAGATGAGTTGGAAGAAATCGCTCCTTTCCTCTCCTCAAAGAACTTACTTGTCCTATTAAAAAAAGGACACTAAAAAAACAAGATTCTTCTTTACTTTTGGTAAACCACCGTTTATAATTTCGTTAACCAAATAAATCATTTTTCAGGTTAACGAAATTATTATGAGAGAGAAGGATTCGATGAAATTATCATTACGTGAACAAATCCATGCCGCATTATTTGCGATCATTATTGCTGGTCTTTCCCAATTGACGATTCCGTTAGGTTTGATCCCATTGACAGGACAAACCTTTGCGATCGGCCTGGCGGTGACTTTCCTTGGCACGCGAACAGGAACGATGGCGATCATCATCTACTTGCTGTTAGGATTGATCGGTTTGCCCGTTTTCGCTGGTTTTTCCAGCGGTATCGGTGTTTTGTTAGGACCAACCGGAGGCTATTTAGTCGGCTTCCTCTTTAACGGATTGCTTACTGGATTGGTCGTAGAAAAAACGGCGTTTCGCTACACAGGAGCAGTGATCGGCAATATTGTCGGTGCGCTGGCAACTTTGTTGTTTGGTACATTATGGCTGAAATGGAGCACGGGCATGGCATGGCCGGCTGCTTTTAACGGTGGTTTTGTTTTGTTTATTATCCCCGGGATCATCAAAGCCGTTGCCGCAGCTTATCTAGGTATCTTTTTAAGAAACCGCTTGGCGCAACCATTGGCTTTGCGTTAATAAAAAACACTCGCGTCATATGCAGCGATTCCCATCAGTTAGCTTTTTCGTCTAACTTTTGGAAATCGCCGCATCACGCGAGTGTTCTTTTTTAGTTGTCGATCTCTTCAATCGACAACTGCGGCCAAATTTTCTGCCACAGCTTGATCGCTTGGCGTTGTCGGTAAACCGCAAGGTACTGTTCATTTTGGGCGAAATGCGGTGTTGGCCGCACCCGAAAACTGCAAACATCCTGCCAACCAAAAGGCGCCATCAATTCAAGCTTACCTTGATTCATTCGTGCCGCCACCGCTGTACAACGCTCTGGAAATTTCGTTAAAGCATCGAAGGTACTTGTATAAGGCGGCTCCTCGGCAAAATTGTGCTGGTGCATCACCGCTTGATTTCGAACCTCCCAAGGAAATTTGGGAAACGAACGGCGCAGTTGCGCTTCGATCGCTGCTGTTTCTTCTATGCTTACAGTCGGATCATAAAACACGACATCAATATCGGTCAGCGGCACCTCCGCTATTTTTCCGCTGAGAAATCCCCATAAATAATTCCGCAGGTACCCAGCACACAGCCAGCAATCCGGCAGCTGCAACGCTTCAATGATCGTAAGCAGTTGTCGACATTCACGATTTTTTGCAAGCAAGTGCTGGATCGCTTGTTCCTTCATTGGCGTCCTCCTCTAATGGGCTCATTATTTCAAGGTCCAACCACCGTCGATGGGCACGATCGCCCCCTGCAAGTAACTAGCTTGCGGACTGGCAAGAAAAAGGGTCAGTGCTGCAACTTCTTCTGGTTGCGCCCAACGCTTGACTGGCGTCTCTTCTGCCACCCATTGCGCCATTTTCCCGTCACCGGCAAAATCAGCCGCAGTCATCGGCGTTCGAATCGCACCTGGCGCGATGCCCTTCACCGAGATCCCTTGATCTGCAACATCCAATGCCAACTGTTTGGTAAACCCGACGATCGCGTGTTTTGCGGTTGTATAAGCGATCCCACCTCCACCTGCGACCATTCCAGCGATCGACGCCATATTAATGATCGTTCCGCCGCCATTGGCTTGCATCAGTGGCAAGATTTCTTTCGTTAAATAAAACATGCTGGAGACATTGGTTTGAAATATCTCCTCCCACTCCATTGAGGTCGTCTCAGCGATCGTATGATAGCCGTCAAGTTTCCCAGCTGTATTTAACAAGACCGTAATACCGCCAAAGTGCGTCACACAAGCTTGGACCGCTGCAAAACAATTTTCTTTCACCGCTAAGTCACAACACGTGCCGAAAAAGCGGGGTTGGGCTAAAAGCGTATCGGGAAACGATTGGCAGTCAACCCCAAATACTTGGGCGCCTTCTGCAAGAAACGCCTCTGCTTGTGCTTTGCCGATGCCTGAAGCAGCACCTGTGACAAACACAATCGTTTTGTCATTGATCCACGGTGCTGTCATTCCACAATTTTCCAATCTTCCGCAAGAATGTCGCAAACAGTCGGTGCGAAACTCGAGAATCCTTCATCTGCTGTTTTGATCAAAAAGTAAGGGGTGACTGGTGCATTGTCGTACACTTCTCCTTCAACGAATGTCACATAAAGTTCAAAGCCACCCCAACCTTCACGAATGATTTTTTTGCCGGCTTTTAATTCTGGTAAGATTTCTTCAAATGTCATGATTTTTCTCCTTTGTGTGTTTCTTTTGTGTTTTAAATTGCGTGGGAATTCAATTACGAAAACAAGCAGGACTCGTTTGCTGCGCTAATACGGCAGCAGCGTGATCGCTTGCGCCAATTCCTCTACAAGATGCGCCGTTTTATAGTCCTCAAATGCCTCATGATGGTTTCGCAGCAGCGTCCGAACTTTCGTTGGCGAATATGCTTCTGCTAAGTGGTTTTCCAAAACGAAGCGTCGGGTCAACTGCCATTCATAATAGTAGCCGAAGGGACGGCAATAGTAGCTGGTTCCCGCAAGCTCTTTTTTCTCAAAGCGTCGATGGGTATGCCCAAAGACGACTGCCCGCACATTGGCGTACTGATCGATCACTGCGCCAAAATCAGGCGACCCCAAAAACGCATTTAGGTGGTTCCAGCGGGCGTACTTGCCGGTCTGCCGCACAATAAACGCTTCTTGAGGCACAAAATGGGTAGAAAGAAGAATTTCTTGGTCTTGCGGCAAATGGGCCAATGTTTCCGCTAAACGCTCATTGATGGCTTGGCTGATTTCCTTATCCGATCCCTTTCGTTGAATCATGCGGTCATACCAAAACAGATTTTTCAGCCGCAAGATCTCAGCTTCACTGGTCAAATCAGAATATTGGTAGTCATACCAGCCATTGATTCCCAACAGCAGTGTTTTTTCTGATAAGCGATACGTCTGAAAATTAAGAAAGGCGGGATCATCGAAAGCCTCGATCTCTTGTTCCGTCAAGTCCACCATTTCATGATTGCCCCAGTGAAAGGTTGTTGGCATCTGTCGACTTTGAAAAAATGCGACCACGTCTAATAGCCGTTGCTTTTTATTCGCCACATCTCCTGCCAGATGCAGATGGGTCACCTGATTTTGCTGCAAATAATCAGCGATCAGCTGCAGATGGGGGGCGAATAATTGGTTGATATCGACGTGCAAGTCGCTAATAACCGCCAGCGTGCCCATATCAGCGGCCTGCCGTCTGCTTTTCGATCCGTAACAATTGAACATCATTTGCTAAGATCCCGCTATTTCCCACCAATTGCAACCGTTGATAGGTCGGTTCCACCTGCATCCGAGTCTGTTCTTCTAAATACACCTGAGCCCCTTGCTTCAACCAAATCGTGCCTAAGGGTGTCGTTAAAGGGGTGTCGTAGATCGCCAATCCTTCTTCTGGATAGCTCTGCGGCACGATGATCAGGCGAAAATGGATGTCCAAACGGCAGGTGATCTCCGTTGCAGGAAACGGACCGACGCCGTCTTCAAAATCCAAATAGAGACGATCATCTGGCTGCACATAAGGGGTTATTTTTTCAATTGCTGCTGGCTCAATGTTCAGTTCCATGACGAGAGCCCTCCTTTACATGATACGTTTTTTCCATTCCTCTAGGGTGATGCCGCGCGTGACTTCATCGATGATTTCTTCACCCGATTTGCGGGCAGCTGGGATCGTTGCTTCCAATTTCATCCCAATTTTCTCCATGACCCGTCCAGACTTGGGATTTCGAGCATCATGTCGAGCAAAAATTCGAATCAATTCGAGTGTTTCAAAACCGAAATGCAGCAGTGCCATTGCCGCTTCTGGCATGATCCCTTGTCCCCAATAATCGCGACTTAATGTATAACCGAGCTCAGCGATCTCTTTTTCTGATTCTACTCGCAAATCGATGGTCCCAATCATTTTGCCTGAGTCTTTTTCTTCGATCGCATATTTTCCTAAGGGTGCAGCAACAAAATACTCGGCGATGCGTAGTTTTGTTTCTTCAACCGACCCATGTCTAGCAAAGACGAAGGTCGTCGTTTCTTCATCATTTGCATAGGCAAACATGTCCGCTGCATCTGCCAAGGAAACAGGACGCAAGAGCAGCCTCGGTGTCTCCAACTGCTGATTTTCTGCTAATAATAGCAAATGTCGTTCTTTTGTTGTCATAGGATCCCTACTTTCTATCAAAACTCTCTCACGATCGCACCCCTCTTTTGCTATTTGCTGGATATGCTATAATAAGCATAAGTAAACGCTTTGAGGAGGATACTTCAATGTCAGACGAATTAGAAAAACGCCTTGATACAGGAATGTATGGGACGCCTCGCGTCAACCCAGATGAACAGCGCAAGTATTTAGGCACGTTTCGTGAACGGTGTTATCTTAGTATGACAGTAACAGAAATGAAGAAGAAGGACAACCAGAAAACGCTCTTGAACGCCTTACCAGATTATCAAGGAGCGCTCGTGTTGCTTAACGGAAAATTGCCAGAATCGATCCAGACCGATTACATCACTTTACTGACTCAACAACAGATGGAATTTCGGATCGTCTCCGATGCACAAGATGCCGGTCCAGACAGTATCGGCTTGCTGATTGCCGGGAAAGAAGCCGTCAATCAAGACGTCATCGATATCGAACAAAAATACCCTGCAGCTACTACGCAATCGGATAAAGAGCACGAACAACCAGAGAAAACGTCATTTTGGAAACGTCTTTTCCATTAAAAGGAGGAACTATCATGGAACAATCAACACCGCCCTACCTTTCATTAAAGAAAGAACTGCTTGATGCTTTGGATCTGCATATCGATTTGTTGAAAACGGCCCCTACGATCGAATCGAGCCATCTGGATGGCGTATTGTTCATGATGCGCAGCTTGGGTTTTATGCTGGATCGCGCTCCGAAAGTACTCCTACTGGAGGATCAGAATGAAATGAACTTTATGATGTTTCAATATTATAGCCTCCTATCGGAACTGAAGTACAATCTCGTTTTAAACTTTCCCTATGCCTCGATTCAAGGCGTACCGTTATTGACCTTGATCCAACGTTTTCCTACCACGTATGAAAAAGAAATGAAACAATGGTGGGAAGCCCGAACAGGTCTCAAGGTGGAAGAAACAAAACAAACGATTGAGATCGCTGCTTTTGAATCCTAATAAAAAAGACTGCACACTTTCGAAGGGAATCACCTTCCAGAGTGTGCAGTTCTTTGCTCTCTGAGCTTCCATCAGCTTTCGAAGACTTCAGGGAACAACAGTCGTAAAACAGACATAGTTAAGCGTCGGCCTTTCCCGCTGTATGGATAAACGTGCATATGCATCGCTGGGTTGAAATTGGCTTCAATGATTCCATAAGCCCCCGGTTCATTGGCTGGCTTGGTTTTATCTGGAATAATCAGATCGATTCCGCTGATAGATGCTTGTAATGCGGCTACCGCATCGACTGCTACTTGTTTGTAGTCATCGTTGAAGTCATCCGTTACATCGATAGAATCACCGCCAGTACTGATATTCGAGTTTTCTCGCAAATAAACGATCTGCCCCTCTTCTGGCACTGAATCAACTTGATACCCTTGCTCTTTTAACATCAGTTGTTCCAGTTCCCCTAATTGAATCAACTCTAATGGAGTCCGATGATGGGTGCCGCGCAATGGATCGAGATTTTTCTCTGCGACGAGTTCCGTGATCGTGCGCTTGCCGTCACCCACGACATTGGCTGGGATACGTAATAAAATCGCATCAACTCGCCCATCGATCACGAAGAACCGATATTCCGTCCCTGATAAAAAGGTCTCAACGAGGATCGAATCATCTTCCGCAAAGGCAATGGCGACCGCCGCCCGATAATCCGCTAAAGAAGCACCTTCTTTGAAAATCGAGATACCAATCCCATAGTTGGTGGTTTTCGGTTTTACCACAAACCCGCTGTGGGCGATCTGAGGATAAAACGCGATCGCTTCTTCTGCCGAAGCGAATTCAGCGCCACCTGGTACATGAAAGCCATTTTCGGCTAAGATTTTTTTGGTGACCGTTTTATTCGCCATGATCAATGGGACGATGTACTGATCCTTACTGGTCATATTGGCATTTTTAACATATTCAACGTGGTCTTTCACGGCTAATTTCAAGAACTGATCCGTTTCATCCAGTACCGTCACTTCGATACCTTTTTGGATCGCATCGAACAAGAGAATCTGGGTCGACAATTCCATTGCTCGAAAACCAGCCAATTGATACGGTTTTTCCCAAGCAGCATGATGATACTTTTGTCCCAGCAATGTTGCTGTCTGCGCTTGGCTGGTTGCTTGACTCGCTGAGAAAAGACGTCCAGCGAAGGTTCTTTCTGGTTCAGCCAGCATCTCAGAAAGCTGATCCAAAAATGGCGGATGCGGCAGCTCAAGGGCTTGGGCAAAGTCCATCATTTCAGCAATCAGTGCTTGCGCTTCTTGCTGATAAGTCGATGGCGCTAAGGGATGCTCTAATGCCACCTGATCATTTTTCTGATTGCCTTCTTCGATCCACGCATCGGCATCGTTGCCTTCTTCTTTTGTACTTAAAAACAATAAGAAGAAATGTAAGAACGCGACTTGCTCTTTGGAAATGCCATAGCGGGCAAAGGGATCGATATCGATATTTCTTAACTCAATATAACGGATACCAGCTGAGGCTAGATCTGCGACCCGTTTTCCCCCACGTAAACGCACTGGCGCATAAAATTCTTTTTCTTCTGAAAGCTTTCCTGTCTCCACTAATTTGGCAATATCTGCAAGATAGGTCTCTAACGAAGCATAAGATACCTTGACGTCTTCGTGATTCGTGTAGCCATAACGGCTATTGCGAATACTGCGGACTGGTTCTTGCGGTCCGTTTTCTGTCGTAAAATAATTGGCTTCTGAAGCAGGGGTCGCCCCAAAGAAATACGTCAAAAACCAGCGATAATGCAAATAATTGCGAGTTACTTTTAAATAAAGCGCCGTTTTAAAGTCTTGATAGCTTTCATTCGTTTCAGATAAAGCATACAGTTGCTGCAAAAAGTCTTCCGCAAATTCAAAATTGAAATGTATCCCACTGACCATTTGCTTACGGCGACCATACGTTTTGGCCAAATAGCGGCGGTAGAGCACATCTTCAAATTGGTCTAATTTTGCAATGACGATGTCTTCTTCTTTTTCTGGTAAAGCTGGTGGCATGCTCAAAGGCCAGAGCATTTCTTCTGCTGCCATTGAACGATATGCCACATCGTGGATGGCCCCTAAGAAACGGAACAATTCATCCACTGAATCCGCGACCGGCGTGATCAGTTCCAGTTGATTTTCCGCAAAATCCGTTTGGATATAGGGATGGAAGCGACGATTACCTAGCTTTTCAGGATGATTCGTTCCAGCAAAGGTTCCGTCTAATCGTACCCGCTGTGCTTCTCGCTCAATCCCGTAACGCCCTTTCAATAAATAAGGAAAAAGCTCTTTATGTGATAATAATGTTTTTATTTTCATGCGAATGCCCTCTATGTTCTTCTACTAGATTTTTTCTTATAATCTGTTTCTTTCCATCCATTATAGTGAAAAATGGCGAAAAAAGCAGGAATTTGCTCTTCACTTGTAGTATCTCTGAATAAAATTACCAAGAATTTATAAAATACTTGAATAAATTTGATATTTACCTTCAAAATAAAGTATACTGCTTATAGAACAGTAAAATATTATGTCCATATTACTCTTTTTTGAAAGGAAGAATAGTGAATGAAGCCACTTAATCTTACCAAACGTGAACGTCAAATCATGAATATCTTTTGGAATTCAGACAAACCTCTTTCTGCAAATGACATTGCTGTCCAACAGCAAGATCTAAGCAAGAATACCATTCAAGCAGTCGTACGTAAACTAAAAAACCACGACTTATTGAAAGTAGCAGATATCGGCTACAGCGGTACTGTTTTGACTCGGTTGTATTCTCCGAATGTGACCCAAGAAGACTTCTTAGCAGCAGAGTTGTCTGATCAATCGTTATTGAATTTGATTACGAACTTTATCGAAACCAATAAAGATATCGATACGTTGAACAACTTAGAAAAAATGATCATCGAGCGCCAAGGGGAGCTAAAAAAATAATTATTTGTAGCTGAGCTTTTCATTTTATTCTATCTGATACTTCCCAGACTTTAGAAGAACGAAAAATGTTAGCCACTCAAAAAAAATCGTTTTATGCTTTAAGGCAAATTCGTACATCGCTGTATCC
Source organism: Candidatus Enterococcus avicola (assembly GCF_047470845.1). Taxonomy (NCBI): domain Bacteria; kingdom Bacillati; phylum Bacillota; class Bacilli; order Lactobacillales; family Enterococcaceae; genus Enterococcus; species Candidatus Enterococcus avicola. The sequence goes on along the minus strand of NZ_JBLGTY010000001.1, from coordinate 340,914 downwards.
GTATTTGACCTAGCTAAACATTGTAACCTTTCCGCCCCAGATTGATCGGCAATAGCTGAACGGCAAATCGTTTGCTATTGCCTTCATTTGAAATAAAAGCAACAATAAAGGAGAGCCATGTGCAGGTATTTTACCTGACACAGGGCTCTTCTTTTTTATTCCTTGATCAAGCCTTTGAATAAGCCGACAACAAATTCATTTGGATCAAATGGCTCTAAATCATTGATGCCTTCTCCAAGTCCCACTAATTTGACTGGCAGCCGTAGCTCGTTACGGATCGCCAAGACGATCCCCCCTTTGGCTGTTCCATCAAGTTTCGTTAAGACGAGACCAGAAACATCCGTCGTTTCTTTAAATTGTTTTGCTTGATTCATGGCGTTTTGACCCGTTGTTGCATCCAACACAAGCAGGACTTCATGAGGGGCCGTTGGGTCCACTCGCTGAATGATCCGTTTGATTTTTTCTAATTCGTTCATCAAATTGACTTTGTTTTGCAAACGACCAGCTGTATCTACTAATAAAACGTCAGCATTTTCTCGTTTTGCGCGCTCCATCGCATCAAACACGACCGCTGCTGGATCGCCTCCGGCATTGCCACGAACGACTTCAACACCAGCCCGTTCACCCCAGACCACTAATTGATCGATGGCACCGGCACGGAAAGTATCCGCTGCAGCCAATAAGACTTTCTTGCCTTCGGCTTTGAATTGGTGGGCTAATTTCCCGATACTGGTGGTTTTTCCAACACCGTTCACGCCAACAAATAAAATGACGGTCAACCCCGGCTGCATATTCAATTCGTTGACTTCACCGACACCCGCTTCCCCATACAGGTCAACTAATTTCTCGATGATGACATTTTGGACATCCGCTGTTTTCTTTACATTACGTAGTTTGACTTCTTGTCTCAATGCATCCGCGATCTTCATCGCCGCATCAAAGCCAACATCTGCACCGATCAACGTTTCTTCCACTTCTTCGAAGAAGTCTTCGTCCACCGTACGGAAATTGGCGAACAATTCGTTCATCCGTTGCCCAAAGGTTTTTCGTGATTTCGTCAATCCTTTGGTATATTTGTCCTGCACACTTTCCGTCTCTGGCGCTGGTTGAAGGATTGGTTCAGAAGCTGGTGCATCCTCTGATGGTGTGTTTTCGGTCACTTCTACTGGAACACTTGGTGCTTCTTCTCCTTTATTCGCTACCGTTGCTTCTTGCTGTGGGGACGCTTCGGCAGTTTCTTGCTCTGCCTTCAAATCACTGGCGTCGGCGGCAGCTGTAGGTGCCACTGCTTCTGAAGCTTCTTGTTCAGCAGGTGTTTGTGCTGGCTGGCTTTCTTCTGAAGGCTGATTCTCTGGTGAATCAGCATCAACGACTGGTTTGTCGGCTTCTTGCTCTACTTCTTTGGTTTCTCCAATCAGCGCTTTTTTGATTTTGTCAAAAAATCCCATCTTACGCACCTCCTTTTAAGACATATTCTTCAATCACTGCTGCCACACCGTCTTCTTGGTTTGAAACCGTGACAACGTCAGCCGCTTCTTTAATGATTGGCACGGCATTGGCCATCGCTACGCCAATCCCTGCATAGCGAATCATTGGCAAGTCATTTTCTTCATCACCGATCGCCATCACTTCTTCTTGCTTGATTCCTAAATCTTGCGCCAATAGGCTGATACCATAGGCTTTGGTGATTCCTTTAGGCATAAATTCTAACAGGTTATTTCGGCTTTTGATGATTTCATATTTCTCGCGGATCTCTGAGGAAATCTCAGGGATCTTAGGATCCAAGACTTCCTGATGGTAGGCGATCACCGCTTTATTATAGAGCATCGATTCATCCAGATCAGCTACGGCAAAAGGACGACAATCCAACAAAGGGTTCAACGAGCCATAAATCGATGGATGCGCTGCTGAAGTCGGTAAACTCAAGACAATCTCTTCTGATACCACGTCTAGAGGCAAATTCAAGTCTTCCGCCACTGAAACCAATTCATGGATATCTGCCAGCTGCATCGCTGCTTTTTCAATGATCTCGCCAGTCTCATTTTTTTGAACCAAACCGCCGTTAAAGGTGATGCTATAGTCGCCGGGTTCTTTCAGCGATAATTCTTCTAAATAGGGACGGATCGCCCGCAATGGACGTCCGGTACAAATGACGATTTTTACGCCTTGTGCTTTGGCACGAGCAAGTACCTCTTTGTTGCGAGGAGTCACTTCTTTTTTCTCATTCAATAACGTTCCGTCTAAATCGATCGCAATCAGTTTAATCATATCATTCCTCCTCTATGCTTGATCTGCTGCAAAACTACCGCCTTCACGCACTTCTTCTAAGCGTACGGACACGGTCTTCGACACTCCAGATTCTTGCATGGTCACACCATACAACACATCTGCGGCTTCCATCGTTCCTTTGCGGTGAGTTACGACGATAAACTGCGTATCATTTTGGAAAGCACTCAAGTAATGACCGAAACGAGAGACATTGGCTTCATCCAATGCTGCTTCCACTTCGTCAAGCACACAAAACGGTACTGGACGAACTTGAATAATGGAAAACAATAACGCAATCGCAGTCAGCGCCCGCTCGCCCCCTGATAGCAAGCTGAGGTTTTGCAATTTCTTGCCCGGCGGTTGGGCTTCGATCTCGATCCCAGTGTTCAATAAATCTTTCGGATCTGTTAAGACTAATTCCGCATGACCGCCGCCAAACATATTAGGAAATACTTGTTTGAATTGCAGACGGATCGCATCGAAGACTTCGCCAAAACGGGTTTTGACTTCTTCATCCATTTCAGACATCGTATCAAACAGCTGTGCTTTAGCCGACAGCAGATCATCTCGCTGACTCGTTAAGAACAAATGCCGTTGATTGACTTGTTCATATTGTTCGATCGCATTTAAATTGACTGGACCAATTTGCTCGATCGCATGTTTTAGTTCCTGAATGTCGACTTTGGCTTGTTCTGCATCCTCGATTTCAGGGAAATCTTGCGCTGCCTTTTCAAAGGTGAGATTGTATTCTTCTTGTAAATACAACAAACGATTATCCATCACCAATTCTGCGCGATTTTTTTCGATCTCAACTTCGGTTTTTTCTGACAGCTTTTCTTTTTGCGTTAAGTTTTCAGCACTCAGGGCTTCGTCTAATGCGCCGATTTCTTGTTGAACGACTTGACGTTGTTCCCGAATCACCGTCAATTCCGCTGTTACCTGCTGCTTGGTGGTTGTGAAGGCCTCAATTCGCTGAAGAATGCTTTCTTCTGAAAACTCATGATCGCTGACGTTGCTTGTCAAGGCAGCTAACTGCCGTTCTAAGGATTGTTGACGCGCTTCGTTTTCTTCCAATGCTTGATTCGTAGCGGCAATTTTTTGCTGCAAATGCGCCACTTGTTCTTTTTGAACGGCGAAAGCTGCCTGCAAGCGTGCACTTTCTTGTGCTAAGGTTTGGCGTTTTTCCTCAATCAAGTCTTCTTCAGCATTCATTTGATGAATATCTTGATCGATTTTCGCCAATTGCGCCGCAATATTCTTTTGCTGTTCTTCCAAACTCGTCTTCTTCTCATCGTATTCCTCAAAGAAGGCTTGCACTTCGCGATGTTCAAAATCAAACACTTGCTGCTCTTGCTTCAAGCGGCTCAGGTCATTCTCAAGATTTTGTAAGCGGCTTTGCAGCTCATGCTCCGTCATGCGAGCCTGTTCGCCTTGCGTCCGCAATTCTTCTAGTGCTGCTTGTGCTTCTTTAGTCGCTGCTTCAAAGTGCTGGACTTGCTTTTCTGTTTTTAAAAGCCGCTCATCCAATTGCGCCGCTTGTGCCGTCAATTGTTGTAGCTCATTGTTTTGGCTAAACAAACTACCGGCATTTTTCTTCGTTGCGCCACCCGTCATGGAACCACCAGCATTCATGACATCCCCTTCTAAAGAAACGACCCGATAGCTATAGTTCAATGCTCGTGCTAACGCATTAGCACTTTGCAAGTCTTCGGCAATCAAGATACTGCCTAACAAGTTATCCGTAATGGTTTGGACGTGTTCCGGCGACTGGACCAATTCGCTGGCAACGCCGATAAAGCCGGACACTTGCTTGGCTTGATTGCGGGCATAATCTGGCAAATGACGGGCTTTGATGGTCGTCAGCGGTAAGAAAGTGGCACGACCGCCGCGATTTTCTTTCAAATACGTGATGGCTGCCCGAGCATCTCGTTCATTTTCAACGACAACATGCTGTGCAGCGGCGCCTAATGCGGTCTCGATCGCCACGGTATAGTCTTGTGGCACATCGATCAACTCCGCTACTGCGCCAACGATGCCGCTGATTTGCTGTTTGTTTTTCAAAATCAAGCGAACGCCTTGATAAAAGCCGCTATAATTTTCTTGAATATCTTGCAGACTGCGCTGTTTCGCTCGTACCTGCTGCACTTGACTCATTAACTGATACATTTTCTTTTGTTCTTCATCAAAGCGTTTTTTGTTGGTTTGAGCTTTTTCTTGAAGATGGATGTATTGCTTGCGTTGTTCTTCTAAAATCGCCTTAGCCTGCGTCAGTTGTTCTTCCACGATTTGCGCTTCCGTCGTCTTTTCTTTCAACGACGTATTCATTTGCGTCTGCTTGCTTAACGCCGTTTGATTTTTCGCGGCTTCTTGCTGGTATTGACGCTCCAAGTATTTCAATTCGTTTCCGATCGTTGCCTGCTCCTGCATGGCTTCGACATATTGGCTACGCAATTCTTCAATGATTTCTTTTGCTGAACGTTGGTACTTTTCCTGCTCTTGCTGACACGCCAGCATCGCTGCTTCAACTTCCTGCACACTACGATTCTTTTGTGAAAGCAAGCCGATCAGTTCCGTTTTTTCTTCATTTAAAAGTGTGACCCGTTCTGTGACTTCCTCTAAGGTTTCTTGGTATTCCGCAGAGCTTTTTTGCGTATGTTTTGATCGCTCATCCAAGACTTCTTTTTGTCCTTCGGCTTGCTTCAGGCCTTCAGTGACCTCTAAAAGCTGCTGATTCAAACGCTCCAACGTTTCATCAAAGGCGGTACGTTGTTGTCGCAAAGAATGTAGCGACAGTTCCCCTTGATTGATCTTTTCGGAAATCTGCGCCAGTTCTTGGTTAAAGGTACTTAGTTGAGCTTTGGCTGTCTCCCACGCTTCTTTTGCTTTCGTGATCTCTAAGACTGCATAGGCCACATCAACCGTCGTCAATTTTTCTTTTAACGCTAAAAAGCGGTTGGCTGCTTCACTTTGGGCTGCCAAAGGCACCAACTGATCTTCTAGTTCATAAATGATATCTTGTAGACGGCTTAAATTGTCTTCCGTTTCAAACAACTTTTGCTCAGCTTTCTTTTTCCGCTGTTTGTATTTCAATACCCCCGCCGCTTCTTCAAAAATCCCACGACGATCTTCTGGTTTGCTGCTGAAAATTGCTTCTACCTTGCCTTGGGAAATGATCGAAAATGATTCTTTCCCCAACCCAGAGTCCATAAATAACTCTTGGATATCCTTTAAGCGGCAAGCTTGTTTATTTAAGAAAAAGTCGCTTTCGCCGGTTCTTCTCAAGCGGCGAGTCACGCTGATCTCACTGTAATCCATCGGTAAATAATGATCGCTATTGTCTAAAACGATCGTCACTTCCGCTATATTTAGCGCTCTGCGGGTGTCAGAACCTGCAAAAATAACATCAGGCATTTTGCCACCACGTAGATTTTTGGCAGATTGTTCTCCTAAAACCCAACGAATCGCTTCGGTAATATTGCTCTTGCCGCTGCCATTTGGTCCGACGACTGCAGTCACACGATGTTCGAAATCAATGACTGTGCGGTCGGCAAAGGATTTAAAGCCGGCAATCTCTATTCGTTTTAAATACACTCCGCCAGTCCTCTCTTACTGTTCAAGATCTGCCAAGGCATTCGCCGCGGCGTCCTGTTCTGATAATTTCTTCGATTTTCCTTGTCCTTTTCCGATCAAGGTATCATCGCAATAGACTTCCGTCCAAAAAATCCGTTCATGGGCGGGGCCTGCTTCTTTGATCAAACGATAATTGATGGAAACATCGCCGCCACGCTGCAAGACTTCTTGCAAGCGGGTCTTGTGATCCATCTCATGGGAAAAAGCACCTGCTTTTACTTTTGGAAAAACAACTTTCGTCAAAAAGCCGCTGACACTTTCCAGTCCTTGATCCAAGTATAACGCACCTAAAAAGGCTTCAAATAGATCACAAAGCAAAGAAGGTCGTTTACGACCGCCAGAGTTTTCTTCCCCTTTGCCTAGACGAATGTATTCATCGAATCGGCAATCTTTGGCAAACATGGATAAACTGTCTTCGCGAACGATTGCCGCCCGTAGCTTCGTCAGCTTACCTTCGGGCAGATCTGGCAATTCACGATACAAATACCGTGAAACGATCAACTCTAAGACAGCATCGCCCAAAAACTCTAAACGTTCGTTATCTGACAAGTGCAAGTTGCGGTGCTCATTCACATAAGATGAATGCGTAAACGCTTGTTCAAGCAGATCTACATCATGGAACACAATATCAAACTTTTCTTTTAGTTCTTTCGTTAATTGTGTATTCATTTGTCACATTCCTTCATTAGTTTATCGACACTTCCCTATTATACTGGTTTTTGCCGAATTATGAAATGTTTCCTCCAAATTCTTGGAAAGACCGTAATAAAAATTTATCTACTTAATCTTCTCCTGTATAAAAAAGCCTGTTTTCCTCAGATACCCGCAAAAAAACAGAAAAAAAAGACGTCCCAGAAAGGACGTCTTTTCACCGATCATTGATTAACGAGATTCAGCTGTAACTGAAACTGTTGCCCATGTATTATGGTCTGCATCATATGCCCATGTAAAGTCTTTCACGCGGTTTGAAATTGGTAAAACTTCATTCCGATAAAGTGTTGGGATTACGAATGCTTCATCTGCAGCATATTCTTGCCATGCATCAAATGCTTCTTTACGTTTTGTTTCGTCAAATGAATCTTTTGAATCGATTGCTTCTAATAGCTTCGTGTTTTCTTCAGATTCAAAACGAGTGTAGTTGAATGCTGAGTTTGGTCCATAAAGGCCAGTTGGAGAAGGATCTGATCCAGTTCCCCATGCACCTTGGTAAACATCAACTTCAGGATCATCATTTTTCAACTTGTCATAGAATGCTTGGAAGTCGATCAAACGACCTGTGGTGTATTGTACATCAAGTCCGATTTCATTCCATTGTTGGATGTAGTAATCTGCTAATGGTTGTGCTGTTTCGCCACCTGACATTGAAGCAAAGTTGATGGTCAATTTCTCACCATTTTTGTCTTCACGCATGCCATCACCATCAACATCTTTGTAGCCAGCATCATCAAGTAATTGATTTGCTTTGTCGATGTTTAAAGTGTAGCCTTCTACTTCGGTGTTGTGCAATGTGCCGAATACTGGTGGGATCAATGTCGTTGCATTTGTACGCAAGCCATTGTAGAAACGACTTCCGACAGCATCATTATCTAATGCATAGCCCATTGCTTGACGCAATGATTTATCCGCCATTTTTGAATCAGGATCGTAATTAACTTTTCCTTCTTCATCATTCCAAGTTCCCAATTTAAAGCCGATATAAGTATAGGCTTGTTCAGGACGACCTAAGATTTGGTAGCCATCTGTATCTTTGTATGTTGGGTACGTATCTGTTGGCATTGACAATGCAATATCATATTGTTTTGCATTCAAAGCTTCTACGATTGAAGAAGTTGGAACAGCTTTAAATGATAATTTATCCATTTTAGGAGCGCCGCCGTAGTAGTACTCATTTGGTACATACTCAACAGATTCTCCCGCAACGATATTTGACATCACATAAGGACCAAAGACGATTGGATTTTTACGAACAGGATCGCTTGATTCCATATCTTTGACTTCAATTCCTTCAAAGGCGTGTTTTGGTAATGCTGAAGACCAAATACCGCCACCGGCTTGCATCATACCAGGGTGAACTTCTTTGTATTGAATTTTAACGACTTTGTCACTTTCTTTGGTGATACCAGAAATTGTATCAGCTTTGCCATCATGATAATCTTCCATACCAACAATGTTAGTAAAGTTATTATCGTAACGGATACCTGTATAATCTTTATGACCGATTACTTCATAAGAAAAGATCACGTCATCTGCCGTTACATCTTCACCGTCAGACCATTTCAAGTTATCACGCAATGTGATCGTTGCTGTGTTGTTTTCTTCGTCTAATTCAAGATTAGCCGCACCACCATCAACGATTCGGAAATCAGCGTCTGTTAAGAATAAACTTTCATTACTTGGTTGCATAAATTGTGCATCATAGTTATCTTGATAAAATTCTGTTTGGAACAACCCTTGGAATTGCGTATCCATCACTACTGCAACATCCAATGTTCCGCCTTCAATTGCATCCTCGTCATTCTTGACTTCTGTTGGCATTGAGCTGATATCTTCTGTTTCTGTCGCTGAATTACCGCCACCAGAAGAATCGGTTCCGCCGCCGTTGCTGCCACACGCTGCCAATGCTAACACTGACAAAAGAGTGACCATACCAAAAATATTTTTCTTCATCCTGTATCCTCCTTGTTTATCCTAGTCGTTGGCGCGCATCCGCTGAACGCTTAAATGCTTGACCAACGTAATTGATACTCAACATCAAGACTAAAATTAGAATTGATGCGGGTAACCAGATCCACTGTCTGTTGACCAGCACATCACCGCTGCTGGCATACCCGATCAGTGTCCCCAAACTTGGAACATTGGTCGGCAGACCAAAACCTAAGAATGTTAGTGTCGTTTCAATACCGATATTCGCTGCAAAGTTCATTGTTAAGTTGGTGATGATCAATGAGCTAAGGTTCGGCATGATTTCGCGGAACATGATGACAAAGTCATTGGTTCCGAGAGTTTTCGATGCACTAACATAGTCGCGACGGCCTTCTGAAAGGGTCTTACTTCGGAAGAGCCTTGCTTTTCCGACCCAGTAAAAGGCACTCATGACCCATATAAAGGTCCAAACGTTATAACGAGGTACGATCGATACGATAACGATAATGATCAGCATGATCGGTAAAATCATAACGAAGTCAACGATACGCATCAAAATATTATCAATGATACCGCCATAATAACCTGAGATGATCCCTAGTCCGACCCCAACGATCGACGTAATGATCGTGATTGAAAAACCAATCAAGATTGAGTTACGCGCACCGATGATCAATTGTCCCCAAACATCACGGCCACCTTCATCCGCCCCTAAAAGGTAGGTGCCGCCGTTTGGCGAAATCGCGCCAGGTACAGCGTATTTATCAAGGATGCTGACACGCATCACTTGTGATTGATCGATAACTGCCGAGCCGATAAACACGAATAATAAAACTGCGACTAACAAAACTAATGAAAAGATCGCCATTTTATCTTTTAAGAATTCGCGAAAAATCATTTTCAATCCCATAGGCGGGATGCTCTCTTGTTTTAGTACTTTTTCTTTCTTTTCAGACACATTTATCCCCTCCTATTACTGGATTCTGATTCTTGGATCGACAATACTCATGATGATATCTGACAGTAGCGTACCGATCAAGGTCGCTAGTCCTAAGATCAATGTTAGTGAAGTGATCACGGCATAGTCCCGTTGGACGATACTATCGATAAACAGTTTTCCGACACCTGGGTAGGCGAAGATTTTCTCAATGACCACAGAACCTGCGATCAATGACGTGATCTCGTAGCCCATTTGTGATGCGATCGGCAACGATGCATTCCGGAAAACGTGACGTGAGAAGACTTTATTCGTTGGTACCCCTTTTGAACGAGCGGTACGAACGAAATCCAATGATTTCGAATCAATGACTTCACTTCGCAAGTATTGGATCGTCACTGCTGTTCCTAATAATGCAGAAGTGATTGCCGGTAATAGTAGGTGATACAAACGACTCCAAAACTCAGCCATGCCGCTGACCCCCGGTGCAACGGAACCACCCGTTGGGAACCAAGCCAATCGGTAACCGAAGATGAACAATGCGATCAACGCAAAGATAAACAACGGTACGGCGAAACTGAAGAAGTTGTAAACAACGACGACTTTATCAAGCAATGAATTTTGGTAACGTCCTGCCCACATCCCTAAAGGAATGGCAATCACGTAAGTCAAAATGACCGTCAATAAAGATAACCACAATGTATTGCTGATACGTCCTGCTAATAATGTTGAAACAGGCAATTTATAGATAAAGCTTTGTCCAAAGTCCCCTTTTAAGGCATTTCCGATCCAACGGAAATACTGGGTATACCATGGGTCATTCAAACCAGCGGCTTCACGCATCCGCTCAATAACAGCTGGATCTTGGTTTGGATTGATCAAACCAGTAAATGGATCCCCAGGCATTGCTTGTGCGATCAAGAAAATCAAGATACTCAAAATAATGACTTGCGGGATCATCAACAACAAACGACGTAGAATTGTTTTCCACATTATTCAGCACCCCCGTTTTTCAATGCGACTTGGTGCGACTCGGTGATTTTACGCAAGTCATACACTCTGCCAGATTCGTCGTAGTAATCTTTTTGATGGGTCACATATTCCAACTCGACCTTGCGACGGTTTTCTTTGTGAGCATCGCGATTTTTTACGTCGATTTGAGGAATCGCTGATAATAAACGTTTTGTATAGATGTGACGCGGGTCTTGGTAGATGTCTTCCCGTGTCCCGATCTCAACGAAGCGGCCTTTGTACATGATGGCGATATTGTCGCACATGTGTTTTACGACCCCTAAGTCATGAGAGATAAATAAGAAACTTAAGCCAAATTCTTGCTGGATCCGTTTCATAAAGTTCAGTACCTGCGCTTGAACGGATAAGTCAAGGGCTGAAACCGGCTCATCGGCAACGATCAGTTTTGGATTGGATGCTACCGCGCGGGCAACCCCTAACCGCTGACGTTGTCCACCAGAGAACTCGTGAGGATATTTGTATAGGGCATCTTCTGGCATCCCAACGATATCCAACAAACTTTTCACACGTGTTTTCTCTTCTTGATCGCTTAAGCGTTCAAAGTTGCGCAATGGTTCTGCGATAATGTCTACCACGCGTTTTTTAGGATTCAAGCTAGACATTGAATCTTGGAAAATCATTTGGACATCTTTGTTGTAGTTCATTTTTTTGCGGACGGAACGTTTGGTCACGTCTTGCCCATCATAAATGATTTCGCCACTGGTGATTTTTTCTAACCCAACGATGGCTTTACCCGTCGTGGATTTACCAGAACCAGACTCACCAACCAATCCGTAGGTTTTTCCTTTTTCTATGATGAAGTCCACACCGTCAACGGCATACACATGGTCCGTGACACGGTTGAAGAATCCGCTGCGAATAGGATAGTGGACTTTCAGATCTTTGATTGTAATTAATTCTGTCATCTACACTTCTCCTTCTTCGTCTCTAAAATGAAAATGCTTGTAGCATGTGCAACGGACCAAATGATCAGGTGCTACTTCATGCAAGACTGGGTTTGCTTCGTGGTCGCTTTCAGCGATCCAAGGAATCCGTGCGGCAAACCGACAACCGGTCCGAGGCATATTTTTCAAGGAAGGAACCACGCCCTCGATCACATGCAGTTCACTGTCTTGTGAGTTTTCTTGAGGGATCGAGTTAAGCAGTGAGCGGGTGTATGGATGTTTCGGATTGGCAAACAACTCTTCGGCTGTTGCGACTTCCACAAACTGTCCCCCGTACATTACGGCTACTCGGTCGGCCATCTCTGCTACGACACCTAAATCGTGGGTGATCAAAATGATCCCCGTTTGCGTTTCTTCTTGCAAATCTTTTAGTAGATCAAGGATCTGTGCTTGGATCGTCACGTCCAACGCGGTCGTTGGTTCATCGGCAATAATGATTGGTGGTTTACAAGCAATCGCGATCGCAATGATGACCCGCTGACGCATCCCACCTGACAATTCATGAGGGTATTGACGTCCTACTCGCGGTGGATTCGGGATCCCAACTTGTTCTAATAATTCTAATGCCCGTGCTTGGCGCTGTTCGGCATTCATATCTGTATGATAAGACAAGCCTTCTTTGATTTGGTCTTCGATCCGCATCAACGGATTCAGTGCAGACAACGGATCTTGGAAAATCATCCCAATATCATTTCCGCGAATTTTGTTGTATAACGTTTCGTTTAAGTTTGACAAGTTTAAATCTTTATATAAGATTTCTCCAGTGATTTTCGTGTTGTTTGGGTCATGTAGCCCCATGATCGTTGTAGCTAACGTACTTTTTCCGCAACCAGATTCTCCTACGATTGCTAAGATCTCATTACGATCCAGTGTAAAAGAAATACCATCTACTGCGTCATAGTAATCGTCTTTGATACGAAAACCTGTGTGAAGGTTTTGAACATCTAGTAATTGATTATCTCTGGACAATCGAATACCCCTCTCTACTTTCTAAGATGTCTTGCGTTTTAATGTAAAAAAAGAAGGAACATGCATTTCATTTCCAAAAGCTTTCTTAACATTGTATAATATATTCTTAATAATTATATAGAAATGCTAACAATAATGCAAGTCCCAGAAAACTTAAAACACTGAATTTTCAGAAAATTTACATTACGCTTCCAACGCCGCTATGTCAGGTTTAACCATCGTTTTTTAGATTGCATTTTTGAAGAAAAGCCGCCCAAATCACGGCGGATCAATTATGAGAAAGAAAGAGCTAAGTCATCTAGGACTTAGCTCTTATGTCTGTCTTAAGCAAGATGGCTTGAAATATAATCAACCGCTCCACCGACTGTTTCGATCTGCTCGGCATCTTCATCAGAAATCTCTGTACCAAATTCATCTTCTAGTTCAAGGACGAATTCCATCACACTGATCGAATCAGCGTTCAAGTCGTCTTTAATGCTCATCGTATCCGTTACGTTCTCTGCGTCAATTTCAAAATGATTGGCGATCACGACCGCAACTTTCTTGAATACTTCATCTCGTGTCAACTGGCTTCACCTCCACGCGTTTGCACAAAACATAGAATGGCTAACAAACATTGTACTGCTTTCTATGCTTTTTGTCTAGATATTTTTGCAATTTCATTACAATGATTGCATTATGATTGCGTTTCGTCTTTTGCAGTCGGCATTTCTTCAAAGTGGGCGACTAATTGGGCCACAACATCTGTTGCTAGCATCGTATGGATCTGCTTGATGGTGTACGCTACCGCTTCTGGTCCTGTCGCCCCATGGGTTTTGATGACTGGTGCTTTCAAACCAAATAATACGGCCCCGCCATGTTTCGCATAATCCATCTCATTTTTTACTTTTCGCAACGCATCCTTCAGTAACAACGCCCCTAATTTCCCTTTGGTACCTGAATCAAGAATCGATTGCTTCAACAACGCCATTAAGTTCAAGGCAGTTCCTTCGATCGATTTCAAAACAGCATTTCCAGTAAAGCCATCTGTCACGACGACGTCAGCTGCACCATCCAATAATTCCCGAGCCTCGACATTGCCGATAAAATGGATCGTAGGGTCTTGCGAAAGCAGTTCAAAGGCTTTTTTCGTCAATTCGCTGCCTTTGGTTTCTTCCGTTCCGTTATTTAACAAGCCGACCCTTGGTCGATTGATCCCGCGAACTTTTTGGGCATAAAAGGACCCTAAGACGGCATAGTTTGCCAAATGTTCTGGTTTATTGTCGGCATTAGCGCCTAGATCCAGCATGTCAAAGCCAGCATCTTTGCCGATCACTGGCATTGTGGACATCAATCCGGGACGGTCGATCCCTTTGATCCGACCAACGATGAACAACCCGGCCGCTAATAAAGCACCGGTATTTCCGGCTGAAAAAATCGCATCTGCTTCGCCATTTTTCACTGCTTGTGCCGCTAAGACCATTGAGGCCGTTTTTTTTCGTCTGATTGCTTTAACAGGTTCATCATCACTATTGATTTTTTCATCTGTGTGGATAATAGTGACATTTTTATCATCCGTCATGTATTTTTTGATTTCATTTTCTTTTCCGTAAAGGAGGAATTCAATCTCTGGAAAATCTTTTTTCGCCAGCATAACCCCTTCTACGATCGCTTTTGGGGCGTTGTCTCCGCCCATTGCATCAACAGCAATCCGCATCTCGCTGCCACTCCCTTCATTTTCCCAATCAGTATAGCATATTCTTTAATCAAAAAATTGTTTGTCTGCTTTTTTTGCTGCTAAATAGTTCGCCAACGCCGTGAATTCCGGCAATAGCTGCCAGCCATTTTTTTGCCAAAGCTGGGTTGCCTCAACTTGAGCCACTTCTAGAATGTGGGCATCCGCGACTAAATCGGCAGCCGCAAACTCTGGCAAGCCCGATTGTCGATTGCCGAAGACTTCTCCTGGCCCCCGCAACTGCAAGTCTTTTTCGCTGACTATAAAGCCATTGGTGGTTTCTGTCATGATCTTCATTCGTTCGACCCCCGTCTCATTTTTCGGGTTCGCGATCAAAATACAGTAAGAAGCATCGGCGCCGCGTCCTACCCGTCCACGTAATTGGTGGAGCTGGGCTAACCCGAAGCGATCAGCGTCAATGATCAGCATCACTGTCGCATTAGGGACATTGACACCTACTTCGATGACTGTCGTGGAAACCAAGATCTGCAGTTGATTTTCTTTGAAGGCTTCCATGATGCTGTCCTTTTCTTGATTCTTCATTTTCCCATGCAGCATTCCCACTTGATAAGTAGGAGAAAAGTAACTTTGCAGCTGCTCATAAATCTCCGTGGCATTCTTGACATCCAGCATTTCGGATTCTTCGATCAAAGGACAGATGACATACATCTGATGCCCCTGTGCCAATTCTTTTTGCGCCCACTCTAAGATCGATTCAAACTGCGGCGGTCGGACCCAGCGCGTCTCTACAGGAATCCGTCCTGCCGGCATCTCATCGATCACCGAAACATCCATTTCGCCATAAGCCGTGATCGCTAGCGTACGAGGGATCGGCGTGGCGGTCATAAAGAGTACATCAGGAAGATAGCCTTTTTCCCGTAAGACTTTTCGCTGATTGACCCCGAAACGGTGTTGTTCATCGGTGATGACTAAGCCAAGATGTGCAAAGTCTACCCCTTCTTGAATCAGCGCATGGGTCCCAACTATGATGTCGATCTCCCCAACTGCTAATTGTTCTAAGATGACCCGCCGTTCTTTTGGTTTGGTCGAGCCTGTCAAAAGAGCGGTGGTCACTTCTAAGGGGTCAAAGAGTTGATTCAAGCTCTCTAGGTGCTGCTGGGCCAAAATCTCAGTCGGCACCATCAGTGCGCCCTGAAAGCCAGCCGTCATCGTAGCATAGAGGGCGATCGCCGCCACGACTGTTTTCCCGCTTCCTACATCTCCTTGCAAGAGTCGCTGCATGTGCTGCGGACTTTTCAGGTCATGGCAGATTTCATTGGTCACGCGCTTTTGCGCATTCGTCAATTCAAAGGGCAGTTTACGAGTAAACTCTTTCAAGCGTTGCACATCATAATCGATCGCCAAGCCGTTTTTCTCGGCTTTTTCGCTTTTCTTCAGTCCTTGGATCTGCATCTGGAACAAAAAGAACTCTTCAAAAATCACCCGCCGCTTCGCTTGATGACTCTCTTGGGGATCTTTAGGAAAGTGCATCGCAAACATCGCGGATTTCCGATCCAACAAGCGATATTTTTCGATCAATGACAAAGGCAAGATCTCTGTGATCTGATCACCAAAATCAAGGAATGCCTGTTTGATCAGTTCGATCAACACACTTTGACGCACGGCTTTATTGACATGATAAATGGGGGCAAAGTCTTCTGCGCTCTTGCTGCCAAGAATTTTCATCCCCGTCAGTCCTTTGCGTTTGGCGTCCCATTTGCCATAGACGGCGATCTCTTCTGAGACCTCTACTTTATCTTTCAAATAAGGCTGATTGAAAAAGGAGACATTAAAGACATCGTGGTCTTGCATCATGCGAAATTGCAACCGACTTTTTTTATAGCCAAAGCGATTGACGACCGGCGGGGAAACGACGATCCCCTTGATCGTTACTTTTTCTTGGTCTTGAATCTCCGCTAATTGCCGTTCTTGAATGTCTTCATAACGAAACGGATAATACTTTAGCAGGTCTTCGATGGTTTCGATTCCTAAACTCGCCAAGTCTTGGGCGCGTTTTTCTCCGACACCCTTTAATACCGTAAGTGGCTGATTCAGCATAGGTACCCTCCTTTTCCAAAGTGATTTTATTTATTGCAGAGATTCCTGCATTCATAGAAAAAGACGGAGCCAAAAATCATCTACGATTTTTGCCCCCGCCGCCTAATTTGTTTATTCTGCTGAGAAAAGATACGGATAAACCGGCTGATCTCCTTGATGGATCTCTACTTCGATCTCAGGATGCAGTTCAACGATCGCTTCTTCGATTTTGGCTGCTTCTTTGGCTTTGCCTTCTTCACCGATAATGATGGTGACGATCTCAGTATCTTCTGTGATCATTTTTTCTAAGGTAGTCATAGAAGCAGAGAAACGATCAGGAACAGAAACAACGATTTTGCCGTCGACCATTCCTAAGAAGTCGCCTTCTGTGATTTCGATGCCATCGATTGATGTATTACGGATCGCATGAGTCACTGATCCGCTGACAACACTTGCTAAGACATCGGTCATGGCTTGCTGATTTTCAGCTAGTGTGGACTGCTCGTGGAATGCCAGCATCGCCGTCATCCCTTGAGAGATCGTCCGTGTTTCAACAACCGCTACTGGAATCTCGGAAACTTCCGCTGCTTGCTGCGCCGCCATAAAGATATTTTTGTTGTTCGGTAAGACGATCACTTGATCAGCATTGACTTCATTGATTGCCACCAAAATGTCTTCTGTACTTGGGTTCATCGTTTGGCCACCACTGATGACATAAGAAGCGCCTAGGCTAGTAAACAATTCTTTCAAGCCTTCCCCCGCCGCGATCGCAATGATCGCAAATGGTGTCCGCGGACGTTTTACTGGTGCTGGTTTTGCTTCTTGCTGATCGTGTTCCAAGATTGTTTCATGCTGAAGGCGCATGTTGTCGACTTTGATTTTCACCAATGAACCAAATTTTTGCCCATAATTCATGACTTCGCCGGGATGTTCCGTGTGAACATGGACTTTGATGATCTCATCGTCGTTGACCACTAATAAGGAATCTCCCAACTCGTTTAAGTAATTACGGAATGTTTCATAATCGAATTCACTATCAACGGTCGGACCTTCACCAATTTTCACCATGATTTCTGTACAATAACCAAAAGTGATATCTTCAGTCGCTAATTGCCCTTGGACACTGCGATGATGTTCCGCATTGACCATTTCATCCATTGCAGCTGGAGATGGTTCAAAAATTTCATCGGCTGGGTATTCCCCGGTCAATGCATTTAAGAAGCCTTCATAGATAAACAACAGGCCTTGACCGCCACTATCTACCACACCGACTTCTTTTAAAACCGGTAATAGATCAGGGGTTTTCGCCAATGACCGTTTTGCGCCATGAACCACTGCTTTCATGACTTCGATACAATCATCAGTGGTTTGGGCTTTTTTCTCGCCATATTCAGCGGCGATGCGTGCCACAGTCAGGATGGTTCCTTCCACAGGCTTCATGACTGCTTTATAGGCGGTTTCTACTCCATGAGTAAAGGCTTGAGCCAATTCTGGTGCAGTGAGTGTTTCTACGGTTGGAATTGCTTTAGAAAAACCGCGGAATAATTGAGACAAAATGACGCCGGAATTCCCACGTGCGCCCATCAATAGTCCTTTTGAAAGTGTAGCGGCAAGATCGCCGACGTTTTCTGAAGTCGCATCTGCGACCGCTTTTGCTCCACTGGTCATGGATAGATTCATGTTTGTCCCGGTATCTCCATCTGGAACAGGAAACACATTCAATGAGTTGACAAACTCTGCATTAACTTGTAGACGAGCCGCGCCTGCCTGCACCATTTCTTGAAACTGACTTGCGCTGATATTCGTTACCTTCACTTAGATAGTCCTCCTTAAAATCATCCGCCATGAACGGATCCCTTGCCTAATCTGGCAGTACACGTACGCCTTGAACAAATACATTTACCGAGTTCGCAGATACACCTAGCATCGTTTCTAAGTTGTATTTCACTTTTTCCTGCACGTTGCGGGAAACTTCGGAAATCTTTGTTCCATAGCTGACGATCGTGTATACATCCACTGCAATGCCGTTTTCTTCTTGGCGGACAACGACACCGCGAGAATAATTTTCTTTTCGTAAAATTTCATTGATGTTATCTTTGATTTGTTTCTTGCTAGCCATACCAACAATGCCGAACACATCTGTTGCTGCGCCTCCGACCACTGTTGCAATGACTTCATTGCTGATTTCAATAATACCTGATGAGGTTTGAATTTTTACAGCCATTTTATAGCCTCCTTCAATGGGCATGACCCATCTTTCTTCTTACATATTTTATCATAGCTGTACCGCAAATAAAAGGATGAGACATATGAAAAGGGGCTTTCTGACCAAACGTCTTGCATTTCGACCTTGTTTAATTTACAATGTTTACCGGGAAAAGTCAATGTTTCTTGAAAATTACTCTTGCTTTTTTCACCTTTCTGTGATAAATTCAGATGGTATGAGCTGAAATAGCGCTCCAACATCAAGGCAAAGGAGGAAATAACCACATGGCTAAAGTTTGTTACTTTACTGGACGTAAAACTACAAGTGGAAACAATCGTTCTCACGCAATGAATGCGACAAAACGTACTGTGAAACCTAACTTGCAAAAAGTTCGCGTTATGATTGACGGAAAACCTAAAAAAGTTTGGGTGTCAACTCGTGCTTTGAAATCTGGAAAAGTTGAGCGCGTATAATTAGACCTTTTCGGCCGTTCGTTTTGAACGGCTTTTTTTGTACCCTTTTTTCTTTGGTGCGCTTTCACTTAGGTTTTCATTAAAGAAAATAGGTCTTTGTTTTTTTAATCGATTCACCTGTGGTAAACTAAGAAAAAATTGATAAAGAACAGGTGACTTCTTGTGACGAAAATAAAAACATTTGCCAAACAACATTGGCCTTATATGCTTGCTAGTTTCTTCTTGCCGTTTCTTATCATGGCAGTGATCTATTTGACCATTGGCATCTACCCCGGCAGCAGCCGCAGCGTCTTAGCCAGTGATGCCTTTTCGCAATTCTCAAACTTTCATGCCAGCTTCCGCAATATGCTCTTAGGCAAGCAAAGTATCTTTTATACGTGGAACGCCTCCTTAGGCTTAAATTATCTGGCATTGATCTCCTATTACTTAGGCGGGATCTTCACTCCCCTGGTCTTGTTATTCCCGAATCAGCTGATGCCAGATGCGCTGTACTTTTTGACCTTGATCAAGATCGGCAGTGCGGGCTTGGCGTTTTGGTTTTATGCCAGCCAAACCTTTAAGATCCAACGTTGGCAACACGTGACCTTAGCCGTCTGTTATGCTTTGATGTCCTTCATCACCGCCCATTCGGAACTGATCATGTGGCTTGATGCCATGATCTATCTGCCACTGGTGATTTTAGGCATTGACCGTTTAGT
This sequence comes from Candidatus Enterococcus avicola, assembly GCF_047470845.1. Classification (NCBI taxonomy): domain Bacteria; kingdom Bacillati; phylum Bacillota; class Bacilli; order Lactobacillales; family Enterococcaceae; genus Enterococcus; species Candidatus Enterococcus avicola. The sequence goes on along the minus strand of NZ_JBLGTY010000001.1, from coordinate 321,363 downwards.
GAAAAAGAAAAAACCAGTCCTGCTGTTTATCAGCTACTTGCTGTTATTTTTATCCAGTTTTTACATGGGCTTTATGATTGGTCTCTTTTCCGTGATGTATTTCTTGGTCCAATTGGGCCGCAACTGGAAACAAGCTCACGGGGCGATCATCCCTTACGGCATCACCTCCTTGTTAGCAGGGGGCGCCTCAATGGTGATCATCTTACCTGCCCTGCTGGATTTGCGGTCGAACGGGGAAGAGTTGACGACGATTTCTTCCTTTAAAACCGAAGCCACCGATGTCTTTGACCTTGTAATGAAAAACATGATTGGAGTATACGATACAACAAAATACGGCTCCATTCCCTTCATCTATATCGGCTTATTGCCGTTGCTGTTATGTATTTTATATTTTGTTTCGAAGAAAATCCGCTTGAAGGATAAATTCTTATACGCTGGCATGTTTGCTGTTTTGATTGCCAGTTTTTATATCGTGCCGATGAATCTTTTTTGGCACGGGATGCATGCCCCAAATATGTTCCTTTTCCGTTATGCCTATTTGTTCTCCTTCTTAGTGATCATGCTGGCGGGATACGGGTGGGAGCAGCTGCAGCAAAAAGATCGTGGATTGTTTCTCATTATTGGTCTTTCTACGATCGTGGTGTTTGCCCTCTCCTACGCATTGAAAGGACCTGGAACCTATGAATATGTTTCCGCTACTTCTTTTGCGCTAACGATCGTATTCTTTGTTCTTTACTTGTTATGTATTGGGTTCGGGCAATTAGGTCTTTTAACACAAAAACGAGTGACGATCTTGATGCTGATCTTCGTCTGCGGAGAAATGGCCGTCAATACCAGCGGCATGGTTCGCGGAATTTTGAATGATTGGAACTATGCTTCTCGCAGTTTGTATACAGAACCTTATCCGGACATCAAAAAACTAGTCACTCAAGCCAACGACGACAATGATACCTTTTTCCGATTAGAAAACCTTGACCCTGTTTCTTCCAACGACAGTATCAATTATGGCTACAGCGGGGTCAGCATGTTTTCTTCGATCCGTAACCGCAATTCTTCAAGCTACCTGGACAAACTGGGCTTTCGGTCCCGCGGCACCAATTTAAATATCCGCTATCCGAATAATACCTTGCTGATGGATGCTTTTACAGGAATCAAATACAATATCTCCAAGCCAAATCTCACCAAATACGGCTTTCAACGAGTCGGGGAATCTGGTGAATACAAGCTCTATGAAAATCAAAATGCATTACCTTTAGGTTTCTTGGCTGAACCGACCATCGAATCGATTGAACAGCCGCAAAACGACAACTTGACGAGCCAGAAAAATCTTTTCAACGGCTTGGCCGATTTAAATTTAGAGTATTTTGCCTTTCAGCCGATCACGGTGATCCATAGTAAAAATACAGATATCACCAATGACGGCATGTATATGAAATTTACCGAGCAAGAAAGCAATGTCGCAAAAGAAGTGACTTGGCAAGTGGAGGTTCCGGCGAACTCGCAAGCGTACTTGAGTCTCTTCCCTGCCAACTTCGGAGAATTGGAAAGCTCATCTGCCACCGTAACAGTCAACGGCCAGCAGCGAGAAACGCAAATCAGTATCAATGGTCAATACTACGACTTAGGGCACTACGAGACCGATACGACGGTTCAATTCACCGTCAGCTTCTACGGAACACCTGAGATCTCCTTCCAAAACCCGCAAGTCGTCACCTTGGATACCAACGCCTACCAACAAGCAATTGATGCGATCCAAGATCGAGGGGTCGCTATGACTGTCGGCAAACGCAGTGCCAAAGCCGATATCACGACTGAAAAAGAGCAGCAGCTTGTGACGACCATCCCTTATGACAAGGGCTGGACTGCTACGCTTGATGGCAAAGAAGTCCCAATCACGGCCTTTCAAGACGGCTTTATCAGTGTGACGATCCCAAGTGGTAGCCATCACTTGGAACTGTCCTTCTTGCCGCAAGGCTTTGTTATCGGTGTTTTCTTGTTCTTCGGCTGCATCGCATTGTTTATCTTGTTTGCTTGGTTTTACCAGAAACAAGTAGCCAAAAAGCAAGTCTTGGCCGAACAACGTCAACTCATGGATCAAGCGCCAGAAAACTAATCGAAAAAGAACCAACTCGTCCCTTTGAGGTGATCCCCTTAAGTTAGAGCAAACGCTGACTTATGGGTGTCCCTCAATGATCGGTGAGTTTGGTTCTTTTTTTGTGCTGGGGTTCCGCAGCTGTTCGCTCTAGTGGTCTTAGCATCCACTATCGACTAGGTCCCCTTCGATTCGGGGGCCAAATACCTAGCCCTTAGAGCGTTTAGCGAAACATAAGATAACTGTTAGGTTCTTCCGCATTTTTCTTGATGGAGTGCAACGATCGCTCCCATAATTTAACCATTTTGGTTTGTTTCAAGATGCGAAAGATCGAAAGCCCTTGGTCGATTTTCAACAGTCCTTTTTCTTGATCTCCATAAATATACCAATACCATCCTTGATAGCAAAGGAGATGCGTGCTGTTTAGCATGTCTCCGCGATCTGCCAATAATTCCTCCGCAATGGTCAACACCTCTTTTGCCCACTCCAGACGGCGAAAATTGACAAACGTCGTAAAACAACTAAAAATCAAATCCATTTGTATTTCTCGCATCATGGACAAACCTTGTTCTTTTTTGGTCCGTGAAATAGCAACCTGCAGTAAGTGATAGGAGGTTTCGACAGGAAACAAGAATTGAAAATAGCGAAACAGCAAAATCTCATAGACGCCCCAGTTGTCTACTTTCATAAGGTAGGAGATGACGGGTCGGGTTTTGATGCGTAGCTTTTCCATATATTCATCGGGTGAGCGGTCGGGTTTAGAACCTGAGAGATTGATTTCATGTATCTCCTTTGTAATCTCAAGGTACAGAAAAACAAAAGAATGCTGTTTGGAAGCGGCGATCAGTTCGCTGCGCATTTCCTCCAGCCCTTCTTTGCTTCGCTGGGCGTGGGCGTTACTCAAGTAAGCTTCTTTGTTGATCCCTAAGATTCGATCCAGTAAATCCATAAATTCGCTCGTCATATAGCTAGGGAAACTCATCAGGTTGTCGTGACTTTTTACGCCCTTTTGTTGTGCACGTAAATAATAAAACTCCTCCACCGTAACATGGATATTTTCTAATAGGCGTTCCAATCGATGAATACTGATACTTGAAGCACCTTGCTCAAATTTACTGATAAACGAGCGACTGTTTTGTTCATCCGCCACTTGAGCGATCGTATAGCCGCGCTCTTTGCGCAATTGTCGGTACAGTTTTCCTTCTTCCATAACCATCCTCCTCACAGCGATCGATCTGCAAACGCCAAACCAATCTTGCTTTACGAATGAAACTCTGCAATTAAATGCTACTATATTTAGATTCAAATTTAGATTCAACCCTATAAAATATTGAGGAACAAAATCTACGGTACCCTATTTATATGCCACTCTTTTAGCTGTTAGCCACTCGTGACAGTAACCTCTGGTATGCTCCTGGTACATTTAAATTCCACTATAGTGGAATATTTTCTCTTCCTAGTATAAAGCATCCTATACTGATTTTACAACGTAGAACGTGAAAGGATGATTTCGATGAAAGAATATCAACAAAACAAAGGCTATCGTGCCTTAGTCAACGCCGCCTTGCTCAGCGGCATCGGCATGAGTTTATTTAATATCGTCTTTGTAGTTTATGCCAGTACATTACCCTTTAATGCCCTTGCTGTTTCCTTAGCCTCCATGGCCCTGCTGGTCCCTGATCTCTTACGAATCCTGACGGGCTATCTAGCCGATCGTACCAAAAACAAAGTGCAATGGATGATCAGCAGTCGACTATTACAAGGAGTACTTTTTGTAGCACTCACTTTTTTGATCCAATTGCCGCCTAGTTTATGGTCTTTCTTCCTTTTGCTAGGCATCAACATTGTATCTGATTGTTTGGGCGCTTATTGTTCTGGGTTACAGTTGCCCTATGTTCGCCGTCTTGTGCCTGCTGACGCCTTAGACAGTGCCATGGGTTTTCAAATGGCGTGTCAAACCACCGTTCAAATCGTCTTTCAAGGGATCGGTGCTTGGGGGATCGTTTTACTGAATAATAATTTTGCCGCTTTTGGTTTGATCAATGCCGTGACGTTTTTCTTAGCCACAATCGTGATTTTCTGGAACCGCTCGCTCTTTTATGCGGTGCCTGGGAAAATCAATCAAGCACCAACACCACTCTTTCAGAATTTCTCGGAAACCTTTAAATTATTGACTGGTACGGCTTTTCTTAAAAAGATGATCCTATTTGCCTTATTGATCAATACCTTAGCCGCTAGTACGAGCGGTCTACTAAATCTCCAGTTGTTGGATGACCTTGCGCTTTGGTTTGCCACTTATGGTAACACCGTTGCGATGGCAGGTATCGCTACTTCGATCGGTATGGTCGCCGGTGCCTTGTTTGCTGCCGACTGGTTCAAGAATACCGGTCTGGTTCGCTTGATTACGTATACCGCTTTCGTTTTATGTCTGTTGACCTTGAATTTTCTCTTCCTGCATAACCGTTGGCTCATGATTGTGCTGCTCTTTGCTGAAGGCTACCTGATTGGGAAAATCAATCCCCGCTTTTCGGCACATCTGATTCGTGAGATCGATGAAGAACATCTCGCCATCAGCAGCGGGATCTTTTCCACCATCGTGATGCTAGGGGGACCCGTCGGTCAAATGGTCTTTTTAGGCATCGGCAATCGCTATCACGTTGCTTGGAGCTGGCTGCTTTACTTGCTTTTCGCATTTTTAGTAGCCATCGCCGCCTTAGTCGCTGCCAGTACTTTAGAAAAAAACCCCACTACTGCAGCACCTAAAAACGCGGCGGCAAGGACTGAAGATTGGCAAGAAACTACCCCTGTTTTGCCTGAGAAAAAATAAAAACACAAGCTTTCGCTTTCTCTTGTTGGATAAGAGCAGCGAAGCTTGTGTTTTTCCTTATTCATAGGCAACGTGAACCAAATACAATCCTTCTGGATGAGCTGTGGGTCCTGCCGCATTTCGGTCTTTTTGCGCAATGATTGCAGGAATACTGTCAGGTGCGAGGCATCCATTGCCGATTTTCAGCAATGTGCCCACCATGATCCGAATCATCTTATACAAAAATCCATCGCCGCGAAAGGTAAAAATCAACTCATCTCCAGCGTCATTGACCGCCATGGACGCCTCATGGATCGTCCGTGTTTTGTCATCGACGGAACTGCCCGTCGCACAAAAACTGGTAAAGTCATGGGTGCCTAAAAAATCTGGCAACGCTCGTTGGATTTTTTCCAAATCTAGCGGATACGGATAATAGCTGGCATAATGGCGGCGGAAAGGACTGCGGGGTTTCCCAATATCTACCCGAAACTGGTAGGTTTTTTCAATGACTAAGTAGCGGGCATGGAAGGTATCGTCAACGATCTCCACCGATTTTACCGCAACATCTTCTGGCGTTTGGGTATCTAAACCAAAGCGCATTTTTTCCAGTGGACGCTTTTGAGGGAAATCGAAGTGGATCACTTGCCCTTGCGCATGGACCCCCGCATCGGTGCGGCCAGAGCCATGAATCTGGATCGGCTGCCCATTGTTCATCTTCGTTAATGTCTTTTCAATCTCTTCTTGAACCGTTCGTCCATTGGGTTGACGCTGAAATCCTTGAAAATTCGTGCCATCATAAGCGATCGTCGCTTTATAGCGGACCATTGAATCACCTGTTTCTTTCTATTTTTTCAAAAAAAGGCCTATGAGAAAAGTCTGATCGATCGACAGGCCTTTTCGAACCAGCCGCTGGGATCGCCAGCAGCCTCGTTGCTTCGTTAAGAACCTTTCGTGGGTTGACTTCAATCATAGGTCTTCGATTATCCTCTTAAGAACACTAATGCTACTGTAAAGAGCGCAAAAACGATGACAACCAATGTGTCCCGTTGATGCCAGTGCAAAATACGATACTTGGTACGCCCTTCGCCGCCTTGATAGCCTCTGGCTTCCATAGCGGTAGCTAGATCTTCCGCACGGTTAAAGCTGCTGACAAATAAAGGAATCAATAAAGGAACGATCGCCTTCATCTTCTGCAACAGTCCCCCTTCACCGAAATCGACCCCGCGGGCACGCTGAGCATTCATAATTTTTTCTGTTTCATCCATCAGGGTCGGCACAAAGCGCAACGCAATCGACAGCATCAGTGAGATTTCATGGACAGGGAACCGGATCGCTTTTAAAGGACGCAAAATGTATTCGATCGCATCTGAAAGCTCTAATGGGGGCGTCGTTAACGTCAACAGAGTCGACATGAAAATGATCAAAACAAAACGACAAAAAATAAAGATCCCATTTTGGACACCAAATTCTGTGATGTTAAAGATCCACCAAGACCAGTAGACGTCGCCGCCGGTAGTAAATAAAATCTGTAACGCCACGGTAAACAAAATCAGCCAAATCAAAGGACGAACGCCGCGAATAAAGAAGCCAAAATCGATTTTTGAAAAGGAAATACAAAAGAGCGTAAAAGCACCCGCTAATAAATAGCTTTGCCAATTATTCGCCAAAAAGATAATCGCGATAAAATAAAAACTAGCAATCAATTTGACCCGTGGATCTAAACGGTGGATCAAGGAGTCCCCGGGAATAAAACGACCGAAAATCAATTTATTCATCATGGGCAGTCGCCCCCTTTGCTACTAAAACATCTGCCAGCTCATCAGCTGTTAGTGGTAACTGCTCAAATGCCAGTCCTCTGGCTTGTAGTTGTTCCGCAAATGCGGTTGCTGTCGGTACCCCCAACTGCTTTTCTTGCAACCAGGCAGTATCTTGAAACACAACGGACGGCGTGCCGGCTTTGACGAGACGGCCCTTTTCTAACACATAGACATAATCAGCATAGTTTGCCACATCATCCATCAAGTGGGTCACTAAAATGATCGTCATGTTCTTTTCCCGATGCAGGCGATCAAACATTTCCATCATCTCTTTGCGTCCTTGTGGATCTAAGCCCGCTGTCGGCTCGTCTAAGACCAAAACTTCTGGTTCCATAGCTAAGACCCCAGCAATCGCTACACGGCGCATTTGGCCCCCTGAAAGGTCAAATGGTGAACGTTCCAGAAAACTTTCATCTAAACCTACCAATTGAATGTATTCTTGGGCTAATCCTTTGGCTGCTTCTTCGGAGACCCCAAAGTTTTTCGGTCCAAAAGCGATATCTCTCGCCACGGTTTCTTCAAATAATTGGGATTCAGGAAATTGAAAAACGATCCCAACTTTTTTACGTAACGGTTTTAGATTTTTGTTGTCTGTCTCGGGTTTGATGACTCGCTCACCGATCGTGACCGTGCCAGTCGTTGGTTTTAATAATGCATTCAAGTGCTGCAGCAACGTAGATTTTCCGCTACCCGTATGACCGACTAAGGCGGTATAAGAGCCTTCTTTGATCTCTAAATCGATATCGAACAAAACCCGTTGTTCAAACGGAGAATGCGGTTGGTAGGTGAATCCTACTTGTTCAAAACGGATGTCCATAGCCAATCCACCATCCCTTCTTCAGTTAAGTACGCTTGTGGTACCGTGATGCCCCGCTGTTTTAGTGCCGCCTTTAATTTTTCAGGAAACGGCAGATCTAAGCCTAGCTCAATCAGTTCCGGACCTGCAGAAAAAATCTCTGCGGGTGTCCCTTCGCGAACGAGCTCTCCTTGACGCATCACTAGCACCCGATTGGCGTTGGCTGCTTCATCGATATCATGGGTGATCGATAGCACGGTCAAATTGTTTTTCTCTTTGATTTTTTTGATCGTTGCGATCACTTCTTCACGGCCTTCTGGATCTAGCATACTAGTGGCTTCATCAAGAATGATGATATCTGGGCGCAATGCAACGACGCCGGCAATGGCTACCCGCTGTTTTTGACCACCAGAAAGACGCGCGGGTTCCCGGGTCGCAAACTCGCTCATCCGTACTTGTTCCAGAGCGTCTTTGACACGAACCAGCATTTCTTCTCGCGGGATTCCTTGATTTTCCAAACCGAAAGCCACATCATCTTCCACCGTCGAACCAACGAATTGATTGTCAGGGTTTTGAAAGACCATACCGACCATTTTTCGAATATTCCAGATATTTTCTTCATTCAAAGGCAATTCGCCGACAGAAACACTGCCTTCTTGTGGCAAGATCAAGCCATTGATGGTTTTTGCTAAAGTTGATTTACCAGAGCCGTTATGGCCGATCAACGCCACCCATTCCCCTTTGTTGATGGAAAAGGATACGTTATTTAACGCGGCACGCTCTTCTTCGCTATAACGCACAGTAATAGCATTCAATTCAATGATTGGCTTCATGATAGACTCCTTCATTTGCGATTAATTCTTTCTAACACTACCAAAAAAGCGCACGTTTTTCAATGATTCACGCACGATTTGTCTCCAGATCTTTTTTTCACTTGCCATCACCTGTCTTGACAGGTAATCGAAAGTAAAAAAAAAGCACTTTATGATGAGTGCGTACACCTCGAAATACATCGAGGTGTAGGCGCTGAGCTAGACTCGGAAAGTTTCTTCCAACATCATAACACTCTTAGTAAACATCTATAAAGTGATGATAAGTGTGATTTTAAACAAGTTCTAGGATAACCATTGGTGCAGCATCTCCGCGTCTTGGTTCTGTTTTCAAGATACGAGTATATCCACCTTGGCGATCTGTGTAACGAGGAGCGATATCATTGAATAATTTTTGTAATGCTGATTCAATAACTACTTCTTCGTTTTCTTCACGTACACTTGCAACTTCATTACGAACGAATGCTGCTGCTTGACGACGTGCATGCAAATCACCACGTTTACCTAAAGTGATCATTTTTTCTGCAGTTGAACGAACTTCTTTCGCACGAGCTTCAGTCGTAACGATACGTTCGTTAATGAATAAATCAGTTGTCAAATCACGCAACATCGCTTTACGTTGGCTAGATGTGCGTCCTAGTTTACGATAACTCACGTGGTTTCCCTCCTTCACTTTCGAATGTTGTATCGGTCAGACGAACCGAACTAACGTAATCGAAAACGGTTTAATCGTCTTTACGTAGTCCTAAACCTAAATCATGTAATTTCACTTTGACCTCTTCAAGAGATTTACGGCCTAAGTTTCTTACTTTGATCATTTCTGGTTCAGATTTGTTTGTCAATTCTTGTACAGTATTGATTCCTGCACGTTTTAGACAGTTGTATGAACGAACAGATAAGTCTAATTCTTCGATCGTCATTTCCAACATTTTTTCTTTTTGTGTTTCTTCTTTTTCAACCATGATTTCAGCGTTTTTCGCTTCATCCGTTAGGTTAACAAAGATGTCTAAATGTTCAGTCATGATCTTCGCAGACAAACTCATTGCTTCCAATGGTTCGATTGAGCCATCAGTCCATATTTCCATCGTTAATTTGTCGAAATCATCCCGACGACCGACACGTGTGTTTTCTACTTGGTAGTTGACACGACGTACTGGTGTATAGATTGAATCGACTGGAAGAACGCCGATCGGCATGTCTTCTTTTTTGTTTTCGTCCGCTTGAACGTAGCCGCGGCCAGGTTTCACTGTTAAGCGAGCATGGAACGTAGCACCTTCAGAAACGGTACAGATATACATATCTTTGTTAAGGATTTCTACATCACTATCAACGATGATATCGCCAGCAGTTACTGTAGCAGGTCCTGAAATATCAATTTCAAGGGTCTTTTCTTCATCCCCGTACATTTTCAATGCAAGACCTTTAATATTCAAGATGATTTGAGCAACGTCTTCCCGAACACCCTTAACAGTTGAGAATTCGTGTAAAACTCCATCGATTTGAATATTGGTGATTGCCGCACCAGGTAAAGAAGATAATAAAATACGACGTAGGGAATTTCCTAGTGTAGTTCCGTAGCCTCTTTCAAGAGGTTCCACGATGAACTTGCCATAATCTTTGTCTTCATCAATCTTTGCGATTCTTGGTTTTTCGAATTCAATCATTCTTATCTATTACCCCTTTCAAAACGAAAAGTGTCTTGTTCAATGACGTTTTTGTTACACTCAAAATGAGCAGCACTCATTAAACACGACGGCGTTTTGGAGGGCGGCATCCATTATGAGGGACTGGAGTCACGTCACGGATCGCACTCACTTCCAAACCTGCTGCTTGTAATGAACGAATTGCTGCTTCACGTCCAGAACCAGGTCCTTTAACTGTTACTTCAACAGTTCTTAATCCGTGTTCCATTGCTGCTTTGGTAGCTGTTTCTGCTGCCATTTGAGCGGCAAAAGGAGTAGATTTTTTGCTTCCTTTGAAACCTAATGAACCAGCTGATGACCATGCTAATGCATTACCATGAGTATCAGTGATCATTACGATTGTATTATTGAATGTTGAGTGAATATGTGCAATACCCGCTTCAATATTCTTTTTCACACGGCGTTTACGACTCACTTTTTTTGCTGCCATGAAGTTTTAACCTCCTTCACTTAGGAATTATTTTTTCTTGCCTGCGACTGTTTTAGACGGGCCTTTACGAGTACGTGCATTGTTTTTCGTGTTTTGTCCACGAACTGGCAATCCACGGCGATGACGGATCCCACGGTAAGAACCGATTTCCATCAATCGTTTGATGTTTAAGTTCACTTCACGACGAAGGTCACCTTCAACTTTTAATTTATCAACTTCTGCACGGATAGCATCTGTTTGTTCATTCGTTAAATCACGAACGCGAACTTCTTCAGACACGCCAGCGTCAGCTAAAATTTGTTTTGCAGTCGTGTTACCAATACCATAGATATAAGTAAGTGAAACGACCACACGTTTATCACGAGGAATATCTACTCCTGCAATACGAGCCATATTTGTTACACCTCCGATTATCCTTGACGTTGTTTATGTTTTGGATTTGCTGGGCAAATCACCATAACGCGTCCTTTACGACGAATTACTTTACAATGTTCGCACATTGGTTTTACTGATGGTCTTACTTTCATGATAATACCTCCTGTGGTTTTACGGAGTACAATTATTTAAAGCGATAAGTAATGCGGCCACGGTTCAGATCATACGGGGATAATTCCACCGTCACTTTGTCTCCAGGTAAAATACGAATGTAGTGCATCCGGATCTTACCAGAAACGGTCGCTAGAACTTGGTGTCCGTTTTCCAATTCTACTTTAAACATTGCATTCGGCAAAGTTTCGACGACTGTACCTTCGACTTCAATCATATCTTCTTTTGCCACGCACAGTACCTCCTTGTACTTGTGATTTTCACACGATAAAATGGCGGAAACTCGGTTCCCACCTGATATTCTCAAACTATGCTCCTACTTAATAAAAAGTAGAAGTCGGACTGACATATTCTATCATATCCTGTCAAAGATTTCAAGAGAAAGTTTTAAGCTGCAAGTTGGACTCGGGCAATCTATGATTAGTCAATGATCTTTTGAACATCTTCGAATACAGCGTCGATGTCGCGATCCCCATCAATCGATTGCAATAACCCTTTGTCTTTGTAATAAGTCAAAATTGGTTCACTGCTTTTGATATTGACAGCTAGACGATTTTTGACCGTCTCAGGCTTATCATCTTCACGCTGGTAGAAGTCATGACTTCCACATCGATCACATGTTCCTTCCTCTTTTGGAGGATTGAACAATTTATGATAAGTTGCCCCACAATTGCGGCACATGAAGCGGCCGGCTAAACGTTCTACAAGAACTTCTTCAGGAACATGAATATCAATAACGGCATCAAGTTTTTTGTTAAGGTCAGCTAGCATCTCATCTAACGCTTTTGCTTGATCCAATGTACGAGGAAAACCATCTAATAAGAAACCTTTCTCGGTATCAGGTTCAGCTAAACGTTCTTTAACGATCCCATTTGTAACCTCATCAGGAACTAATGCGCCTTGATCCATGTATGATTTTGCTTTTAGGCCTAGTTCTGTTTCGTTCGCCATCGCAGCCCGAAACATATCGCCTGTTGAAATATGAGGAAGACCGTATTCAGCAACGATACGTTCTGCCTGAGTACCTTTTCCAGCACCAGGTAATCCCATTAAAATGAAGTTCATTCTAATTCCTCCTGTAAGTTTTTGAATAGTGTTGAGGAAATCCTCAACACTTCAATAACTTTAATTGATGAAACCAGTATATTTCCGTTTCAGCATAAGCCCTTCTAACTGCTTGGCAGTATCAAGTGCCACACCGATAATGATCAATAGACTCGTTCCACCTAGTCCGATCGATTGCGGTAGATTCCAAGCCATCTGAGCGATGATTGGAAGTAAAGCAACCAATCCTAAAAAGATCGATCCAACCGTGCTTAATCGCATCAACAAACGCGATACATATTCTTCGGTTCCTTTACCAGGACGCACACTCGGAATGTAACTTCCTTGTTTTTGCAAGTTTTCCGCTAATTTCTCAGGGTTCACTTGAACAAATGCGTAGAAGAAAGTAAACGCAACGATCAAGACAGTATAGATGATCGCACCCGGTACAGTGTTGTAACTAAAGATCGTTTGCACCACTTCGTACCAAGTTTCTCCTCTATATGAACTACCTAATGCTTGAATGATCGCATTTGGTGTTGTAATAAAAGAACTGGCAAAGATAACTGGGATAACCCCGGCAGCATTTACTTTCAAAGGAAGGTAACTGCTGGTAGGCGCTCCTGCTACCCGTTTTGTATATTGGATCGGAATCTTGCGTTCTGCTTGTTGAACATACGTTACTAAAGTAATGACGATCAACACAGCGATCACAAGCAGCGCCATAAAGATAGCATTTAGCCAGATATCCGATTGTTCCACGTTAATGAAGTAATCTTCAATCAATTCTTTGATGCTTGCTGGTAAGCGTGAAATGATCCCTGCAAAGATGATCATTGACACACCGTTTCCGATACCACGCTCGGTGATCTGCTCTCCTAACCAAGTGACTAACATCGTTCCGGCTGTTAAAATCAGACCGATCACGATATAGGTTGCCATATTAGGATTGTTTACAAACCCGAGTTGAGTGTAATAGTTAAATCCAGCCGTTAATGTCATGGATTGGACAAAGCCCAATACCAACGTCAAGTAACGTGTTGCCTGATTTAATTTCTTACGACCCACTTCACCTTGCTTCGACCATTCAACAAATTTAGGGACGATATCCATCTGCAACAACTGAATGACAATTGAGGCAGTGATGTAAGGGGAAACCCCCATCGAGAAAATCGAAAATTGTTGCATGGCGCCACCACTTACCAAGTTCAACATGTTTAAAAATGGTAGATCCGCGATGGTATTTAGGCGACTTGCGTCTACGCCTGGCACAGTAATATGTGTTCCCAGACGAAAGACAAACAAGATTAAGACGGTGAACAATATTCTGGATCTAATATCCTTAACCTTAAAGGCATCCTTCAATAGTCTGATCATTAGATCACCTCGATTGATCCACCAGCAGCAACGATTGCTTCTTCAGCTGCTTTTGAGAATTTAGCTGCTTTCACAGTCAATTTCTTCGTTAATTCTCCGTTAGCTAATACTTTGATTCCAGCTTTTTCGTCTTTGACGATTCCAGCTTCGTGTAAAGCAACAGGTGTTACTTCAGCACCGTCTTCAAAGCGGTTCAAGACATCAAGATTGATGACTGCATATTCTTTGCGGTTCACATTTGTAAAGCCACGTTTTGGTAAACGACGGAACAATGGTGTTTGTCCACCTTCGAATCCTAGACGTACTCCGCCGCCTGAACGAGCTTTTTGACCTTTTTGTCCACGTCCAGCTGTTTTACCGTTACCAGATGAAGTTCCTCGACCGACACGGTTACGTACTTGGCGTGAGCCTTCTGATGGTTTTAATTCATGAAGTTTCATAGGTTTGGCACCTCCTTAATCAAACTAGATCTGCTGATCCTTAGACCTCTTCAACGTCCACTAAGTGAGAAACAGTGTTAACCATGCCTTTGATTGCATCATTAGCAGGTTTTACAACTGTTGAATTCAACTTTGTAAGACCTAACGCTTTGACAGTATCACGTTGGTTTTGGGGACGTCCGATAATACTGCGTTTTAAAGTAATTTTCAATTCAGCCATTATAGTGTCCTCCTTAACCGATTAATTCTTCTACTGATTTGCCGCGAAGTGCTGCCACTTCTTCAGCGCGTTTTAATTGTTTTAAACCTTCAACTGTTGCGCGAACAACGTTGATTGGTGTGTTAGAACCTAAAGATTTAGATGTGATATCAGCTACCCCAGCTAATTCCAATACGGCACGAACTGGTCCACCAGCAGCTACCCCAGAACCTTCTACAGCAGGTTTCATAAGGATGCGTCCGCCGCCGAATACACCGATAACTTCGTGAGGGATTGTAGAACCAACCATTGGTACTTCCACCAAGTTTTTCTTCGCGTCTTCGATTGCTTTACGGATTGCTTCTGGTACTTCTTGTGCTTTACCAGTACCGAAACCTACGTGTCCGTTTTTGTCACCGACAACAACTAATGCAGCAAAACGTAGACGACGTCCACCTTTAACAACTTTAGTTACACGGTTGATCGCAACAACGCGGTCTTCTAATTCCAAATGTTTTGGATCAATATAAACCATGAATGGTGTTCCTCCTTCTCTTAAAATTCCAGTCCATTTTCGCGAGCTGCTTCAGCTAAAGCTGCTACACGGCCATGGTAAAGGTATCCACCACGGTCAAAGACTACTTCTTTAATACCTTTTGCTGCTGCACGTTCTGCGACTAATTTACCGACAGCTTGTGCTTGTTCAGTTTTTGTTGCACCTGAAACTTCTTTGTCTAAGGCAGAGGCACTTGCTAGCGTCACACCCGCTACGTCATCAATTACTTGTGCGTAGATGTTTTTGTTCGAACGGAACACGTTTAAGCGTGGGCACTCAGCAGTACCAGAGATTTTGTTACGTACACGACGATGTCTTTTCTGACGTGTCTTGTTTTTATCTGGTTTTGTAATCACAATTTGTCACCTCTTTTAATTTTGCTAGCCTAAGCTGCTAGTCGTAAAGAATTACGACTATTTACCAGTTTTACCTTCTTTACGGCGTACAAATTCGCCAACATAACGAATTCCTTTGCCTTTATAAGGTTCTGGAGGACGAACGCCACGGATATTGGCAGCCAATTCGCCAACGACTTCTTTATCTGATCCTTTAACGATCACAGAAGTGTTTGAAGGAACTTCGATTTCGATTCCAGCTGGCGCTTCGATTTCAACTGGATGAGAGTAACCAACGTTCAATACAAGTTTTTTCCCTTGTAATTGAGCACGGTACCCAACCCCAATTAATTCTAACGCTTTTTGGAAACCTTCAGAAACACCAACAACCATGTTGTTGAAGTTTGCACGGGTAGTTCCGTGGATAGTTTTCATTTCTTTACTATCATTTGGACGAGTGAATGTTACTTCGTTTCCTTCGATATTCATTGTGATATCAGAAGAGAAAGTACGTGTTAATTCACCTTTAGGTCCTTTAACTGTAATGTCGTTTCCGTTTTGCTTGATTTCAACACCAGCAGGAAGAACGACGATCTTATTACCGATACGACTCACTTAGAGGCACCTCCTTGTGGAATATTTTAAATTACCATACATAAGCGACTACTTCGCCGCCAACATTTTTTGCTCTAGCTTCTTTGTCAGTGATTACACCGTCAGAAGTTGAGATAATCGCGATTCCTAGACCATTCAATACTTTTGGTACTTCGTCAGCTTTGACATAAGCACGCAAGCCTGGTTTAGAGATACGTTTTAAGTTTGTGATAACACGTTCACCGTTTTTACCGTATTTAAGAAATACGCGGATCACGCCTTGTTTGTCATCTTCAATGTATTCAACATCGCGAACGAAACCTTCACGTTTCAAGATTTCAGCGATATCACGTTTGATTTTTGAAGCAGGTACTTCTAGGCTTTCGTGTTTAACCATGTTTGCGTTACGCACGCGCGTTAGAAAATCTGCAATTGGATCTGTCATGACCATGGGATAATTTACCTCCTTTATGCGAGTATAGTTTACCAGCTAGCTTTCTTCACGCCGGGAATTTGTCCTTTATAGGCAAGTTCGCGGAAGCAAATACGGCAAAGATGAAATTTACGATAAACTGAATGTGGACGTCCGCAACGTTCACAACGAGTGTATTCTTGCGTTGAGAATTTAGCAGGGCGTTTGTTTTTAGCAATCATTGATTTTTTAGCCACGTAGTTCGCCTCCTTTTTTTATTTTTGGAATGGCATGCCTAATTGTGTCAACAATTCACGAGATTCTTCATCTGTGTTTGCTGTTGTTACAATCACGATATCCATACCACGTACTTTGTCGATCAAATCATAATCTACTTCAGGGAAAATCAATTGTTCTTTGATACCTAAAGTGTAGTTTCCGCGTCCGTCGAACGCTTTTTTGCTCACACCGTGGAAGTCACGGACACGTGGCAATGACACACTTACTAGTTTATCTAAGAATTCATACATTCTTTCGCCGCGTAGTGTTACTTTCGCACCGATTGGCATTCCTTCACGTAAACGGAATCCTGCGATAGATTTTTTCGCTTTTGTGATCAATGGTTTTTGACCTGAGATCAATTGTAATTCTTCAACAGCTTTGTCTAAGTTTTTAGCATTAGAAACAGCGTCACCGACACCCATGTTGATAACGATTTTATCAACTTTTGGTGCTTCCATGATTGAGCTGTAGTTAAATTTGTCCATTAATGATGGGACAACTTCTTTTGAATATTTTTCTTTAAGGCGGTTCATCTGTTAGCCCCTCCTTCCTTCATCAGATTATTTATCAAGAACTTCTCCGGTTTTCTTAGAAACGCGGACTTTTTTGCCGTCAACTTCTTTGTAACCGACACGCGTAGCTTCACCGTTCGATGGATCAACCACCATCACGTTAGAAACATGAATTGGTGCTTCCATTTCAACGATTCCGCCTTGAGGAGCAGTTTGAGAAGGTTTTTGGTGTTTTTTGACAACATTGACACCTTCAACAACGACTTTGTCTTTTTTAGGAAACGCTGCTAGCACAACGCCTTCTTTGTTTTTGTCTTTACCAGTGATAACTTTAACTTTATCGCCTTTTTTAACAAACATGTTTGTTTCGCACCTCCTTTAGATAAGAATCACTATTACAATACTTCTGGTGCTAGGGAAACGATCTTCATAAAGTTGCCTTCACGCAATTCGCGGGCAACTGGGCCAAAGATACGAGTTCCACGAGGGCTCTTATCGTCACGGATAATAACCGCAGCATTTTCATCGAATTTGATGTATGAACCGTCTGTACGACGAGCTCCTGATTTAGTACGAACGATAACGGCTTTAACGACGTCACCTTTTTTGACAACCCCACCTGGCGTTGCTTGTTTAACCGTAGCAACAATCACGTCACCAATATTGGCAGTTTTACGACCAGATCCGCCAAGGACTTTGATCGTTAGAATTTCACGGGCACCTGAGTTGTCCGCCACTCTTAATCGGCTTTCTGCTTGGATCACGATGTGTATCCTCCTTTCAGATTTTGCAATTCACAATCTATATAGGAAAATCTCGTGTGATTAGATAATCACTGCCTTTTCAACAATCTCTACTAGACGGAAACGTTTCGTAGCTGATAATGGACGAGTTTCCATAATTTTCACGATATCGCCAACTTTTGCTTCGTTGTTTTCATCGTGTGCTTTGTATTTCTTAGAATAGTTCAGACGTTTGCCGTAGATAGGGTGGTTTTTCTTTGTTTCAACGACAACAGTGATAGTTTTATCCATTTTGTCTGATACCACGCGACCTTGGTAAACTTTGCGTTGATTTCTTTCTTCAGTCATACGCTAAATGGCCTCCTTCCACTATTACTTAGCTTGTTCACGCAATACTGTTTTAATGCGTGCAATCGATTTACGTACTTCTTTGATACGTGCAGTGTTTTCTAATTGACCTGTTGCTAATTGGAATCTAAGATTGAACAATTCTTCTTTCAATTGTTTTTCTTGATCTAGCATTTCGGCAGTGGTTAATTCTCTGATTTCTTTAACCTTCATTCGATTCACCACCCATTTCCTCACGTTTTACGATCTTCGTTTTCACTGGTAATTTGTGAGAAGCAAGACGTAGCGCTTCGCGCGCAACTTCTTCAGGTACACCGGCAATTTCAAACATGATTTTACCACGTTTAACTGGTGATACCCATCCTTCAGGAGCCCCTTTACCAGAACCCATACGTACCCCGATAGCTTTGGCAGTATAAGATTTGTGAGGGAAAATTTTGATCCATACTTTCCCGCCACGTTTCATATAACGAGTCATTGCGATACGGGCAGCTTCGATTTGACGGTTTGTGATCCAGTGTGATTCAACAGCTTGTAAGCCGTATTCACCGAATGCTACTTCTTTTCCGCCTTTCGCTTCGCCACGCATTTTTCCGCGGAACTCACGACGGTGTTTTACACGTTTAGGTACTAACATGTTTATTTCCCTCCTTTCTCAGTGTTCTTTTTAGTTGGAAGAACTTCTCCACGATAAATCCACACTTTAACTCCTAGTTTTCCGTATGTTGTATCTGCTTCTTCCCATGCGTAATCAATGTCCGCACGTAATGTATGAAGTGGAACGGTTCCTTCTGAGTAACCTTCTGAACGCGCGATATCCGCACCATTTAGACGGCCAGAAACTTGTGTTTTGATTCCTTTAGCGCCAGAACGCATTGTGCGTTGGATCGCTTGTTTTTGCGCACGACGGAAAGCAACACGGTTTTCTAATTGACGTGCGATTCCTTCGCCTACTAATTTAGCATCTAAATCTGGTTTTTTGATTTCAACGATGTTGATGTGAACTCGTTTGCCAGTTAGGCTATTTAATTCTTTTCTTAGGTTTTCGACTTCAGATCCGCCTTTACCGATAACCATACCTGGTTTAGCTGTGTGGATTGAAATATTCACGCGGTTTGCTGCACGCTCGATCTCAACTGTAGACACAGCGGCATCAGCAAGTTTAGATGCGATAAATTTACGGATTTTCAAATCTTCATGTAGAAATTCAGCATACTCTTTTTCAGCATACCATTTAGCATCCCAGTCACGGATGATGCCTACACGCATTCCAATTGGATGTACTTTTTGACCCACTGATTGTCCCTCCTTATTTTTCTGATACGACTACAGTAATATGACTTGTACGTTTGTTGATCGGTGAAGCTGAACCTTTCGCACGTGGACGGAAACGTTTCATCGTTGGTCCTTCGTTTACGAATGCTTCAGAAACAATCAAGTTTTCAACATCTAAGTCAAAATTATTTTCTGCATTGGCAATAGCTGACATCAAGACTTTCTCGATGATTCCAGCTGCTTTATTTGGTGTGAACTTTAAGATCGCGATTGCTTCAGCAACGCTTTTCCCTCTGATTAAGTCAATAACTAGACGAGATTTACGAGGAGAAACGCGGACTGTTTTAGCAGTTGCTTTCGCTGATGTGATTTGTTCTGCCATTTTTGGATATCCTCCCCTCAAAATTAGCGTCTTGTTTTCTTATCATCGGCAGCATGTCCGCGATAAGTTCTTGTTGGTGCAAATTCACCTAATTTGTGTCCTACCATGTCTTCTTGGATGTAAACTGGTACATGTTTCCGTCCATCATACACAGCAATTGTAAATCCGATAAAATTAGGGAAAATTGTAGAACGACGTGACCAAGTTTTGATCACTTTTTTCTTTTCAGCGCCTTCTTGTGCTTCGACCTTTTTCATCAAATGGTCATCGACAAAAGGTCCTTTTTTCAAACTACGACCCATGGTGTACCTCCTCTCAAAATGTGCGACACACGGTCAAGTATATTACTTAGTTTTACGACGACGAACGATAAGTTTGTCTGATTTTGCTTTTTTGTTACGTGTTTTGTAACCAAGTGCAGGTTGTCCCCAAGGAGAAACTGGTGCTTTACGTCCGATTGGTGCTTTACCTTCACCACCACCGTGTGGGTGATCATTAGGGTTCATTACGCTACCACGTACAGTTGGGCGTTTGCGCATCCAACGAGAACGACCGGCTTTACCGATGTTGATCAATTCGTGTTGTTCATTACCAACAGAACCGATTGTTGCACGACATGATGCTAAGATCATCCGTACTTCACCAGAGTTCAAGCGGATCAATACGTATTTGCCTTCTTTACCAAGTACTTGAGCACTTGTTCCAGCTGAACGAATCAATTGTCCACCTTTACCAGGTTTCATTTCGATGTTGTGGATAACAGTACCGACTGGAATATTTTCTAGTGGTAATGCATTCCCTACTTTAATATCTGCATCTGGACCAGAAACGACAGTCATGCCAACTTCTAATCCTTTAGGTGCTAAGATGTATGCTTTTACTCCATCCTCGTAATGTACTAACGCAATGTTAGCAGAACGGTTTGGATCATATTCAATCGTTTTAACCGTAGCAACGACGTTGTCTTTGTTACGTTTGAAATCGATCAAACGGTATTGACGTTTGTGACCGCCACCTTGATGACGAACCGTGATACGTCCGTTGTTGTTACGACCAGCATTGTTTTTCAAAGGAGCTAACAATGTTTTTTCTGGTGTTGAAGTTGTGATTTCAGCGAAATCAGAACTTGTCATATTACGACGGCCGTTCGTGGTAGGTTTGTACTTTTTAATCGCCACGTCTTTTTCCCTCCCATGTAAAGTTTATGCGTGAGTTGCTTATTCAGCAGCTTCGAAAATTTGGATTTCTTTAGAATCTTCAGTTAAAGTCACAACAGCTTTGCGACGTTTTTTTGTATATCCTGCATATTTACCCATGCGTTTGAATTTCGGACGAACGTTGATGATGTTCACGTTTGCCACTTTCACTCCGTCAAAGGCAGCTTCTACAGCTTGTTTTACTAAAGTTTTGTTAGCTTTTGTGTCCACTTCAAAAGTGTATTTCTTGTCATCCATGGCAAGCATTGATTTTTCAGTGATCACTGGGCGTTTAATAACGTCTAGTAAGTTCATTATGCAAGCACCTCCTCGATCTGAGTAAGAGCAGTTTGTGTCACTAACATTTTGTCGTTAGAAACGATGTCTAAAACACTAATGTTATCAGCAGTAACTACAGAAACTTTTGGCAAGTTGCGCGCAGATAAAGCGGCAAAGTCGTTTTCAGATTCTAAAACTACCAATACTTTAGAGTCAATTGTCAAGTTAGCTAAAACTTGTTTGAATTCTTTTGTTTTTGGAGCATCAAAGCTTAATCCTTCTACTGCTACCAAGTTATTTGAAGCAACTTTTTCTGACAATACAGATTTCATTGCTAAGCGACGAACTTTTTTAGGAAGTTTGTAGCTGTATGAACGTGGTGTTGGTCCGAAGACTACGCCACCTCCACGCCATTGTGGTGAACGGATTGAACCTTGACGGGCACGTCCAGTTCCTTTTTGGCGCCATGGTTTACGGCCACCGCCACGAACGGCACTGCGGTTTTTCACAGCGTGTGTTCCTTGTCTTAATGAAGCGCGTTGCATGATGATTGCATCATAGACAACTGATTCATTTGGTTCGATTCCGAAGATTTCTTCGTTCAATGTAATTTCGCCATTTTGGCTTCCATCTTGTTTGAATAATGCTACATTCGGCATTCCTTAGTTCCTCCTTTCTTCCTATCTACTTATTTAGCTTTCACAGCTGATTTGATTGTAATCAATGATTTTTTCGCGCCAGGTACATTACCTTTGATCAAGATAACGTTGCGTTCTGCGTCTACGCGTACGATTTCCAAGTTTTGGATCGTGATGCGATTTCCGCCCATACGTCCAGCAAGACGTTTGTTTTTGAATACACGGTTAGGTGCAACTGGACCCATTGATCCAGGACGACGGTGGTAACGAGAACCGTGAGCCATTGGTCCGCGGCTTTGTCCGTGACGTTTGATAACGCCTTGGAATCCTTTACCTTTCGAAGTGCCGGTTACATCGATGATGTCTCCTGCTTCAAAAATATCAACTTTGATTTCTGATCCTACTTCTAAGCCCTCTAGCTCTACATTCTTGAATTCGCGAATGAAGCGCTTAGGAGCCGTGTTTGCTTTTGCAACATGACCTTTCGCAGGTTTGTTAGACAAAACTTCACGCATATCTTGGTAGCCGACTTGAATTGCTTCGTAGCCGTCATTTTCGATTGTTTTCACTTGTAGCACTACGTTTGGTGTAGCTTCTACTACAGTTACTGGAATCAATTCGCCAGATTCAGTGAAGATTTGAGTCATTCCCACTTTTTTCCCTAAGATTCCTTTGGTCATGATTACACCTCCATCTTAATTATTATAGTTTGATTTCGATATTAACACCGCTTGGCAAGTCTAGCTTCATTAAAGCATCAACAGTTTTTGGTGTTGGATTCACAATGTCGATTAGACGTTTGTGTGTACGCATTTCGAATTGTTCGCGTGAATCTTTGTATTTGTGCGTCGCACGGATGATCGTGTACAAGCTGCGTTCAGTTGGTAATGGAATTGGACCAGATACGCCAGCTCCAGTTCTCTTTGCAGTTTCTACGATTTTATCCGCTGATTGATCTAAAATACGATGTTCATACGCTTTTAAACGGATACGAATTTTTTGTTTTGCCATTGTTTTCCCTCCCTCGCCTATTTTGAAAAGTAGACATAGCTCCACGAAAATTTTCCGTCACGCTCGTCCATGGCAAAGCGTCCGGGCGTGTCGCAACCTCTCGTTTCGTAGCCGGCAGAAAATTTCTTTGCTGCCAGTGTGACTTACGTATTTACGTAAACAGCACCTTTATGATTATATTACGGATAAACATTGATTGCAAGCTTTTTTTATGGGAAAACCGGGATTCTTTTGCATTTCTTTCAGAAAATTTTCTTTTGGTTTCGTAACACAAAAAAAGAAGCGTTGACCGCTTCTTCATTTCCTATTTATATAGAAGAAAACCTGCTATTGCGGCGCTTCCTCATTCATACGGCTTTGGGCGTGGGTATAGGCACCATGCCACACATGGCCCACATAAGGATTGATGACCACTCCTTCTTTGATCGCCGCTGTGACAAAGGCTTTCGCTAAGCGAACACTTTCCTCGACGGGTTTGCCTTTTGCAAGACCGGCAGCGATTGCCGCTGAAAAGGTGCAGCCTGCCCCATGATTGAAATCAGTAGCGATTTTTTCACTTTCCAACAGGAGGAAGGATTCTCCATCATAAACAAGGTCGATGGCTTTTGCTCCTGGCAATCGATGACCGCCTTTGATCACGACGTATTTAGCACCTAATTTATAGATTTTTTCAGCAGCTTGCTTCATGGCTTCCACACTCGTCAAATCACCCAAACCTGAAAGAATCCCCGCTTCTACTAAATTAGGGGTGACAACATCTGCTAAAGGCAACAAATGCGTGATGATGGCATCAACACTTTTCGGCTGTAAGATTTCTGCAGTCCCTTTACAAGCAATGACGGGATCGATCACCACATTTTTGACTTGCTGCTGTTGAATCATCTTCGCTGCCTGTACAATATTGTCTTCATTGCCTAACATCCCCGTTTTAAGGGCATCCATCGGATCACCTGCAAAGGCGGAGATCAATTGTTTTTCGACAAGCGCTGGTTCCATTGCTGTTACTTCATGGCTCCAACCCGCTTGTGGATCCATCGTGACGATCGAAGCGATCGTGGCAAAACCAAAGACACCATACTCCTGAAACGTTTTTAAATCTGCTTCGATACCGGCACCACCGGTTGAATCGGACCCGGCAATTGATAGGACTTTTTCCATCTTCTTCATCTCCTTGTGCTTTTTGCTAAGTATAGTCAATCTTCCCCTTGACGAAAAGAGCCATTTGGCTTATTTTTAAACCATCCAATTGAAAAAGGTGGTGCAGGATGGCTTCATCAAGTATTGACAAACAAAAGAAACAACCGATTTACCAGCAGATCGTGACCCATTTTATTGAAGAGATCCAAGCAGGAACCTATGGGCCTGGGGATCGTTTACCACCAGAGCGCAGCTTGGCTCAGACTTTTGACGTCAATCGTTCCACCGTCGTCAAAGCGTTAGATGAATTGAAGAGCTTAGGATGGATCGAACGAAAACAAGGCAGTGGTTCTCGAGTATTAGAAGGCCGCTGGGGGAACCGTCAAACCCCACTTTCTTATTTACGCTCGTCTTTAAGCAGCCCTTACTTGCAGCAAGACCCTTACCTTCAACAAATCCAACATTTGCGTGCTGAAAAAGATGTGCTGGATCTGTATACAGGTGATCTACCTGCCGATCTGATCCCCGACTTCACGTTTCCTGCCTTTACATGGGAAGAGATTCGCAAAGAAAGCACCAAAATTTTGCCAACTGGTTACGAGCCTCTGCAAGAAATCTTATTGCAGCACCTTGCGGATTCCTTCAATTTGCCCACTAGCGGTCAAAAACTAGTAATTACTGCCGGTTCGACGCAAGGAATTACGTTACTAATGCAAGTGCTGCTGCAAGCGGGGGACTGTATCGCGACAGAGGATCCTTCTTTCTTGTTCTCTCTCCCCTTGTTTTCCACGATGAATGTCCAGTTGATTGGGATCAAACAAGATAGCGAAGGGATGCGACCCGCCGCGTTGGAGAAAGTGCTGAAGGAAAAGAAGATCAAATTCGTCTATCTGAACCCCACCTTCCAAAACCCAACGGGCCATACTATGAGTGAGCATCGGCGCCAAGCGATCATCCGCCTTTGCCAGACCTACCAAGTACCGATCATTGAGGATGATGTTTTTAGCGAGTTGGCTTTTGAGGAAGTACCGCCCAAGCTAAAATCCATGGCTCCTGAAACCGTCATTTATTTAGGCTCGCTTTCAAAATTACTTGGGTCATCAATCAAAATCGGCTGGCTTTTGGTGCCAGAAGCGTTAGCCGACCAATTTGCCCAAGCGAAAAAACGGATGGCAATTGATACCACGATCTTCCCGCAAGTCCTTGCCAATATCGCCCTACGCTCCTCTGATTACCACCAGCAGCAGCGGACACTGCTTACAGAAATGGCCCAGCGCCAGCAAGACCTACATCAACTCTTGCTGGCATTTCAGGAGGATTGGCAATGGCAGCCGACGAAAGGCGGTCTTTACCTGTGGTTGACTTGGCGTCACCGCACATTGACTCGCAAAGATTGGTCGCTCTTTTTGGCGAACGATTGCTTAGTAGCACCTGCTTTTCTTTTCAGTAACGATACGAATGGCTTGCGTTTGAACTATACCCGCTTAGCCAAAGATGATTTACCGCTATTTCAAGAACGATTCACAAAAATCACCCAACAGTTAAAGGAGCAAACCTATGAACGAAACCATTGAGCTTTTGCATAATCACCGCACTTACCGACAATTTGACCCTGACTACCGCTTGAGCCAAGAGCAAGTAACCGCGATTTTGACTGCGGCTCGTCAAGCACCTAGCTGGATGAACGGGCAAGCCTATTCGATCTTAGTGATCGACGACCCGCAGATCCGCCAACAAATGGTCGAATGGAATCCTGGCAATCCTCATATCGCAGCAAGTTCACTCTTTCTGCTATTTTTAGCTGATTTAAATCGAACCAAAAAAGTTGCTGACGAAAAACAGACGCCCTATCCAATCGATGAGGGCTATCAGCCATTATTGATCGCCACAACTGATGCCAGCATCGCTTTGCAATCTGGTGCGATCGCTGCTGAATCACTGGGCTTAGGCACCGTCATTTCTGGCAGTGTCCGCAAAGACAGCGCCAAAATCGCTGAATTGCTGCACTTACCGGAATACGTCTATCCTGTGGCTGGCTTGAGCATCGGTAAACCAATCGTAGAAATGAAGGTCAAACCTCGCTTGCCAGAAGAAGCGGTCATTCATTACAACCACTACCAGGACTATTCTTATGATGCGATCGAAGCCTACGATCAAACGATGACTGCTTTTGGAGAAGCCCGTGAGACCAAACCATGGTCAGAAAAATTTGCTGGTTTTTACAGCAATCGCCCTGACCAAGGATTTGACGCCTTCTTGAAGAAGCAAAAACTAATAAAATAAAAAGCACCGCTCTCTTTAGCTTCGATGAACCGTAACGGATTCATCAACGCTAGAGAGCGCGGCTTTTTTTCTACAAGAGTCGAAAAAAAAGAGCAAAAGCGCGTACGCTTTTGCTCTTCGATCAATCAAATTAAGCTTGGATTGAAGTTACAACGCCTGAACCAACAGTACGTCCGCCTTCACGAATTGAGAAACGAGTTCCGTCTTCGATAGCGATTGGGTGGATCAATTCAACGTCGATTGTTACGTTATCACCAGGCATAACCATTTCAGTTCCTTCTGGTAATTCAACAACACCAGTTACGTCAGTTGTACGGAAGTAGAACTGAGGACGGTAGTTAGTGAAGAATGGTGTATGACGTCCACCTTCTTCTTTTGTTAAAACGTAAACTTCAGCTTTAAATTTTGTATGAGGTGTGATTGTACCAGCTTTAGCCAATACTTGTCCACGTTGGATGTCTTCACGAGCAACCCCACGTAGCAATGCACCAATGTTATCCCCTGCTTCAGCATAGTCTAACAATTTACGGAACATTTCAACACCAGTTACAGTTGTTTTAGCAGTTTCTTCAGCAATACCAACGATTTCAACTTCGTCACCAACGCGAACTTGTCCACGTTCAACACGGCCTGTAGCAACAGTACCACGTCCAGTGATTGAGAATACGTCTTCGACTGGCATCATGAATGGTTTGTCAGTGTCACGTTCTGGAGTTGGAACGTATTCGTCAACTGCAGCCATTAATTCCATGATTTTTTCTTCGTATGAAGCATCGCCTTCAAGAGCTTTCAAAGCAGAACCAGCGATTACAGGAACATCGTCGCCTGGGAAGTCATATTCTGACAATAAGTCACGAACTTCCATTTCAACTAATTCTAGTAATTCTTCGTCATCAACCATATCCATTTTGTTTAAGAAAACAACGATGTATGGTACACCAACGTTACGTGATAACAAGATGTGTTCACGTGTTTGAGGCATAGGACCATCAGCAGCAGATACTACTAAGATCGCGCCGTCCATTTGAGCAGCACCAGTGATCATGTTTTTAACGTAGTCCGCGTGTCCTGGGC
Source organism: Candidatus Enterococcus avicola (assembly GCF_047470845.1). Taxonomy (NCBI): domain Bacteria; kingdom Bacillati; phylum Bacillota; class Bacilli; order Lactobacillales; family Enterococcaceae; genus Enterococcus; species Candidatus Enterococcus avicola. The sequence continues at coordinate 294,226 of NZ_JBLGTY010000001.1, read as the reverse complement.
AGTCAACGTGAGCATAGTGACGTGCTTCAGTTTCGTACTCAACGTGAGCAGTTGAGATAGTGATTCCGCGTTCGCGTTCTTCTGGAGCGCCATCGATTTGGTCGTAAGCTGAAGCTTGAGCCAAACCTTTTTTAGATAATACAGTTGTGATAGCAGCTGTAAGTGTAGTTTTACCATGGTCAACGTGTCCGATCGTACCAATGTTTACGTGGGGTTTAGAACGGTCAAATTTTTCTTTTGCCATTTTAAAATGTTCCTCCTAAAAATGCAGTTTATTTTTTATATTTGATAGGTAGGGAGCCGCAGCTCCCCATCCCTTATCATCGATAATATTGTACACGAAACTCAGAAAAAAATATAGCTTTTTACTTAATTTCCTATACTTCCATCAATTATTCAGCTTTGCCGCCGTTTTTCTTGATGATTTCTTCTTGAACAGATTTAGGTACATCTTCATAGTGATCAAATGTCATCATGAACGTACCGCGACCTTGTGTTGATGAACGAAGTGTTGTTGCGTAACCGAACATTTCAGCTAATGGCACGATTGCGTTCACGATTTGTGAGTTACCGTGTGCTTCCATTCCTTCTACGCGTCCACGACGAGCAGTTACGTGACCCATAACATCACCTAAGTAATCTTCTGGTACAGTGATAACTACTTTCATCATTGGTTCAAGAATTACTGGGTTTGCTTTCTTCGCTGCAGCACGTAAAGCCATAGAAGCTGCAACACGGAAGGCAGTTTCACTTGAATCGACATCATGGTATGAACCATCATAAAGTTTTGCTTTGATGTCTACTAATGGGTAACCGGCTAAGACACCGTTCGCCATTGAGTCTTCAAGTCCTTTTTCAACTGCTGGGATGTATTCACGAGGAACCACACCACCGACAATCGCGTTTTCGAATTCGAAGCCTTTACCTTCTTCGTTTGGTGTAAATTCGACCCATACGTGACCGTATTGACCTTTACCACCAGACTGACGTACAAATTTACCTTCCGCTTGTGTTGCTGCACGGAATGTTTCACGATAAGAAACTTGAGGCGCACCTACGTTTGCTTCAACTTTAAATTCGCGACGCATACGGTCAACTAAGACGTCCAAGTGAAGTTCTCCCATACCAGCGATAACAGTTTCGCCTGTTTCAGCGTTTGTTTCCACACGGAATGATGGATCTTCTTCAGCAAGTTTTTGTAAAGCAACCCCCATTTTATCTTGGTCAGCTTTTGATTTAGGCTCAACAGCGACTTCGATAACTGGTTCTGGGAATTCGATTGATTCAAGGATTACTGGTGCTTTTTCATCACATAGTGTATCCCCAGTTGTTGTGTCTTTCAAACCAACAGCAGCGGCGATATCGCCTGAGTATACTGTTTGGATTTCAGCACGTGTGTTGGCGTGCATTTGTAGGATACGACCGATACGTTCGCGTTTGCCTTTTGAAGCATTCAATACGTATGATCCAGAGTTCAAGATACCTGAATACACACGGAAGAATGTCAAACGACCTACGAATGGGTCAGTCATTACTTTAAATGCTAATGAAGCAAATGGTGCTTCATCGTCAGCCGGACGATCAGTTTCTTCGTCTGTTTTAGGATTTACCCCTTTGATCGCAGGAACATCAAGTGGTGAAGGCAAGTAGTCGATGACTGCATCCAACATCAATTGAACCCCTTTGTTTTTAAAGGCAGATCCGCAAAGAACAGGGAAAAAGTCAACAGTCAATGTTGCTTGACGAATACCAGCTTTCAATTCTTCTTCAGTGATTTCTTCACCGTCCAAGAATTTCATCATTAGTTCTTCGTCAGTATCCGCAACAGCTTCGATTAATTTTTCGCGCCATTCTTCAGCTAATTCTACGTATTCTTCAGGAATTTCAGTCTCTTGGATTTCAGTTCCTAAGTCATTTGTGTAGATTTCAGCTTTCATTTTTACTAAGTCGATAATACCAGTAAAGTCATCTTCCGCACCAATTGGTAATTGGATTGGGTGAGCATTTGCTTGTAAACGATCATGTAAAGTTGATACAGAGTATAAGAAGTCTGCACCAATTTTGTCCATTTTGTTACAGAATACGATACGTGGTACGCGGTAGTCTGTCGCTTGACGCCAAACTGTTTCTGTTTGAGGTTCTACACCTGATTGTGAGTCCAATACAGTTACAGCACCATCAAGTACACGCAATGAACGTTGCACTTCGATTGTGAAGTCCACGTGTCCTGGTGTGTCGATGATATTTACGCGGTTTTCTTTCCATTGCGCAGTTGTCGCAGCAGAAGTGATTGTGATCCCACGTTCTTGTTCTTGTTCCATCCAGTCCATTTGAGAAGCACCTTCATGTGTTTCACCAATTTTATGGATTTTACCTGTGTAATAAAGGATACGTTCAGTTGTCGTTGTTTTACCAGCGTCAACGTGGGCCATGATCCCGATATTACGAGTTTTTTCTAGCGAAAATTCTCTTGCCATTCTAGGTTGTTCCCCTCTCATTCTTACTTAACTTAAGCTAAGGTTGTCTCAGTACCTTCCAATAAAAAGCAGTGAGGATCTTACCAACGATAGTGAGCAAATGCGCGGTTGGCTTCCGCCATTTTGTGTGTGTCTTCGCGTTTTTTCACAGAAGCACCAGTGTTGTTTGCTGCATCCATGATTTCTTTTGCAAGACGTTCTTCCATTGTGTGTTCGCCACGCAAACGAGCGTAGTTTACCACCCAACGAAGACCTAGAGTTGTACGACGTTCAGGACGTACTTCTACTGGTACTTGGTAGTTAGAACCACCGACACGGCGAGCTTTAACTTCCAAGACAGGCATAATGTTTTTCATTGCTTGTTCGAAAACTTCCAATGGATCATTTCCTGTAGATTCTTTGATAATGCCAAAAGCATTGTAGATAATATTTGCAGCAACACCGCGTTTACCATCAACCATTACACGGTTGATCAAACGAGTTACTAATTTTGAGTTATAAATAGGATCTGGTAAAACATCACGTTTTGCAACAGGACCTTTACGAGGCATCCGTAACTCCTCCTTCCGAGATATCAGTTCTGATTTAAATAAGATTCATTTGATCTGTTTGTCTTAAAGATTAAGCTTTAGGACGTTTTGTACCATATTTAGAACGAGATTGTTTACGATCGTTAACACCGGCAGTATCCAATGCACCACGAACGATATGGTAACGTACCCCTGGTAAGTCTTTTACACGTCCACCACGTAACAAGACCACGCTGTGTTCTTGTAAGTTGTGCCCGATACCTGGAATATAAGCTGTCACTTCAATCAAGTTTGACAAACGAACACGCGCATATTTACGTAGAGCTGAGTTCGGTTTTTTCGGTGTCATAGTTCCCACACGAGTAGCTACCCCACGCTTTTGAGGTGAGTTAACATTCGTTTGAGCTTTCTTGAAACTGTTATATCCTTTGTTCAATGCTGGTGAATTTGATTTTTCAACCTTGGATTTACGAGGTTTACGTACTAATTGATTAATTGTAGGCATCCCTAGTTGTCCTCCTTCCTTGATTCGCTTTATAGTCCCACACATCCAGGTGGTTCTTTTTTTGCGATAAAAAATAATGCACTCTCTGCATTCATATCAACTATGCTTTGATAGACAGTCAGCACGTCTCCAACGAGAGACCTGTAGATAAAGCACCTTTGATAGAATATCATGCTTATTCTTACCTGTCAAGTATCCTCCTAAGCTTTTTTCAAAAGAAATCTGTTACAAAAAATCCGCAAATTTTACGCTTCTTCCTATATAATAGAGACAAAGCATCTATTAAAAAAAGGCGGGAAGAAAATGAACCTAAAAGAAATGGTCGGCATTGAAGCGGCTAGTTATGTAAAAGATGGCATGGTGGTTGGCTTGGGTACTGGCTCAACAGCCTACTACATGATTGAAGAACTGGGTCGACGGGTAAAAGAAGAAGGTCTATCGATCACTGGTGTCCCAACTTCTTGGGCATCGAAAAAACAAGCAGAAGGATTAGGTATCCCGATTCGCACCATCGATGAAGTGGATGCTGTGGATCTAACGATCGACGGTGCAGATGAGATCAGCAAGGATTATCATGGCATCAAAGGCGGCGGTGCAGCCCTTTTATTTGAAAAAATCGTGGCGTCTAACTCCGAAAAAGTCTTGTGGATCGTTGATGAATCGAAAATGGTCGAAACACTTGGTGCCTTCCCGTTGCCAGTGGAAGTGATCCCTTATGGCAGCCAACAGCTGCTGCGTCTGTTCGAGAAGAAAAACTACCATCCAAAACTACGTCTGAATGAAGAAGGCGAACCGTTAAAAACCGATTGCAGCAATTACATCATTGATCTTCATCTGGAAACGATCACCGCTCCTACTGAGTTGGCACAGGAATTAGACGCTACAGTGGGCGTGGTTGAACATGGTTTGTTTTTGGATATGGTTCATACGATCATTGTCGGATTACCTGAAGGACCGAGTACTAAGCACGTTAGATAATGGAAACCAAAAAAGAGGAGCGATAGCGCTTCTCTTTTTTTCGTTACTTTTCTTCAATTCGCTTAAATTTTATTATTTTTTGTGCAAATTACCCTATCATTTAAGAAATAATTATGATACATTCAATAAAAAGGGAAAGGTAGGAGGGTTTATGAAAATCATAGGCTATGCTCGTTCAACGATTACCGATAACTCAACAAGTGAACAAATAAACAAACTTGAGGAATTCGGTTGTAATAAATATTTCCACGAAACGTATAGCGTGGAAGAAAGTGAAGAAAATCATTCATTGGAGTCAGTGGTAGCACAAATGCACCCCGGTGACACCTTAGTCGTTACGGAACTACATCGTTTAGGGAAAACGACCAGACAACTGACCGATCTCACTGATCTATTAAAACAGCGAGAACTTCATCTGGTTTCACTTGCAGAACAAATCGATACCCGCGGTCCGATGGGGCAGGTTTACTTCAATTTGATGGAAGGACTTGCGAACATGGAACGCTCACTCATCAAAGAGCGCACGCTAGTCGGCTTAAACAAAGCCCGCAAAAAAGGCAAAATTGGCGGTCGTCCGAAGATCGATCCGAAGACGATCAAGAAAATCCGTCATTTGTACTACGAGAAAAAAGAAACGATTCAATATATTTCTGAGAAATGCGGTGTTTCTGTAGGTACCTGCTACAAATACATAAAATTATCCGAAGAAGAATGGCGCAAGTTACGTTCATAGTTGTCGACTCTCCTAGAACAGCATAAAACAAAAGCGGTCCGTTTTTTAAAGATCCTCATTTGTTTTTCCTTAAGAATGGCGTTTTCCCCAGCTTTTCCTCCAAAACCATGGAAATTCTTTGAGAAAGAGTGTACAATAAATACGGAATTGAAAATTTCAGAAAAATATCGAATATCTAAAGGAGAGTTTTACATGCCAAAATTAGTATTTTCTCGTCATGGACTAAGCGAATGGAACAAATTAAACCAGTTTACCGGTTGGGCTGATGTTGATCTAGCGCCAGAAGGTGTCGAAGAAGCAATCGAAGGCGGACGTAAAATCAAAGAAGCAGGCATCGAATTTGACGTTGCTTACACATCTGTTTTAACTCGTGCCATCAAAACTTGTAATTACATTTTAGAATATTCTGATCAACTTTGGGTACCAACGATCAAATCATGGCGCTTAAACGAACGTCATTACGGTAAATTACAAGGTTTAAATAAAAAAGAAACTGCTGAAAAATACGGTGACGAACAAGTACACATCTGGCGTCGTTCTTACGATGTTTTACCTCCATTGATGGAAGCTTCAGATGAAGGTTCTGCTGCAAACGACCGTCGTTATGCAATGCTTGACCCTCGCGACGTACCTGGTGGAGAAAACTTAAAAGTTACTTTAGAACGTGCATTGCCTTTCTGGCAAGATGAAATCGCCCCAGCATTAAAAGACGACAAAACTGTCTTAGTTGCGGCTCACGGAAACTCTCTACGTGCATTAGCAAAACATATCGAAGGTATTTCAGACGAAGATATCATGGATCTTGAGATCCCAACTGGTCAACCACTTGTTTATGAATTGAACGATGATTTGACTGTTGCGAAAAAATACTACTTATAAGCCTCGCTTATCGCTGCCCTTTTTTAAAAAAGGGCAGTTTTTTTATTGGCATTTCCTCCCCCCTCTTTTATAATTGAGGGTGTACTCGAAAGGAGCTTATTATGAAACTAGTCAAAAATGATACCGTTTTATTTTTAGGTGACAGCATCACAGATTGCGATCGTGATCGCCAAGATCCCCACGATTTAGGACATGGGTTTGCCCGTCTCGTTGCCGATCAGCTGGCAGAAACATTCCCCACTGCAGGATTTACCTTTTATAATCGGGGGATCGGCGGCAACAAAGCTGCCGACGTCTTAGCCCGTCTCCAAGAAGATTGCCTTCAATTAGCACCTGACGTCTTGATCTTTATGATTGGGATCAACGACACGTGGCACAATGTCGGTGGTCCCGATTTTGGTTCAGAAGAGGCCGCAACGTCCTTTGAGGCAACCTACCGTAAAATTCTGGAACAAGTGACCCAACAGGGGATCACGCGTATTTTCTTGCTGGAACCTTTTGTTTTGCCATATCCTGAGGATCGCCAAACTTGGCGGATCGATCTTGATCCGAAAATCCAAATCGTTCGTCGCTTAGCTGCCGCCTTTCATTGTCAGCTGCTGTCGCTGGATGGCTTGTTTGCCGAAGCTGCCGTTGCTAGCTCCCCACAGGCACTGACAGGCGATGACGGGGTGCACCCCACTCCTGCTGGACACGCCTTGATTGCGAATCAGCTAATGGCCCGTTTGGCTTTTTCTTCTGAAGGGTAAATAAACAGACCGCTCCGCGACAACCAAGTCGCAGGAACGGTCTGTTTTATGATTAGAGATAGGTTGAAGGAGTTAATGAATCTTGGTAGATTGCAATCACGTCTTCTTCTTGCAGCGGTACATACGCATTTGTTGCAATAGAGCTGAATTGAACTGCTTGAGCCGCCATTTCAGCAAAATGGGTGTCATCGGCGATCCCTACTTCTGGCAAAGTCATCGGAATATCGCAAGAAGCAAAAAAGTCATACAGTTTTTGAATCCCCATTCGGGCAGCTAATTCTGGCACTGCTTCTTGGACACCAAAGACTTCTCTGGCAAACCGCGCAAATTTCGGCGCCGTTTCTTCATTCAATACATGAAGCATCCAGCGTGGGGTCAGAATCGCTAAGCCGATGCCATGGGTAATGTCATAAAACGCACTCAACTCATGCTCCATCGCATGACAAGACCAAGCACCACCCTTGCCGCTTCCAGTCAAACCATTTAAGGCTAAGGTGCTCGCCCACATCAAATTCGCCCGTGCATCATAGTCTGTGGGGTCCTTTAATGCGATGGGCAGATTTTTAATGACTGCTTTTAGCAATCCTTCTGCTACACCGTCTTGGACATCTGTTCCTTCTGTTTTACTGAAATAATTTTCAATCAGATGGCTCATGATATCCGCTGAACCGGCAGCCGTTTGATAGCGACTGACACTAAAGGTCGTTGTTGGATCTAAAAAGGATACTTTCGGTAAAAATTCGGGTCCGTGAACGCCAAGTTTTTGTTTCGTTTCTAGATTAGAGATCACCGCGCCACGATTCATTTCACTACCGGTAGCCGCAAGGGTCAGGATCGTCACTAATGGAATCGCTGGTCCTTGATAGCTTCTGGAAAGTACTAAGTCCCAAGGCTCTTGCTCACTACAAGCTGCCCCAGCGATCACTTTGCTGCAATCAATTACAGAACCGCCGCCAACAGCTAAAATGACGTCGATCTTTTCTGAACGACAAAGAGCGGCTCCTTGACGAACGGTTTCGATTCGTGGATTTGGATCGACACCAGTCAATTCAGTGACTTGATTGCCGTTGGCAGTCAATTGCGCCATGACTGCATCGTACAAACCGTTTGTCTTGATACTGCCGCCACCATAGACTAGCAAGACGTTTTTTCCAAATGTATTCAGTACTTCTGGCAGCTCGTTCAGACGGTCTTTCCCAAAACGAATGTCCGTCGTTACATGAAATGTAAAATTATTCATTGTCTCGTCTCCTTTTTACACCTTTTCTTTTCATTAAACCATTTTCTGGCAAAAGTGCAACGCTTCTTCGTGGCTTTTTGCCAACAAAAAAAGATAACACATTCTCGGTTGCATGCAAACCAATACGATTTGGCTGCTTGCTCTATCAAAAGCAAGCAGCCTTCGCATCGTTCATGCACCGATCCTGCGGTATCGTTTTTACGCGATCGCTGTTTCTAAGCCAACTTTGATCATGTCGTTAAATGTCGTTTGTCTTTCTTCTGGCGTTGTTTCTTCTCCAGTGATGATGTGGTCGCTGACGGTACAGATCGCTAAGGTTTGAACGTGGAATTTCGCCCCTAAATAGTATAAGGCTGCGGCTTCCATCTCAACACCCATCACTCCAAGGTCTGCCAACTGTAAGGTTTCCGTTATGTCATCTTTGTAGAAGGTATCTTCAGATAAGATGTTGCCGACGTGGGTGGTAAATCCTGATTCAATCGCTGTATCATAGGCTTTACGCAGCAGTGCAAAGTCAGCGATTGGTGGGAAATGGAAACTTTGGAAGTTTTTTGCCACCATCGATGAACTTGTTGCTGCTGCTTGGGCAATCACAAGATCACGTACGTGGACATCTTTTGAGATGGCACCACACGTACCGACCCGAATCAATTTCTTCACGCCGTAAGAGTTGATCAATTCATGGGCATAGATGCTCGCTGAAGGCATGCCCATGCCAGTTCCTTGGACAGAGACCCGCTCGCCCTTATAAACGCCTGTATAGCCCAACATCCCCCGAACATTGTTGTAACAGATCGGGTCTTCTAAAAATGTTTCAGCAATATATTTTGCCCGCAGTGGATCACCTGGTAACAAGATTTTGTCTGCGATCTCGCCTGCTTTTGCTTCGATATGAACGCTCATTCGTTTTTCTCCTTTGGTCTGCTTTTTATAGTACTGCTAACGTTTCTTTGATCAACGCTTTAAATTCTGCCTTGACCCGTTCCGTCGTTTCCACGACTTCTTCATGATTCAAGCTCGCTTGCATACCAGCAGCCAAGTTTGTGATGCAAGAAACACCTAAGACTTTCAAGCCACTGTGAACCGCAACGATCACTTCTGGGACAGTCGACATACCGACAGCATCGGCACCGATCGTCCGAGCAAAGCGAATCTCTGCTGGCGTTTCATACGTAGGACCTGAGAAGCCCATATAGACGCCTTCTTTTAAGTGCAATCCTTTTGATGCACCAACTTTTTGTGCCGCTTCCCGGTAAGGCAGATGGTAGGCTTGGCTCATATCTGGGAAACGCGGACCCATTTCTTCTTCGTTTTCACCAATCAGTGGGTTGTCCCCCATAAAGTTGATTTGATCGGTGATCAACATCAAGTCTCCCGGCTGGAAGCTTTCGTTTACGCCGCCACAGGCATTGGTCACGACTAAAGAATGAGCTTTCAATGCCGCCATCACACGGACGGGGTAAGTGACCGTCTGCATCGAATGGCCTTCATAATAATGGAATCGTCCTTGCATCGCTAAGACTTTTTTCCCAGCTAGTGTTCCATAGACCAATTGTCCTGCATGACCGACCACTGTCGAAACAGGAAAATGCGGGATATCGTTGTAAGGCAACACGATTGGATTTTCGATCTCATCGGCTAATTCACCTAAGCCAGAACCTAAAATCAAGCCAAATTCCACTTCACCGACGCCGCTTTCTTGGATAAATGCCGTTGTTTCTTGTAATTTCTCATGTAACGTTGTCATTTCATCACCTCTAGTTTAAATGTTTTAAAAAGCTAGTTCCGTTTTCTGTAGCTGAAACACCAAAGTTTTCAGCGATCGTTGCGGAAATATCTGCATAATAGCCTTGTGGCAATTTACCTTGGCCTTGGAATTTCTTGCTGTAGGCTAGTAATGGCACATATTCTCTCGTGTGATCCGTTCCCGTAAAGGTTGGGTCATTGCCGTGGTCAGCTGTGATCAATAACAGATCCTCATCTCCCATTGCTTCTAAGAGTTCTGGAATACGCAAATCAAAATCTTCAATGGCGTGGGCATACCCTACGACATCGCGACGGTGACCATAAAGCGCATCGAAGTCGACCAAGTTCGTAAAGCTTAGACCCGTAAAGTCTTGTTTCATCACCTTCAGTAATTGATCCACACCGTCCATATTGCTCTTCGTCCGTACAGAATCAGTGATTCCTTGCCCGTTGAAGATATCATTGATCTTCCCAACGGCGATCACGTCTTTTCCAGCTTCTTTCAATGAATCTAACACTGTATGGCCAAATGGATCGAGTGCGTAGTCATGACGATTGCTCGTACGAGTAAAGTTTCCAGGCTCACCGACATACGGACGCGCGATGATGCGGCCGATCATATACGGCTCATCTTTCGTGATATCCCGAACGTACTGACAAATACGATACAATTCTTCTAATGGAATGATTTCCTCATGTGCGGCAATCTGCAACACTGGGTCAGCCGAAGTGTAAACGATCAGATCGCCGGTCTTCATTTGATGTTCGCCGAAGTCATCAATGACTGCTGTCCCTGAGTACGGCGCATTGCAGACGATTTTACGTCCAGAGAACGCTTCGATCTGTTGCAACAATTCATCGGGAAACCCATCGGGAAATACGCGGAAAGGTTTTTGAATATTCAAGCCCATGATCTCCCAGTGCCCTGTCATCGTATCTTTCCCAACGGAAACTTCTTCCAATTTGGTTGCATACCCATCATGGTCAGCTACCGCCTTCACGCCTTCTAAAGGACGGATCGTCCCTAGGCCTAATTGTTCCAAGTGAGGGATCGTTAAGCCTGCTTCTTTTGCAATATGGCCTAATGTATCTGAACCGACATCACCAAAAGCTGCCGCATCAGGTGCTTCACCAATTCCGACTGAATCCATCACGATCAAGTGTACACGTTTAAACATTCTATTCCCTACTTTCTTTATTTTATGCTTTTACAAGCGGATCTACTACCTCTATCATACTAAACTTAAGCAAAAATTGCGCTGGGTTGCTTCGGAAATTTCCTGATGCGTTCCTTTCACCCAGAGGATAGAAAAAGGGCAGGACACAGCAACACATTCATGTCCCATAGCCCCACCCTTTCATACTGAAAAAATTATTTAGATTTAATGTAGTTCTTCCCGTTAGCTTTCGGACCAGCAGCTTTTCCAAGGAAAAGGACAAGCACGATGATCGTCAAGGCATAAGGCGCAGCTTGTAAGTAAACCGCTGGAATCGAAGAGATGATTGGCAGCTGGCCACCTACGATACTGATGTTTTGCGCGAAACCGAAGAAAATCGCTGCTCCCATCGCACCAAGTGGATTCCATTTACCAAAGATCATCGCAGCCATCGAGATAAATCCTTGACCGGCGATCGTTGTCACGGCAAAGCGACCCGCGATCGATTGAGCAAACAAGGCACCGCCCATCCCACCAAGGAATCCAGAGATCAAGACGCCTGAGTAACGCATCACGTAAACATTGATCCCTAAGGTATCCGCTGCTTGAGGATGCTCACCGACAGAACGAAGACGCAACCCAAAGCGTGTTTTGAAAATCACGAACCACGCGATCACTGAGATCAAAATGGCGAAGTACGCCGGTAAGAACGTTTGATTAAAGAAAATCGGGCCAATGATAGGAATATCTTTAAGGATCGGAAAATTGAAATACCCCAATGTCCGTTGGATGTTATCCGTTTGCCCTTTGTTGTAGATCGCTTTGACTAAGAACACGGCCAAAGCTGGTGCCATCAAGTTCATCACCGTACCACTGATGATATGGTCTGCACGGAAGTTGATGGTTGCCACCGCATGCAGCAAGGAGAAAACCACACCGACAAGTCCGCCGACGAGCATCCCTAACCACGGTGTCCACGCACCGAATTGTGACGCAAATTCAATATTGAAAACAATCGAGCTAAAAGCACCCATAACCATGATTCCTTCAAGACCCACGTTAACGATCCCACTGCGCTCTGAGAACACGCCACCTAGCGCCGTCAAAATCAGAGGAGACGCATAAATCAATGTTTGAGTGACGATCGAAGAAATTAAACTAATATCCATTAGATGGTTCCTCCTTCCTGATCTTGATCGTTTGGTTGGGCTTCAATCTCCTGTACGACCAGCGCTTCTTTTTTGCCGTCAAAGATTTTTGCCAACAAGAAACGAATCACAAAACTGATCGCTACGAAGAAAATAATAATTGCGATATTAACATCAACTAATTCAGATGGAATACCTGCAAACTGCATGCCTTGTCCACCTAATTTCAAAATACTGAACAAGAGGGCTGAAAGCAAGATTCCGATCGATGAGCCGCTTCCTAACAAGGATACAGCCATACCGTCAAACCCGATGCTTAATGATGACCCTTGAACGAAGAAGTTTTCAAACGTTCCTAGTCCTTGAACGACTCCACCTAATCCAGCAAGCGTTCCAGAGATGATCATTGAGATAATGATCGTCCGTTTGCTGCTCATCCCCGCATATTCAGAAGCGCATGGGTTCAAGCCCACCGCGCGAATCTCATAACCAAGAGTGGTTTTTTTCATCAAGAACCAAACCAAAACTAAGAAGATCAAGGCTAAGAAGATCCCTAAGTTCAAGCGAGAGTTGCTCGTGATGCTTGCTAGAAACGGCGTCTGCATGGAGGCATTTTCCCCCACCATTTTTGTGACCCCTTTTGTCGTGATCATGGATTCGCTCATCACATTATTGACTAAATGGTTCCCCGTATAAAGCAAGATATAGTTCATCATGATCGTCACGATGACTTCACTTGTTCCAAAGAATGCCCGTAGGAAACCAGGAATCGCAGCTGCGATCGCCCCGCATAAAGCCCCTACGATCACAGCTAATGGCAAGACCACCAACCGAGGCGCATCTGGCATCGCTAGTGCGACCCAGATACTGGCAACCCAACCTGCTAACGCTTGACCAGAAAGACCGATATTGAAGAATCCGGCTGAGTTTGCAACGGCAAACCCCAGAGCGGTAAAGATCAATGGTCCTGCTGTAACAAAAATCTCACCAATGTTGCGGGCATTTAACCCACCTGTTTGTCCGTTGATAAAAACGGTCCGAAACATTTGTGTATACCCTGTGATTGGGCTGTAGCCGAAGGCCGCCATGATGATCCCGCCAAGGACGAATCCCAACAAGACAGCGATGATCGGCACTAATATATTGCGGATCTTTTCTTTGCGGTTATTCAACCGAACCACCTACTTCCTCCATTTGCAGCTCTCGTCTTGCTTCCTCCAAGGAGTACCCTGCCATCAACAAGCCAAGCTCTTTCTCTGATGTTTCTTTCGGATCAACGACCCCAACGATCTCACCAGCATGAATAACAGCAATGCGGTCTGATACATTCAAAATTTCATCTAATTCAAAGCTGACTAACAACACCGCTTTGAATTTATCCCGCTGTTCAATCAAGCGTTTGTGGATAAATTCGATCGCTCCAACATCCAACCCACGGGTCGGATTGGCAACGATCAATAGATCAGGATCGCGGCTGATTTCTCGTGCGATGATCGCTTTTTGTTGATTCCCGCCGGACAATGCCCGTGCTGGTACGATCTCGTTGACTGTTCGTACGTCAAATTCTTGAATCAAGTCACGAGCAAACTCGTTGATCTCTCCGTAATCCAAGACACCTGCATTACTCAAAGGTTTTTTGTAGTAGGTTTGCAAGGCGATGTTTTCTGATAACATCATATCCAAGACAAGTCCGTATTTATGGCGGTCTTCTGGCACATGACCAACGCCGGCTTCGGTGACTTTCCGAGGCTTGAAGTTAGTGATGTCATCACCATTCAGCAAGACCTTGCCGCTTTCGACTTTCCGTAAACCAGTGATGGCTTGTAACAGCTCTGATTGCCCATTGCCATCGATCCCAGCAATCCCCAATACTTCACCTGCACGTACTTCTAAGCTTAAGTTTTTGACTGCTTCTAAGCCACGGTTTTCTTTTACGACTAAGTTTTCAACAGAAAGCACGACTTCTTTTGGTGACGCTTCTTTCTTCGGTGTCTTGAAGGACACAGAACGACCAACCATCATATCGGCCAACTGTTGCGAGCTGACGTCTTTGACATTGACAGTGCCGATCCCTTGTCCCCGACGGATAACTGTACAACGGTCTGCCACCGCTTTGATCTCATCCAGTTTGTGGGTGATCAAGATGATCGATTTGCCTTCACGCACCAATCCGCGCATGATCTCGATCAGCTCTTCGATTTCTTGCGGTGTCAAAACTGCCGTTGGTTCATCAAAAATCAGTACATCTGCGCCGCGGTAAAGAGTCTTCAAGATCTCTACCCGTTGTTCCATCCCGACAGAGATGTCACGCACATAAGCATCTGGATCAACCGATAAACCATATTGTTCAGAAACTTTTTTGATTTCTTTGCGGGCTTTCTTGCGATCTAACACACCGAGATGATGGGGTTCGCTCCCCAAAATGATATTTTCTGTTACAGTAAAGGCGTCTACCAGCATGAAATGCTGATGCACCATCCCGATCCCCAATTTGTTTGCTGCGGTCGGACTCGTGATATTCACTTTTTCACCATTCATCCAGATTTCACCAGATGTTGGTTCCAATAATCCTGACAGCATATTCATCAAGGTCGACTTACCCGCTCCATTTTCACCAAGCAATGCGTGGATTTCTCCTGGCCTTACTTGCAAGTTGACATCGTCATTGGCTTTGAACGTTCCAAACTCTTTGGTGATATGACGCATTTCTACAACATATTTTTCCTCAGCCAAATTACTCACATCCTTACTTTCTAATTCGCTTATACAAACCATTCGTCATGTCAAAAAAATAATTGCTATTGCTTAGGATGATTACTATCCTCATGAAAACCCGTAGCTTTCATCAACATAGTAATCCAACAACGATCATCTTGCCCTAAACTAGGGCAAGATAACCGAAAAAACAACTTTATTTTTCAGGTGTTTCTGGTACTTCTACTTTGCCGTCGATCACGTCTTGTTTCGCTGTTTCGATCGCTGCTTTGGCATCATCTGAAAGGAACCCTTCAGTAATGTCTACACCGCCATCTTTCAAGCCGTAAACAATGTGTTCGCCGCCAGGGAAGTTGTCTTCTAACGCACGAGTTGAGATATCTTGTACCGCTGCGCCAACACCTTTCAATGTTGAAGCCAATGTGAAGTTATCTTCTTTGCCGTCAGCAGTTGTGAATTTTCCTTCGTCTTGTTGATCGCTATCCACACCGATGACCCAAACTTTTTTGTCTTCTAGGTCTGCTTCGTTCAATTGTTCATTGATTGCTTTTGCTTCTTGGAAGACACCTGCACCAGTACCACCAGATGCGTGGAAGATTACGTCAGCGCCGCCTTGATACATTGAAGCTGCCAATGCTTTCCCTTTGGCAGGATCACCAAATGATGCTGCATATTGAGAATCAATTGTAATTTCTTTACCTAATTTTTCAGCTGCGTCTTGAACACCCTTCGTGAAACCAGCTTCGAAACGGTCGATAACGACGCCTTCTTCACCACCGATGAAGCCGACTTTGTTTGTTTTGGTTGTATACGCTGCTGCAACACCAGCTAAGTAAGCTGCTTCATTATCTTTAAATGTTGCTGAAACAACGTTGTCTTTGCCTTCGATCACATCATCGATGATCCCGAATTGTGTATCAGGGTTTTGGTCAGCTGCTGCTGCGATTGAATCTTTCAATAAGTAACCCACACCGAAAATCGTTTTGAAACCATTTTGAACGGCACCATTTACGTTTGTTGTGTATTCTGATGCTTCATTTGATTGCACGTAGTCATAACCACCAGCACCGCGAGCGATCCCGTGTTCTTCACCCCATGCTTCTAAGCCTTCCCACGCTGACTGGTTGAATGAGCGGTCATCCACCCCACCGATATCGGTAACGATTGCGACACTATGCGCTGCATCAGTCGTACCGTCTGCAGAACCGCCGCCTGTTGAATCAGTTGAGCCTGAATTTCCTCCGCCACAAGCACCAAGTAAAGTCAACCCAGCTACTGCAACAATACCGAAACTAAATAATTTTGCTTTTTTCATTGCTGTAAAGCCCCCTAAAAATATAGTTTTTTTCAACAGCCGCATCGACTGAATGAACATGGTTTATAAATCTTTGTTCGTGAAGTAATAAGGCAATAGGCCTTCTACCGTGGTTTCTTTGATGACACCATCATCGCCGACTAAGGTCACCGGCATATCTGGCGCACAAAATTCCACCATGACCTGGCGGCAAGCACCGCAAGGAGAGATCGGTTCTGGCGTATGACCCGCCACAACCAAATGTTGAAACTCTTTTTCGCCTTCAGAAACGGCTTTGAAAAAAGCCGTTCGTTCTGCGCAATTTGTTAAGCCATATGAGGCATTTTCAATGTTGATCCCTTGATATATCGTACCATTTTTGGAAACGAGACAAGCACCGACCGGAAACTTAGAGTACGGCACATATGCTTTATCTAAGGCGGAAACGGCGGTGTCGATCCACTCTTTTTTCGCTATTGTCATTGTCTTCCCCGCTCTTGTATTTAATTTTTGCTACTTTAACTTAATGCTAGGCTTAGTAGCCAGCACCTGTTGAGCCAGTCACGATGGCAACACTCGCGCTTGTTCCTAAGCGGTTTGCGCCCGCTTCGACCATAGCTGCCGCTTCTGCTTCGTTGTGGATACCACCGGAAGCTTTGACACCCATTTCTGGTCCTACTGTTTCACGCATCAAGCGAACATCTTCAACGACTGCCCCACCAGTTGAAAAGCCAGTTGAGGTTTTCACGAAATCTGCACCGGCTGCTTTGGCTAATTCACAGGCTTTGACGATTTCTTCGTTGTCTAATAACGCTGTTTCAATGATTACTTTGACAAGCGCTTTGTCTTTGGCCGCTTCAACGACTGCTTCGATGTCTGCTTGAACTTTTTTGTATTGTTTTGACTTCAAGGCACCTACGTTGATCACCATATCGACTTCATCTGCGCCATTTTTGATCGCATCTGTTGTTTCATAAGCTTTGACCTCAGATGT
Organism: Candidatus Enterococcus avicola; assembly: GCF_047470845.1. Lineage (NCBI taxonomy): Bacteria > Bacillati > Bacillota > Bacilli > Lactobacillales > Enterococcaceae > Enterococcus > Candidatus Enterococcus avicola. The sequence goes on along the minus strand of NZ_JBLGTY010000001.1, from coordinate 277,081 downwards.
GTTTGCCCCTAAAGGAAAGCCGATCACGGTACAAACAGCCGTTGGTTCGCCTTGTAATTTTTCTGCTGCCAATGAAACCCACGTTGGATTGATGCAGACAGAATAGAAGTGATAGGTTTTTGCCTCTTCGATGATTCGTAAAACATCTTCCTCCGTTGCGTCTGCTTTCAAAATCGTGTGATCGATCATGCGATTCAATTCCATTTTTATTCGCTCCTTATTCTGTAATAATGTCATGGATCAATGGCGGTTCTGCGCCATCTTCCCCAATTTCAATATTTTGGTCGATCAATGCTTTGACATCCTCGATTGCTTCGGTATTGCTATAGATCGTCAACAGCGATTCTCCTTCAGTTACGGATTCGCCAACTTTCTTATGCAATTTAATACCCACTGCATGGTCGATGTCTTCGTCTTTGGTCTTACGACCCGCTCCTAACATCATCGCCGCGATCCCTAGCTCATTGGCAACTAATTTCGTCACCACGCCACTAGTTTTCGCTGGGACTTCCACTTCATATTTCGCTGTCAAAATCTTGCTCGGGTCATCGATCACTGAAGCGTCTCCACCTTGATCTGTGATCATCTGTCTGAATTTTTCTAACGCTTTGCCTGAATGCAAGGCTTCTTCCAACAGTTGGCGTGCTTCTTCCAATGAATCAGCTTTTTTCGCTAAAACCACCATTTGGCTGCCCAGTGCATAGCACATTTCTTCCAAGTCTTTCGGTCCTTTTCCTTGCAGTGTCTCAATAGCTTCCACCACTTCCAAACTGTTGCCGATCGCTTCCCCTAGAGGCTGTGACATATCAGAAATGACTGCCATCGTTTGGCGATTTGCCAATTTTCCGATGCGGACCATCGTTTGGGCTAAGCGTTTGGCATCCTCCAAGTTTTTCATAAAGGCGCCATCGCCTGTGGTTACATCTAACACGATCGCATCGGCACCTGCCGCGATTTTTTTACTCATGATCGAGCTGGCAATCAATGGGATCGAACTAACCGTTGCCGTCACATCTCGTAAGGCATACAGTTTTTTGTCTGCAGGAGCTAAATCTCCTGATTGACCGATCACGGCCACTTTGCTTTCATTGACTAATCGGATAAAGTCAGCTTCAGAAAGCTCGATTTTAAATCCAGGGATCGCTTCAAGCTTGTCTAACGTCCCACCGGTATAGCCTAAGCCGCGGCCAGACATTTTCGCAACCGGTACACCAACACTAGCTACTAATGGCGCTAAGATCAATGTGGTCGTATCACCAACACCGCCAGTCGAATGCTTATCGACTTTGATTCCTTCAATTGAGGATAGATCGATCACTTCACCAGAATTTGCCATTGCTAGCGTTAAGTTCGTGATCTCTTCATCTGTCATATCTACATAAAAAATAGCCATCAACAAGGCACTCATTTGATAATCTGGAATACTTCCTTCAGTATACGCAGTTACAATGTAGTCAATTTCTTCCTTCGTCAATGACTTGCCGTCACGTTTCTTTTCAATTAAATCCACCATTCGCATCGAAATGACCCTCGCTTCCTTTAACATTATACAATAATTTTTCGTAGGGTAAACCACTTTAGTAAAACAGTTTACTAAATATCGCGAAACTATGAAAACACTTACAAGAAGAAATATACCGCATTATTTCTCGCTTGTCAATGTCTTCACGCTCTCACGAATAATTAATTTTGTATCAAAAATCTTATTTGGAATTCGCCGTGTCGGAAACTCAATGGCGTCCACTAAAAACTTCGCTGCGGTAAAACCGATCTCAAAGGTCGGCTGCATGACCGTGGTAAGCGGTGGTGTGATGTATTCCGATAATTTCAAGGCATCAAAGCCGATCACCGAGTAGTCTTCTGGTACTTTTTTACCAGCCTCATAAATCGCTTGATAACAGCCGATCGCCATGGCGTCGTTGCCGCAGAAAAACGCTGTGATCTCTTTGTACTTCAATAATTCTTTCGTTGCTTCGTACCCGCCGGTAACCGTTAATTCAGCATTTTCTACATATCGGCCTTTAAAAGGGATCTGATGATCCTTTAAGGCATGGCGATAGCCATTGAACCGTTCCTCTAATTGATAGTAGCCGGTGATTTCTTTGAGCATCGCAATATTGCGGTGACCATTTTTGATCAAATAGCTGACGGCTTGGTAGGCGCCTTCGTATTCTTTCACGATCAAACGACCATTGTCCCGCTGATTGATCCCACGATCGACTAAAATAATTGGTCGGTCATCAAAGAACCCGCTCTTCAAGGAATAATCCTCTGGCAGCAAATGCGGCGTCGCTAATAAGATGCCATCTACCGAACGATGAGACAGTTCATTCAAATATTGAACTTCTTTTTCTTGGCTGTGGCGCGAATTGCATAACACTAGCATGTAACCTAGTGGATTGAAATAACTTTCCGCCCCTTCAATGACTTTAGAGAAAAAGAAATCCGTCACATCAGGCACGATCATTCCGATCGTTTTTGAATGGCGGTTGATAAGATTCGAAGCAAAAAAATCCGGCTTATAGTGATATTTATTTACGATATCTAAGACCCGCTTTCGGGTTTCTTCACTAAAACGGCTGCCTTTATTGTTTAGGATCTGCGACACGGTCGTGACAGAGACGCCAGCCATTTCAGCAATCTGTTTAATCGTCAATTTCATCTGCTTCTCTCCTCTCTTGCCTAAAGTGTAGCAAATTTTTCTCAAAAAAAATAGCACACTTTCAACAAGTGTGCGACTTTCTTTTTCGTTGATCAAAAATAGCCCGATGATACAGCCAGCTGTTTTAACGGAGCTGTGATCGTTTGAAAGGCTGCTGGCAATAGGCTTTTTGAGAAACCAACTGCCCAGTTGCTGCTAACCAGCATTTGCCTTGGCGATGCCTTTGATCTGTTGAGAATCAAAGAGCAGCTACGCTTCTTTTACGCTTTGAATGATGTAATAGCCTTTGTCTTTTTTGATGATTTCGGCATTGCCAAAGGTCTCTTGCATTTTCTTTTGAGCACTCGGCGCCCCTTGTTTCTTTTGGATTACGATCGTTAAGGTCCCCCCTGCTTTTAGCAGCGGAAACGCCCCTGTCAAAATCTCATGGACGACTTCTTTTCCTGCCCGAATCGGTGGATTGCTGAGGATCGCCGCATAAGCAGGTTGATTTAATTGGGCATAGATATTGGATTGATGGATATCTACCTGTTCAATGCCGTTACGCTGGGCATTGCCTTTTGCCAAATCCACTGCCCGCTGATTGATATCGATCATCTCGACAGGCCGCTGACTTGCATAAGCCAACGCTAAACCAACAGGACCATAGCCACACCCAACGTCTAGCAGGCTTCCTTCTGGCAGCTCCGCCCACTCAAACGCATCGATCAGCACCCGCGAGCCGTAGTCCACCGTGTCACGGGAAAACACCCCGCTATCTGTCACAAAATGAAACTTCTTTCCTCTTAATTCAAACGACCACTGTTCAAAATCATGGGCCGTATCAGGATTTTCTGTATAGTAATGATTACTCATGTTTATGCTCCTTTCTTCTATTTCCTCTTCGCCTGTTTTTTCTACTGGCTTCTACTGGTTTTTCCTTGTTTCTTCTACTAGAACGAGTGAACGTAGTGAAAACACCAGTAAAAAAGCCGTGCAAGATTTGCCTGCTGTTTCTTTCTAATCATACCGAAAAACAGCCAGAAGTAAACGCCCAGCAAAAAAAACAACGAAAAAACAGTTTTTTGTTGTTTCTGCAAAGGAAATCATGTCTTTTTTCCAAGTTCCGCAGGTTTCTATGGTAAAATACTTTCGAACAGTGGCCTATCGCTTCTAAGAGAAACCGATGATGCCGCAAAAAAGGAGCCTACTATGCAAGAAACCATGAATTTTTATCAAATTCCTCGTGAGCAATGGCAAGGGTTTTATACGAACGGCATGATGCCTTTCACTCAAGAAGAATTGGATAATATCAAAAGTTTGAACGACCGGATCTCGGTCCAAGATGTGGAAGATGTTTACGTGCCTTTGTGCCATCTGATCCATCTTTATATGAAAGAGTTTGAATCATTGACCCTCAGCAAGGGACTCTTTTTACACCGCTACGTCAAAATGCCGCCTTTTATCATCGGCATCGCCGGAAGTGTCGCCGTCGGCAAAAGCACCACCGCACGACTCGTCCAAAATTTGTTGGCCCGTTTGTTTCCCCGTAGAACTGTCCAACTAATCACCACTGACGGCTTTTTGTACCCGAACGAAGTCTTGGAAGAACGTGGCAGCTTGAATCGCAAAGGATTTCCAGAAAGTTATGACATGGAAGCCTTGATCAACTTTTTGAATGCGGTCAAATCAGGAGAACCAGACATTCAGATCCCCGTCTACTCCCATGAAGTCTACAATATTATTTCTGATACGTATGAAACGATCAGTCAACCAGATATCTTGATCGTGGAAGGCATCAATACCCTGCAGCTGCCTGCCAACCAACAAATCTATATCAGTGACTTTTTTGATTTTTCAATTTTCGTGGATGCCCAACCAGCACTGATCGAAAAATGGTATTTGGAACGATTTGAATCATTACTAGACACTGCCTTTCAAGATCCCAGCAATTATTATTACCAATATGCGATTGGGGATCGCAAGGAAGCGATTAAAATGGCAAAAGAAGTATGGAAAAATGTGAATTTAAAGAATTTACACGAGTATATCTTGCCTACACGCAGCAGAGCCGATATAATTCTTCATAAAACAAAGCACCATTTGATCGATGAAGTGTTCTTGCGCAAGTATTGACCGCTTCATTTTTATAATTATGCTGTTGAAAAGGCCCAGCCTTTTTTCAATAAAAACTAAAAGAATTGAGGTAATTTATTGTGACAAACGTTGACACTTTGCCAAACGTCGAAAAAATTATCGTACTTGATTACGGTAGTCAGTATAACCAGCTGATTACACGCCGTATTCGTGAGTTCGGTGTTTTCTCAGAATTATTGAGCCACCGCATTACCGCTGAAGAAGTAAAAGCGATGAATCCAAAAGGGATCATCTTATCTGGCGGACCAAACAGCGTCTACGACGAGAACTCTTTCGGCATCGACGAGAAAATTTTTGATTTAGGCATCCCAGTTTTAGGGATCTGTTACGGCATGCAGTTGATTACTTATAAATTAGGCGGAACAGTTGAACCAGCCAAAAACCGTGAATACGGCAAAGCAGAATTGGAAGTCACTTCTGATGCAGCGGCCCTTTTCCAAAACACGCCCGCAACCCAAACCGTGTGGATGAGCCACGGGGATTTGGTCACTCAAGCACCTGCAGGCTTCGACGTTGTGGCGACGAGCAAAGATTGCCCGATTGCTTCTATCCAAGATGCCGAACGCAAAATGTACGGTATCCAATTCCACGCAGAAGTTCGCCATTCAGAATACGGCAACGACTTATTGCGTCACTTTGCCATTGACGTTTGTCAATGTACAGGTGATTGGACAATGGACAACTTCATCGATATGGAAATCGCAAAAATCCGCGAACAAGTGGGCGACAAAAAAGTCTTGCTTGGTCTTTCCGGCGGGGTCGATTCTTCTGTCGTTGGTGTTCTTTTACAAAAAGCGATTGGCGATCAACTGACTTGTATTTTTGTTGACCACGGTCTCTTGCGTAAAGGCGAAGCCGAGCAAGTAATGGAAAGCTTAGGTGGCAAATTCGGCTTGAACATCATCAAAGTTGATGCCAAAGAACGTTTCCTATCAAAACTTGCTGGGGTATCTGATCCTGAAGAAAAACGCAAGATTATCGGAAATGAATTCGTTTATGTCTTCGATGATGAAGCAACGAAACTAGCTGGCGAAGAAGGCGTTTCTTTCCTTGCCCAAGGAACCCTTTATACCGACGTCATCGAATCAGGAACCGAGACTGCTCAAACCATCAAATCTCACCACAATGTAGGTGGTTTACCTGAAGACATGCAATTCAAATTGATCGAACCATTGAACACCTTGTTCAAAGACGAAGTCCGTGAATTAGGGACCCAGCTTGGTATGCCAGACAGCATCGTATGGCGCCAACCATTTCCTGGACCAGGTCTAGGCATTCGTGTCCTTGGCGAATTAACAGAAGAAAAACTAACGATCGTCCGCGACTCGGACGCAATCTTGCGGGAAGAAATCGCAAATGCCGGCTTAGACCGCGACATTTGGCAGTATTTCACCGTCTTACCAGGCATCCGCTCCGTCGGTGTCATGGGTGATGGCCGGACCTACGATTATACCGTCGGCATCCGTGCAGTCACTTCAATCGATGGCATGACTGCTGACTTTGCCCGCATCCCATGGGAAGTCCTACAAAAAATCAGCGTCCGCATCGTCAACGAAGTCGCACACGTCAATCGGATCGTGTATGATATTACGAGCAAACCACCTGCTACTGTGGAGTGGGAATAAAGAGCCAACATAATATGGATGGGGAATGCCTATAAATCAACATTCTTCAGTTGCTAAAAAGCTTAATTTTCATTAAAAATGATATCATTCCCTACCATTTTCCCTACCAAAAATCCCTTGTCAGATTAACGTTTGACAAGGGATTTTTCTTTTTTCACTACTTTTTTTAAATGGATTCTATACTCCACAAATTTATTCGAATACTTTTCCATACCTTTCAACGTATCTTTTTTCTAATTCATCTTCCAGTACGTACATCTGCTAATTCCATATTTACTAATCACTACGTTTTCAAAATTCTTCATATTGTGGATCATTTTACATTTTTTTCAATTACACCACCATACATATGGCAAGATGTAGACCAGAATGGTGTCAACAAATAAAGACGCTTCACATACAGTGTTGTGAAACGTCCGAAACATTGATATATAGAAGATATTAACGGTTGAACTGAGAATCCTTACGGGCCTTTTTGAGACCTGATTAGCCCAACTATTTTTTTCAATCAGCTCAAAATACTTTACTAATAACAATTTAAAGAGTTTAAAAATGAAAAATTTTATTGACTTTCAATTTATTTGAAAGCAATAGTGTCAATTACTTGCAAGCCCAAACCGATACTGTTGAATACATACACATAAAGCATTGACTGGGAATAAAGAGCTAACATATTATGAATGGAGAACCCCTATAAGCCAGTATTGAGTGGCTCTTTTAAATTCGATGGTATCTGATTTAACACAAAACGCTTTACATCAGTATTTTTGAGTTTGTTAAAAAGCTGATAATTGTTAATTAAACTTGTTCGAGAAGGTCAAAAGTATGGTCAAAAAAATACTTGCCAGTGTATCATCTCTCAATAATCATCACTTCTATAGTTCATCGTTACTTTCTAAATTAGTAGAATAGACATATACTGACCATCTTAACGCAAAACATAGCATTGCATTTTCTAATGAAATTTGCTTATTGACATACACTATGGGTGGCTCACTTGGATTAATATCACTTCTTTTTAGGAGGTGATTTGAATGACAGATAAAATCAAAGGCAAAGCGAAAAAAGTTGCTGGTGATGAAAAAAAACAAAAGAAGTAGTTGAAGACATAAAAGATAAACTAGACAAAAATAGTTTATAGTAGTCCTATTCTTAAGGGTAGGACTTTCATTATCAATAATTGTGTTTAAACTGAATAAAGTATAACCACATTGAACCTCACGTGACTTTAGTCATGTGAGGTTCAATAAAATGAATTAAACGAACACATTAAAACATAATGCTCTATAGATAAGTTTCATTAAACACAACTTACCTATCTACAAAAAATAAAGATATTTGATAAGATAAAAGAAACAAAGAAACGAGGGGTTACGATGGGATAGTTTGATAAGGCAAAAGACAAAGCTACAAAGGTTGTATCTGAACAATTTGACAACCTAAAAACAAAAGATATTGCTGGTAAAAACATTGGGAATATGATGAAGCCAATTGAAAATGTAGCTAATACCGCTCTTTCTAATTACCAAGAAAATAAAAAAGAACAAAAGATAATCCTGCCTGTGAAGAAATCTTTTACAATACAATTAGATTCAATCACTTTAAGACGAGATGGTAATGATTATTTTTATGTTTCCAAAAAATATGATCCAAATCCCATCAAATACAAATTCGAACGATTGGAATGGGGGAGTACAATTGTCCAAAAAACAAAAACTACGGGGAATATAAATACAAAAGGTCGAACAGGAAAAACTATTGCCGGGGCGGCACTATTAGGGCCTACAGGAGCCATTATTAGCAGTTCTGGAAAACGGAAAAGTAAAGTTAATACTAAATCAATCACAACGACAAAAGACATCGGTAGCGAGGGAAAATTATTTTTACGAAATTTAGAAGATAACTCTATAAAAGAAGTAAAAATCTTTCTTTATTCTTCACAAGTAAGCAATCTAGAACGTTTTATTGCAAATGTAAATTACAGAGAAGATACTACTGTCGGAAGATCAAATGAACATTCTTCTACACAACAATTAAAAGAACTGAAAGAATTACTTGATTTAGGGATTATTACACAAGAAGAATTTGAATCAAAGAAAAAAATTTTAGGAATTTAACTATATCCTAAAATGATGAAAGAGAAGTGACATAATGATCCAAACCGAACTTACAAGATTCAAAGTAAAAACAGGAAAAACTGCTACAGTTGATGAATGGATGACTTTTTTAAATGATCATATGAAAGAAACTCTGTTAACATTAGAGAATGAAAAAATGTTTATTGAAACTGTCTTTAGAGAGCAACTTGATGGCATAGAATATCTTTACTGGTATTCAGTTCAAAGAAATGGCGGAAATCGTGTTGAGAATTCAGAAAATTGGATTGATAAAAAACATTTAGAGTATTGGGACGAGTGTATAGATTCATCATATAAACCAATTGACTTGACTGCAGAAGTTGTAATGATACCTGATAAAATACGTATTAATATGAACTAAAAATTTAAACTTAAAGAGGAGACTTTTATGGTAAAGTTGGCAATAGAAGATATTCAAGATTATCTATTCAATAAATATAAAGATAAAGTGTCACCCGAGAGTCTATTCATGAAATTAGTCGAAGAGATTGGAGAAGTAGCTGAAGCACTAAATCAGTTAAATGGAAGAAAAAATGGAAATAATACATCTCTCGAGAAAGAACTTGCTGATGTTGTTCACTACACTATCGCTATTGCAAGTGTTAGTAACATAGATTTATCAGCAGTAATCTTAGAAAAAGACAAGAAAGCAGCTATAAAATATGACAGCACAAGCAATCTTGAAGATTTTATTTCAAACAAATAAAACAACCACTCCCGGGGAGGAGTGGCATAGTTAAATGAAAAAGTTTTTATAAAGTAGTTTAATTATATTAACTAATTGCAAATCATTCAAATCATTTGGTCAAAAATAACCCACCCTCAAGGAGGGTGAGCCTGAAAAAAAGATATAAAATGAAATAGCCCCGGTCAAGGCTATGCTTCTATTCTACAAAATATCTTTTATTAATTCAACAAAAAGCCACCCTACTACTAAAACATAAAAATGAAACAAAAAATATTGATCGGGTATGAACCCACACTGCACCTTTTATTAACCAAACCCAACCGATTATGACGATTTTCTAATCAATAATATCTATTGAATAAAAATGATGATAAAATAAATAGGAAGAGTATCAGGCACACTTCCCCAAGCTTCCCCCACCTGATACTCTTCATTGACGATATAATATCGCCATAAAAATTTTATAATAGAAGCTTTTTATAAGCAAGTAAAGAGAATACTCGTATATATTATGTATAAGCCCGCAGAAGTGGGCTATTTATATATACCCAAACTACCCACTCCAAAGAGTGGGAGATTTTGAAAGAAGAATAAAGTTTTTGGATGTCATTATTTTAAAATACAAAATAAATTTTTTAATAGAAACTGGAATCGTTTTTATATTTTTTAGTTTCATTGAAAGGGAATTCATAAAATCAGTTATTAGGTGTATAATATAAAATATTTTAAATTAATTAAAAAATTAAAGGTGGCATAATATGTTAGAGTTAACAAAGTCAGAATATTAAATCTTATCTTATTTTTTCAAATTTGACCAGACATTAACTAAGACAGAATTAGTAGAAAAAGCACCTAATTTAAACGTCAATACCACTGCTATTATACTTTCTAGTCTATTAAAAAAAGGATATTTAGAGGTAAAGAAAGTAAAGTACTCTCACACGGTTTTAGCTAGAGCTTATACACCTAGTATTTCTCTTGTTGAATTTTTAAAAGATCATTATGGAGAAAAAGCACTAAAAAATTTAATCACTTTTACGATAAACTCGATAGAAGATAAAGAATGTTTAGATCAATTTCTGCAGCTTATAAAAGAAAGAAAAAGTATTGTTAAAAAATATTAGATCTCATCATAAATAAGCAAATACCGTTTATCTCAATCATTTAGAAAAGTTATAAATAGAAAGAACCCCACCCGTTCAAAGGGTAGGGTTCTTTCATATGAAAAAAATTAAAAAATATTAATATTTCGGTAAACTAATTTTAACAAAGCTTCCCCAACAGTCAACTCGTCTTCCATCAGATACCTTTTCATATTCTTTTTATTTTTTTGACTTTGATACAACTTGGAGTTGTATTAAAGTTACAATAACTAATCCTAGCAATCCTTCAAAACGAATATTCTTATTGACTAAATACTCAATTGATATTCCTAAAACACTACCAAGTACCACAGCAATCAAAATGCTGACAATTGGATGTTCTCATGTATAAGTAACCCATTTTCTATACAATAGTCTTCCCCTACTTGCTATTTGGTTTTATATTCTGTTGCCACATGCTTACCGTTAGCATTGTAACCTTTTCTCATATAGAAACCAACCCATCGTTTTTGTTCATATCCCATTTTTTGGCAATTTCTCTTCCTGGAGATGAGCCAAACTCCGCCCAACTTGTTACACCCAACAAGCCTGCAATTGCCCACCCAGGAATACCAAACATAGAGATAGCAGTCGCAACACCAAAAAAAAAGCAGCATTTATTGTATTAGCTAAAACATCTGTGGATACTGCAATATTCGTATATTGCCAACTACCCCATTTTGTTACACTTGTACTAGCTCTTGCAAAAGTAGTGGGACTATTATAGTATTCATCTTCATAACTGTTTTAAAACAGCCATTGCATTTACATTAGTCTGTTTGATATCAGCCTCTTTTATCATTCCAATCACTCCAAAATATGTTTTAATTAGAAATGATAAGTTGATACTATTCAATATGTTAATGAAGGCAGTCAGTAGTCGGCTGTCTTTTTTATCAAATAATCTTGACAAATAATGATGATTTTATATCATAAAATAAAAGGCTAAATCTCTAACTTAAAACAATATATCCAGTCTATTTTTGATAGTACCTTTTAAAGTTTTTAGCCTTTTCCGAATCTCTATGTGGCCTAACCTGCTCTATCCATAGTAGATTCGGTTTTTTTATAAAAAAATAAAATAGCATTGACAATTTTATAAAACTTATTATTCTAATAAAAAAGGCTATTCTCCAAACACAGTACACAAAACTAAAGTATTCTTCTTTTTAGCTATAGCCTTTTTCGAGCTTTCTAAAGTCCTTTTCTACTTCATGTAGAAAGCCCATTTTTTCATTTCAAACCTATTGACTTTTTATGAAAACCTATTATTCTAGTAAAAAAAGGCTAACTAGCAAGTTTTATTTTTAAAAAGCTCTCACTTGCTGTATCCACTTCTTAGTCTTTTCGAATCCTTTGCTCTCCAAGTCTTGAAGTAGAGGATTCGTTTTTTATTTTAATTATAAAATAGTATTTGTTTTCTTATAAAACCATTTATTCTAGTAAAAAAGGTTAGTTTTATATCCATAATCCTGATAAGGTTCGTTTTTTATGCCGTTTCCAATAAATCCGTCTCAGGATAATAACCTTGTTCGTTCAACAAATCACAAATAAACAACTTTCCTTTTTATGTTCACTTGGTACTCATCACAGTTTTCTTCGTTCCATCCGTTTGAAGAATTTCGCTCGTATGAGATTTTGTATATCCGCAATTCATATGCTTCTTGTAAAGTAACCACTGACCGACTACTCTTCTATGTATACCCAATTGATGCAGCAGCTTATTCAGTTTGACTGCTGACATTCCATAATCAGCTGCGATTTGTGATATAGTCATTGCATCTTTCGATGCCAGAATTGTATCAAGATAGGTGATTTTCGGTTCATATTCAGCGACTTTCTGTTCAAGCATCATTTTTTCTTCAATCAGCTGCTAAACGCAAAGCTTCCGCAAATGAGCGAGGTACATTCATATAACTGCCTGCTTTTCTGATGATAGGTAATACTTCACTTGTTACCCATCGCTTGAATTTCTTTGCAGATGGCAATTTTGATTTAAGAATGAGGGTGTAAAGACCGGATTCGTTGAAAATTATTTCCTCTCTAGTTTGATCTGCCATAACGATTCGTTCGGTCAGTTTATATTCTTCATCTACATAGTCCCTCATCGCTTTCGGACCATTTGCATACCCTAAAATATCTGCCACATCTTCTCCTACAAAATATGGTTCATCATTCACTAAAATCGTTCTAAATTGATTATTTTCAAAGCTAAAAATTTGCGGTGTTTCCATTTGATAACTTTTCCTTCTATAGATATTTGTTGCTAATCGTCCCGTTCATTTTGGCTTTCTCTAATAATTTGTTTTTTTTCTTTTTGATTTTTGATCTCTTCTTTCCCAATCAACTCTTCCTCTCTTTTATCAATTGCCTTACCAACCACAACGCCAACGAATATAATCCCAACGACTGTCACGAATCCTAACACTATAAAAGCCATTAATTCCCCTCCTGCTTCCATCGCATTCCGAGCTAACGGATCTTTTTTGATAATTTCATACATCCTTTGCACTTCTTGTAATTGTTGTTCTAACTGGTTGATTTTTTTCTGTTGGTCAATAATTGTATATGTTAAGCAACTAAGTGCTACCACAACCATAATCAGTATGATGATAAATTGACTACGCACCGATACTGCAAACTGTTTGATTTCTGAAAAATACTTATATAGTTCTTTTTTAGTAAACTTCTGAGCGTTCCCTTGACGATACGAAACTTTCCCATTCTTATCCATGCAATAATGAACAGGATACGTTACATATGGTACTGGTATTAGAAATATGGGATTTTTCTATTTCATAGCCTTCTAACATTCTAACAAGTATTTTGTATGGTTTGTTTGAAGCATACTGGATCTAATGACGCATCTCGCACTTGTTCTTCGTATAATAAATGTTCGAATCGATAGTTAGCTTCCAAATAGCAAATTCTAAATCATTCTTATTCTCTTCAAACCAATCAGCCACAAACTATTTAACAACTGGCTTTTGTGGTTGTCCACGTTTTTCCGCCAAATTTAATGCAACAGTATAGGCGCCATGTCTCCCTCGACTATAACTATCTGTATTTTTTGATATCATTCTTTATATTCGTTCAATTCATTAATCAATTCCTGTTTATTCATGCATATCCTCCATTCATTTATCGCTAACGATTGCAGATTTATTTACTTTTTTTATAATCTAAAGATTTTTAATTGTCAAAAAATCAAATACCAATATTTTCAATTCATTTACATTAATTCAATTAACTGGTATATAATCTAACTGAAAGGTGGTTTATCTATGAAAAAAATTTGTTTTGTCTTAGTTCTCAATAATGTATTGTCGTATACGCCATTGTCTCCAGGACTTCTTTCTAAAAAAGATACAAGCCTTAAAGATTATTTCTCTCAGTTTTATGATGTTTCAGTAAATTATCTCAGGGACAAAGATAATGTTGACTACTTGGTTCTTCCTGAGCCATTCGCTCCTTTTGATAATGAAAATAACCTTCCGATTATAAAAGTTCCTTCTAAATTTTTTCTGACTAAAGATTTTGAAAAAATTAAAGAGTACATTGATAACTACTTTAAAGAAAACGATGACAAGTAATACTATCCTCGATCGTTTATATCCCTTGCTGATTGATACCAGTATCAATCAGTTTTTTATTTCGTCAAATTACTGACTATGCCCGAAATCCATCGCATTAACTGCGGGTGTTAAATAAGCGTTCCGATTAAGCGCTGATTAAAACCTTATAACTAATAAAGTTCCGTCGCTATGTACAATTTCATGCGATGTTAAACTATTCGAAAATTTATCTAGCTCTCTTCCACTGAATATTCCAACACATCTCTTAACTATTCTGTCATTTTCATTCACTCTTAATTTATTTTAATTTTTTTGTTTTTTTTCTGTTTCTTCAACTTCTTTAACCAGCGTTCCCGTATCATCTTCCAATTCGGAATCTTCGGAATCGAAATACATTTGCCCTCTTTGTCCGCTTTTCAACTCATTCGCAAGAGGTTTTCCTTTTTCTTCTTGACCAATGATGACTTTTGGTGTCAATGAATCTATAGCAACTAGCTTAGATTTCACCTGATAATCAATGAGGATATCTTCTCGATATTCATCAGGAATAATCGTTAAATCAATAGTGATTTTTCGTTTCTTTGTTGGGTCTGTGTTGGGATCATGAATGTTATTGATTACTTGAGCCAATTCAAAATCAAATCATCTTGGAATGCTCCGTCACTGACACCGTTCAAAAGAACATTAATTTTTTTGACATTTTGATTTTTTCCTCCTAGCTGTGCTATAATTTTTTTACCTTTTTCATTTTTCATTTTTTTGTTGAACTTACGCTGGCGGAAAACGGTGTAAGTTCTTTTTATTCTCTCAGTTCAAGCAATGCTGCGTCATAAATCATCATCAACCACATGACGGCTGTTGGATAGCCGATTGGAACCTACATAAGCATTTGTTCTGTGATTAGTACTCCTATTGCGAAAATCGTTAGTACAAATGCGGTTCGCAGAACCCAGTAGATTTTTTTCATTCAAACTACGTCTCCGTAGCTCATAGCCTACTTTTTGTTGCGCTTGTCCAAATAACTTTTCTAAGTTATCTTCTGTCACAAATGGTATTATCTTTTCAACATTCGGGAATACCATTTTGATAAAATTTAATTTCTCTTTTAACATTTTTCATTTTCCTTTCTGGGTTTATAATTCCTTATGAAAGTGAGGTGAATTAAATGAGTAAACTTTACAAACCTGGCGGGAATAAAGAGCCAACATAATATGGATGGGGAATGCCTATAAATCAACATTCTTCAGTTGCTAAAAAGCTTGATTTTCATTAAAAATGATATGATTCCCTACCATTTTCTCTACCAAAAATCCCTTGTCAGATTAACGTTTGACAAGGGATTTTTCTTTTTTCACTACTTTTCTTAAAGGGATTCTATACTCCACAAATTTATTCGAATACTTTTCCATACCTTTCAACGTATCTTTTTTCTAATTCATCTTCCAGTACGTACATCTGCTAATTCCATATTTACTAATCACTACGTTTTCAAAATTCTTCATATTGTGGATCATTTTACATTTTTTTCAATTACACCACCATACATATGGCAAGATGTAGACCAGAATGGTGTCAACAAATAAAGACGCTTCACATACAGTGTTGTGAAACGTCCGAAACATTGATATATAGAAGATATTAACGGTTGAACTGAGAATCCTTACGAGCCTTTTTGAGACCTGATTAGCCCAACTATTTTTTCAATCATTTCTTGACACTTCATTTCCTACTCTTTCATACACTCTAATTCCAAGTAGTCAAAAATGACTTTCTTCTATAAACTATTTAGTCTTATCTTTTTTAAAGAAAGATGAATTCTATAATTGACTCAAAAACTTATTTAAAAAAATTAGACTAATCCATAAACAATTTAAGTGTTGATCATCATAAACAACAGCAATTACATTAGTGATGAACTCTATACATGTATCACTACTATTCACCAAAACACAACCAGTCCTGTTCTATATTATAATGAGTAAGCCGCATTTTCTTTTTGCCAAATCTTCACGTTCATAATTTATAATCCTATACTAGTTCTAATTTTTCCTTGTATATTTCAGAAGATAAATGTAACTTTTCTTCACGCTAACTACTTTTCACTGTAAATCCCCATACTTTATTAGTAAACATTAAAATAGAATCAAAGCCTATATTTATATGGATTAGTAAGTAGCGCAATGTCTGAACTTGATTTCTGGATAAAAAAATAGATTTACCTCATCACTATCGTAATTTACATGATTATGAATTATTTCATCATTACACTTTACATTTAATTTTATCATATTAGAACCTAATTATTTCACCAACCATGCGGAAAAATACTTTTTATTTATTATACTATTATTGATTTTCAATACTTATGGAAAGCATTCTTCCAAAACAAAGACTGATAATTGTATTATTCTATCTTAAAACTCTCAAATACATATCTTCCTTTTTTCAGTTCAGTAATATTATAAAAATCTCCATAAAAAGTATCTTTTTCTTTATAGGTCAAGAACACACTAATTCTGGGTAATTCTAATATTAACCTTTTAGATGCCTCTAAAGAAAATATTCAGAATTTAACATAAAAGGAACTATCGGGTTCACTAATGGAAAATATGAACACTATTTTTGAAGTTGGAAAAGAGAAGTTTAATATAACAGAGGCCAAAATGGCAACTATGAAAGCACTTGTCATAAAACAATTTATAAAAGAAATGGAAGAAAGTGAGAAAAATACTCTTCTAATCCGTAAAACATTATAAAAAAGTCAATAGACCGCTAGGCTCTTCTAACGTCGCTATTGACTTTACTTATTGAGCATGTCTGCTTGTTAGTGCCCGATGAACTCACGAAATAGTTAACACATCGTCTTGTTCCTCGAGTTATCTTAGCATAACATGCCCACCGTTTATTTTAGTATTTTAATTTGTTCTTTCAAAATTCTTTTGTTTCACCCTCAGAATCTAGCAAAATAGCTTTTGAAAATCCTACCTTCTTCTCATTTAAAATTAAATCAATTGGTAGATTTTATACTTTCATTGAGTTCTGCCCATTCATTATCTGAAAAGCTAGAAAACTCTAAACCAATAATCTCACTGTCTTCATTTAGAAATAAAGATACATGATTAGACATCTTTACAACAGAATCTATCTTTTCTTTATCTAATTTAAAACATAATTTTTTGTGTTCTCTAGATATTTTAAACCCAGATTCTTTAGTTATAATCGAATTTTCATCAAAAATATCTGTTTGGATCACTGGATTTTTTTCTGCATACTCTTCAATAAATAAATTGGAATCTTCAATATCATTGATGGATGTGAATACTACTTCTACAATTTTCTGTGTAACAGAATTGATTTTAAACTCAACAAATGATTCATATTCATTAACAAATCTATAATAATAAAATTCTCCTAGGCTATACTTATCATCATTTTCTGGAAATGATACTGTGATTGGGACATAATAGTCAACTTCTATATCATCTTTGACTAATTTATCCTCATAACTTTTAATTTTCATAATTTGCTCCTTTTATAGTTAAGGTAGATATACAGCATGTTTAATAACTGGTAATTGTCCTACTTCTCTAGCTGGACTAAATATTAATTCCCAATTATCTATTATTATTTTAGTTTCAAATTTTATCCCTGTAGAAATAGCTTGTTCTACAGCACCTTGAAAACTCCTTAACAATTGTTGTTCGGTAAGTTTTTGTCCATGAGATAGATTTCGAGTTGAATATTCTACCATGTGCTTGGTTCCATTTGGATTTACCCACAACTTTTCCCCATTAACATTTATTTCAAACGATTTAGGAATAGTAGTTCCTTCTCTTGGAGGTTGTGTACCTTTAATATCATCCCAGACTGTACCTGTAGACCCACTGGCTTTCTCAACTAATACTTCTGATTCAGTCTTAGGAACGGTTGTGATAACAGGTTGTTCTTCTACTTTTGGGGTTGTTGTAATTGCTGGTTTCTCGTCCACCTTTGGCGTGGTAGTTACTCCAGGTTGTGATTCCAATTTTGGTGTCGTCGTGATCGCTGGTTTTACTTCTACTTTTGGGGTTGTCGTGATCGCAGGTTTTGTCGGTGTAGAGACGATCGTTTGGATCGTTAAGACTTGACCCGGATGGATCGTATAATTTTTGATCTTGTTCCATTTCATTAGATCATCCATGCTCACGCCGTATCGATTGGCGATCAACCAAACAGAATCACCTGCTTTTACGGTATAGCTGATTCCGCTTTTCCCTGCAGGGTTTGAATGACTCGTGGTCGTACCTTTTTTGATGACTAATACTTGGCCCGGGTGAATCAAATCGCCTTTGAGCCCGTTCTGTTTGCGCAATTCGTCGACGGTCACACCATATTTACTACTAATGAGCCATAAAGATTCGCCATAAGAGACTTTGTGGGTCACTGGATTTGTGGAAGTGGGTAGTTTTGTCGTTGGTTTTCCTGATGAAACAGGTTGTTTGACTGTTAGTTTTTGGCCCGGATGGATCGTATTATTCTTGATCTTATTCCACTTCACCAGATCATTCATACTGATCCCATGCATATTAGCGATCAACCAGACCGAATCCCCTGCTTTTACCGTATATGTCGTGTTAGTCGTAGGAGCAGTTTTTAGTGCTGGTTTTGATGCCGGCTTCGGCTCTTGCAAATGCATCACTTGTCCTGGATGGATCGTATTGTTTTTGATCTTATTCCATTGGACAAATTTTGAGACGGATAACCCATACTTCTCACAGATCCCCCAAACCGAATCGCCTGCTTTTACTTTGTAAGTGGCTGGCGTACTTGGTTTTGGTGCTGGCTTTGATGTACTTGCCGGTTGTTTGATGATGACTTGCTGGCCAGGATGGATCAGATTATTTTTGATTTTGTTCCATTTGATGAAGTCATTCATACTGATGCCATACTTATGCGAAATAGACCAAACAGATTCTCCTGCACGTACTTGATGCATCGTATTTTTTGGGGTCGTCGTTGGCTTCGGTTTCGCTGGAGAAGTTGGTTTCGTTACTGGCTTGGCAACAGGTTTTGCAGGTGCTTTGGGTTTGGCTTTGATCACTGGTTTCGGACGAGTTACCGGAGGAACATAGGACGCATTTGACTTTCTTCGTGCACTTGCGGCCGTCTGTGCGCGAGCTCGAGCGGCGGCTTGTTGTTTGGCCCAATTCTGTGCTTGTTTTCTCGCTTTTGCTACGGCTTGGGCACGAGCTCGTTGTGTGGCTTGCGCTTTGGCGCGGGCTGCTGCTTGTAGTTTAGCACGGGCAACGGCTTTTGCGTGGGCTTGTTGTGCGGCTTGATGTCGTTTTTGTGCTTGTTGTTCATGATAACGCCAACGTTCGACCATTCGTTTTTTTTCCGCACGACGTGCTTCTAATGTCGTATATATTTTATGGCTTGAATAAGCAGCTGTTCCTAGTCCAATCACCCATGCAGCACCTTTGACAAGTAATGGAATGGCTAGAGGCAAGGCGCGTTTTTTTCGTGATCCGCTTGTTTGACTATTCCGAGAAGCACTGATTTCAGAAATCACTTGTTCCAATGCTTGTTCATCTTTTGCCTCTAACATCCGATTGATTTCCTCATCGGTACTTGCTAGAAAGAAGTCACTAAATGCTGCTCCTTCTTCCAATTTCTGTTCTCGATCATTATAGTATTGCGTAAGCAGTTGTTCAAATGTCTCTAACGACGATTCATTTTCCAATCGTTCAATCTCATCGGCAGTAAGAAACTTCTTTAGTTCATCGAGTTCTTCTACACCAAAGGACTCATCCAATTGATTCAACAAGAGATATTCTAAAGCATCGGCCAATTCTTTTTCATTACTTGAATCTATGACTAACCCTAATTCTTCTTCTGTTGCATGATCAATGTATTGATCGATTGCGGCATCAAAGGCTTTTTCATCAAAAGCGACCACCGGTTCCTCTTCTGGCTGATTTGAAGAAACGGCGGAAAGATCTCGGCGGCTTCGCCGTGAAACAACTGCTTCTTCGCTTGAAGAGACTGGTTCGTCTATTTTTTCGCTAGGTTCATCAATACTTGGAGAGGTATGTCCACCGAATGATTCAGAAGGTTGTGTTCCTTCAGAATCACTCGTTGATGAATCAACCGCTTCCTTCGTTACTTCTTCATGAGAAATCGTTTGGTCCTGAGGATCCGAAGACTTTTCTGTAGACTCATCGACTTCTTCTGGCCCAGTTTCTTCGCTAGACTGGATGAGATCACTTGATTGTGTACGATCGCTTGATCCTTCCAAACTACTTGATACCATCGTTTGCCTATCCTCAGTTGTTTCTTCTACTTTTTCAGTTTGTCCATCTGATGAATCGTCCGAGCGTTTTGTTAGATCCTCTTTCTTGTTACCGTCAGATATCATCGCTTCTTGAGACTCCATCGAATCGGCCACAGCGACCACACTTGGCACAAGAGTCGAAGATACTACCAACAATATACTTGCAAAAATACCGAAGCGAAACACTTTTTTCAACATACTGCTTCTTCCTCTCTTATTTTTTTACACCCAATAAAATAACGACAAATATTTTAATAACAATCATCAAGATACTTATACACGGGTGTTGAAAAAATAATATCATCATTTTTTACGATGATAAATAACGAGAAAGTAAGATTCATCTTCCAATTTTGTCACATGATCAAACCGAAAGAGTGTGTTCCCCTTACAAAAGGCAAAGATTATACAAACGCCTAAAAAAAGATTTTCAAAACTTTTATAGCGAAACCACTAAATGTTCGTATACGAGTTTCCTCCTATATTTAAATCGCTATAATTAGTAGTTGATTTAGTGAACTTTGTACAAATTTGGAAAGTTATTCCTAATCTTTATGCACATATAAACAATAGTAAAAATCTCTTTGTATAAAATGTACCCACTATTTAGTGATTTGAGGATGAATTTATACTAAAGCAATCAATAGGAGTGATTTCTAAATCTAAATAGGCCCGCAGTTCAAAATGTCCTGTGATGAACGATTAATGTAACTTCCTTTTTGCTTTTACTTCTCAAACCAATCATAAAATTCATCTGGTGTTTTCTCCCGATAGAGTTTGATTAACGCTGGTCGTATTGATTGAAATATTTCGACTAATTCTTCTCCACCAAATCGAGTGGAAAAATGCTTATCAGTAAATATCATTGATAAAGAAGAAAGAAACAGCTCTGTATCTTCTTCTGTACCAAGAATATTGATCAATCTTCCAATCAAATAAGAATCATTAAATGTCAGGTCTTGTTTTACATCAAAGTTTTTTATTGATTCTTTCACCATTTTCGCAATGCGATCTTTCTCTCCATACTTGATCTCACCACTCATCTCGATATAGTCAATGATCCCAGATGAAAGAATCGTGACAGCTTCTTCTTTTGCTTTTGATGATAGTTTGTTTAGTGTTTTGGATCCTTCAAGGACCTCTTTCGTGATCTCTACGACATAGTCCTTCATGATTTCACTCGAATATTCTACAAAACATTCTTGGATAAATTCCTCCAAAGGATAGCCTAGCTCATTCTCCCAAGCAGGATTTTTGAACTCGCCCGTATAAAATTCTTGCTTTATTTTCTCAATGATTTCAGGATGATCGTCCACTATTTGTTTCTGACCAATGAGAAACAAATACTCTCGAATATAGTCTTCCACATGCCCAAAATAAAACCAGCCTACTGGTTTTCCGCTAATACTCGATAATTGATTGATCACACTTTCAGGAGCCAATGCATAGCCTTGAACGTAGGAACTGATCGTCGGCTTTTTTAAACCTAATCGATTCCCTAATTCTGTAAAAGAGAGAGACATTCCGTCTTTTATTTCTTTGATTCGTTGACCCACCTTCACTTTATCAGGTTGTACTAAACCAAACATATTCAAATTCCTCCTTATCATTTTTTTTCATTATAACACTCGTATAAAAAAACGTATATATATTTTTAGAAAATCTCTTGACTTCGTATAATTTTTCGTATAAAATTCAAGGCGTAGATGGCCATCTATATTTTTTAATCAAATCGTATAAACTTTCGTATAAAAAGGAGAAATATGATGCCAATAAAAATTACCGATCTCAGTTTACCAAAAGAAACACTCGAAAAAGAATACCAAGTCGTCAATGTCACTCGCTGGCAAAAAGATGGGGAAATTCTAGGGTGGAGCTACGAATGCATTCTACCAAAACTTCGCTACGAAAAAATCAGTGTCAAAGTCAAATCTGAACATCCTGTGATCACGTCGGAAGAGCTTACCCAACAAGGTTTAGCCATAGTTACATTTACCAATTTGGTGATCGTACCTTGGGGGCGCTCAAATGGACAATTTGTCAGTTATGGGTTATCGGCAACCGCTGATACGGCAACTTTGATTCCCAAAAAACAAGGTGTCACTACACAAAACTAATTTTCCTATGCGTTTGTTGGGTGGTTAGGACGAAACGGCGAGGCAGCGCCCACAGAGCCGTTTCTGTCCGTTAAGACCGCCCAATAAACCCATAGGTTGGAAGGACTGCCGCGCAGGCCTTCCCCTTAACTTGATTTATAGAACAACATCAGGAGAAAATGGCTGGTTCTTTGACAATCGAATACAAACCAAGGAGTGGGGATTATTGAAACCTTATAATCAGAAGATCATTGAAACTCCCACGTACCTTGAAATTTATGATTATGAAACCATCATTACTCCTAAAAAAAGAAATGAAGAAACAGAACCAAATCCAAACCGAAAAAAAGAATTAGCTTGGCTTTATACAGAGGATATTCCCACGGAAACAAAAAGAACTTATGACGAACTCTCTGCTCAAGAACAATACGATAGCTTAAAACGAAAACAAAAATACTACAAAAATATGCGTTTTGAAATCGCCCGACTCGTGGATATGAACTTTGATGATCAGACAAAATTTTTAACCCTCACTTTTAGAGAAAACATACAAAACATTGCCTATGCGAATAATGAATTCAAAAAATTTATCAAGCGACTAAACTACGAACTCTATCATACAAAAAAAGCAAACCTAAAATATCTCGCCACGTGGGAAAAACAAAAACGAGGTGCGATCCATTACCACATCATCTTATTTGACTTCCCTTTTCTTTCTGTCGATCGTCTTACCACGACCTGGGGACATGGATTTGTCAAAATCAATAGGATCGATGTGGATCGTATCGAAAATCGCGGACGCTATATCAGTAAATATTTCGATAAGGACTTGGATATGAAAGAACATAAGAAAAAAGCGTTCTTCAGATCGCGCAATCTCAAAGTACCTACTGTCACAAAAAAACTCGTGGATCAACCCTATGATCCCACCAATCAAGACGTGCTTTATACCCATGAGTATCTCGTAAGACGCCCGATATTTTACAGGGATATAAATGAAATTGGAAATCCTGAACAAATAATGGATTTTCAAGAAAGCATTGTGCGCTATACCAAAATAAAGAAATAGCACTATAATCAATTGTGTGCTTTCTATGAAAGTGAGTTAAAAAAAATGAAAAATATGATTTGTCGAAAAGATTTAGAACAACTTGGATTTAAAACACATCAAGCAGCTACCATAATTCGTCAGGCAAAAATAAGAATGGTAAATCAGGGATACCCATATTATAATAATAAAAGAGTCGGGGTTGTACCCCGACAAGTAATTGAAGAAATTATAGGCATTCCTCTTGTGCAGGAGGAATAGTTATGAAAACAAAATATCCATGTGTTTATCAAGACAAAAACGGCCGTATATATTATCTTGTAGAATTAGGTACAGACCAAATAACTGGAAAAAGAATCCAGAAAAAAGGAACAAAAGATTCTTTAGGAAAACGATTTTCATCTGTTCGTGAAGCCCATAAAGAAGTTATGCGCATTAAAAATGAGTATATGATAGCAAATGGATTTGCAAATTATGATTTAACCTACAAAGAATTTATGGAGCAGTCTTATGTCCCTCACTACAAAGCTTGTGTTCAAAAAAGCACTTGGAGTTCTCGTGAATGTGGACTTACTCAAATTATTGAATACTTTGGTGATAAAAAACTACGTGATATCAGGGTACTTGATTGTGAGCATTATCGAATCTGGCTGTTAAACGAAAGTGGGTATTCTCAAGCATACAGTTCCCTTTTATACGGTATGTTTCGCAAATCACTTGATTATGCTGTTACTCTTCAATTCCTAAATGAAAACATCTCCAAGCGGACAAAAGCAATTCCAAAAGGGAAAGCAATTGTTCCATACTGGACGAAAGAAGATTTTGAAAGGGTTTTATCAAAAATCTATAAAAATGACTTCTATGAACATATGTGTTTTGTTCTGATTTGGTTGTACTATATGACTGGAATTCGAGTAAGTGAAGGACTGGCATTAAATTGGAATGATATAGACTTCAAAAGAAAAAAACTCAGGGTTCATCATACCTTAGAAATGACCAATCAAAAAGATTTCATTAGAAAACCCTATACCAAAACCGAAAGTGGTCTAAGAATCATTTCTTTGGATGATGATACAATTCAAGTTCTTCAAGAGTGGAAAAACGTTCAAAAAAATCATGGAGTAAAACAATTTATTCTTAGTTACACTGACCTCCCCCTCTATCGTTCAACTGTTCAAAGAATTATACAGCGATATGCCAAGTTAGCGAAAGTACCATTGATTCAAGGAAAGGGTTTACGCCATTCTCATGTTAGTTACTTAATCAATGAATTTAATGCTGATATTCTTGTTGTATCACAACGGTTAGGACACTCTAGTCCTGAAATCACATTGAGACACTACGCTCATCTTTGGAGTCGTAATGATGAAAATATTGCTAAACAGATGACTGGTAATATTAATTTCACCTACGCAACAGAATCAAGTGTTGCAAACTTTAATGGAAATCAAGCAGTAAAGATCTAACCCTACCATTTTCCTACTCAAATGTAGATTACAATGAAAGAGTGCTGCTATATAAACATTTCTATGAAGCTACACATATTGAGTGGGAATAATCTTCAACAAGACAGAAACCTTATGTATCATTGGTTTCTGTCTTTTTTTATTTTGATTCTGACCAATAGATATTCAATACACATCAAAATATTAGTAGACGAGCAAAAAGGGAATGACCAAATTTATTTTTTTCTATGTTTCCGATTGAATTAAATTCTTTACGAGTAAAAACGTACAAATTATTTTATAAAAAAAGAGTGCGGAAAAATATTCCACACTCTTTATTATATTTACATATTCTTATCTATCAGTTGGTACTGATAATCCTAACCCAAAATACCAAACGCACTCAAAACGATCGACAAGATCAAGATGATCCAAATTACTCGAGTGGAATTTAGTTTCTTTTGGCCTAACATCCAGTAGGTCAGCAAGACGAGCAAGATAGGTACAAGGGATGGCAAGATGGCATCCAACGTGTCTTGGATCACTAATTCGACGCCGTCTTTTTTATAGACAAAAGGAACGGTCGCTTTAACGACAGAGGGAATCAAAGCACCAATCACTGTGACCCCTAAAACGGTTGCGGCATTGGTGAAGGCAGATAATTTGTCTTTCAAGGTCGTCACTAATTTGACCCCTTGTTTGTAACCTAGGGGAAGCAACGCTGCCCGACCGAAAAGTAACGCGATGTTGGCGATGATCCAGATGACACAACCAACAACGGAACCATTTTGCGCCAATGTGCCAGCAACAGAGCCAAAGATCGTTCCCCAAATCACGTGGAACAAGGAGTCACCGACACCTGCCAAGGAACCCATCAAGGCCGTTTTCAAGGCGATGATCGTTTCTTTGGCTTTGTGTCCGTCTTGTTCTTCAATCGCGACATCGATCCCCATGATTAAGTTCCCAAAGATCGCATTAGTATTAAAAAACTGATTGTGGGTCCGCAGCATATCTTGCAGCTGGGTTTCATCATGGCCATAGAATTTTTTCAAGACGGGCAGGATGCCGTAAAGGTAGCCTGAACTCATCATTCGCTCATAGTTCCAGTTTAATTGGCTTGCCAAAATATAACGCCAGCTAATGGTATTCAACTCTTTTTTTGTCAGTTTTTGATCACTCATCGCCATCATATCCTCCTTCAAAATCTCCGGCAGCTGCCGTTGCAACCGTGCCTTTTTCGCTATCACGTTTAAAGACTAACATTGCTGCTACGAGCCCAATGATGGAAACACCGAGCATTGGCACTTGCAGGTACGCAGCTAAAAAGAAGCCTAATAACAAATAAGGAATGTAGTGCTTTGTTGGCAAGTAGCGTAATAAGATCGCTACGCCGACGACTGGCAAGACGCCACCAGCGGTTTTTAGTCCAGTCATCAGCCATTCTGGCGTGTTATCGGTAATCGTCGTAACGACTGCATCTCCAGCTAAAAGCATCAATAAAATCGGAATCGCCCGTGACAATCCCCATAAGAAAGAACCCGATAAAACTAACCGTGGGATTCGTTTGACTTGCATGTTGTCGATGGCTCTATCGATCCGGTGTAGTAGAAATACGTTACAAAAACGAGCCACGACATCCAGTTGCAGCATCAGCAAGGACACTGGAACTGCTAAGCCGATGCCATATTCCGCGCCGTTTCCTGAGATCACGGCAAACGCCGTTCCCAGTACTGCGCCGGTAAAATAATCTGGGACGGATGCACCACCAAATGCGGCGATCCCTAAACGCATCAACTGCAAGGTCCCACCGACCATCAAACCGGTCTTTAAGTCCCCCATGATCATTCCAGAAATCATTCCGGCGATCGCTGGTTGGGTCAACGTATTGGAAATAAGTGAATCATTAATAGCAATAAAAGCATAAACAGTAATAAGAATGATTTGATACGCTGCTAAATGCATGAATTTTCCTCCTAATTGTATGAACGAGTCTTAACTGGCTGGTTATCGATCGTTATGTCGCCTCAGATAAATTGTGAAAAATACTCGTTTTTTGACAAATCTTCCGCTACATATTCTCCTCGATTCAATCCCTGCCTGGTTTATCCTCGTAATTTCTTCATAAAGTCGATCGATGGTTCATTGGGTACAAGCTGTGCCGTGACGGTGATGCCTTTTGCGGCGATCGCTTCAAAGATTGGTTCTTCTTCTGGCAGCACTTGAATACTTTTGGTTACTTCCCGTGCACCATCTTTGTAGCTCATGTTGCCGACGTTGATCGCTTTGATCGGTCCATCTGCTTCAATATAACGCAAAACATCTTGGGGATTTTTGAAAAGCAAAAACAACCGTTGCTTGCCATAACGACCGGCACGAATATTTTTGGCTGCCGTTGCCACTGGAAGGACGGAAAGTCGCATCGAAGTTGGCGCTGCCATTCGTAAAGAAGATTTTTGTAATGGGTCTGCGGCGGCTTCATCATTGGCCACGATGATCCGTTGCGTGTTTAAACTGGTGGACCAGATACCGGCGACTTGTCCGTGGATCAAGCGCTCATCGATCCGACTATTGACGATATTTTCTTGCCCAGCATACGCACTGTAATCCCCTAATTCCTCTTGCTTTTCTTCTAAAATTTCTTGTTCTGCCTGGTTCATCCCTGCTTTGACATCAACGATGTTTTCTTTGGCTAAGCAAAGCAGCTCGTTGATCGTCGCTCGTTGATTGACGACTGCCTCGATCACTACGGACAATGTCATTCCAGCGAAAATCGCCACTTCGTCATCCTCTAAATAATTCTTGACTGCAACGTTGCACGGGGTTCCTCCTAATAGATCCGCAATAATCAATGTTGAACCGTTAAGGGCTTTCATTTTCTCGTTCAATTCTTTTTCAAACTGCAGATTGTCACTATCTGGTCGTAATGAAACGGTGTGAACGTTTGCTTGCTGGCCTACGATCATCTCGAGACTACTTTTGACCCCTTCTGCCATGCCGCCATGACTGATCAATACAATGTTTTCCACTAATTTCCCTCCTACTCCGTAGGTCGCCCCACTTAACATGTTATGTTCCTTATAAGCATACTATACCACATGGCAAGCCATCCGTAAACCTAATATCTTAACATATTGAATTTTATTTTTAAGGCATGTACAGACTGGAAAACAACATATTTTCTACAATAATTAAGTGGCAGGAAAGGATTTAACATGTTATGCTTGATGTATTCATATGGAATGGAGGGAAACCACTGTGCTGCCAAAGTATGAGCAGATCAAGCAAGATCTTTTACAAGAAATCAAAGACCATAAATTCATTCCCGGCGATAAGTTTTATTCAGAGGCGGATATCAAGCGAATGTATTCTGTTAGTTCGATCACGGCAGTCAAAGCGTTGAATGAATTGACGAGTGCTGGCTATCTGTATCGCATCCAAGGCAAAGGGACCTTTGTTTCAAAAGCAAAAGTATCTCAAAGTGTGAAGTTTTCCGACATTGAGCTGCATTCACTGGACCAAGAAAAGGTCAAGGTCCTTGCGGTGGAAGAAGGAAATGACCCGGAGATTTTGAAAGAATTAGGGTTGGCTGCCAGTGCTTCCTACTACCGAATCAAACGAGTCCGCTATTTTGGCGATGTTCCTTTCTTGGTTCACATCACTCATCTACCGAAGAAACTGATGAAAGAACCGATCGCCAAAAACCTCAACCGATATGCTAGTGTTTATGAGCGGGTCCGAAAAGACTTTGCGATCGACCTTTTCTCATTGGCTTCTGTTGAAACCAACGAAATCGTCTTTCCTGATGACGCTGAATTGTTGAACTTATTGCAACTGAGCTTCCGAGAGCCTGCGGTCAAACAAGTCAAGCACTCCTATTTAGCAGATGGAAGTGTCGCTGAATACATCGTCAGCTACAAGCACTGGAAATATTTCAAAACAAAAATAGAAGTAGAGCCCGCGTAAATTTGGGTCTCTACTTCTATTTTTTTATTCTACGACAGGTTGATCACAGAAAACGAGTTCCTTGATCTCAACGCCATCGGTTTCAAATACCACGACTTCGTTGCTGCCTTTTTTCAAAAATTCTTTCGGACAGTATAAGGAATGCACGGGGCCACGTTGCCAATAGCGACCAAGATTGATGCCATTGACGATAACGACGCCTTTGCCATACCCACGGCAATCGATAAACGTATCTCCTACCTCTGTCAGCCTGAAGGTCGTTTGATAAAAGGAGGGGTGTGTCGGATTTTTTCCTGCTTGATAATCGATGGCTTGTAGCTGCTCTGCGGAAAGCGTCACTGGGTAATGACGATAGCCTTGGTGGAAATGAATATCTTGCATGATGCCCCCACGGATGCCTTTGGTTTGCGTAGGCCCATTCAATTTAAACCCGTAATTCACACGCCCCATGTTTTCCACTAAGACATCTAGCTCGATGATTTCTTTATCTGGTGCCCCTTGGATCAACAGCTCCTCGCCTAGCGTCTCTTGGTATTGGATCGCCTGTAATTGGCCGTCGGTAAAAATATGCAGCCGATCGCTAGCTTCTACCACTTTTAGTTTGTTTTCTCGATGATAGTTTTTTAACTGAACCGAATAGAGCAAA
Organism: Candidatus Enterococcus avicola; assembly: GCF_047470845.1. Taxonomy (NCBI): domain Bacteria; kingdom Bacillati; phylum Bacillota; class Bacilli; order Lactobacillales; family Enterococcaceae; genus Enterococcus; species Candidatus Enterococcus avicola. Next base: position 247,604 of record NZ_JBLGTY010000001.1, on the reverse strand, counting down.
TAGCCGTAGCCTGTGCTGACAGTTTCCATTGTTAGTGGATACATGTTTTCTTGCGGTGCCATCAGCTGATCTTTGATAGCCAATAATGAGACACTGTTTTCGATGGGAAAGGTTCCTAATGCCGCTAATTGCTTGGTCCGTGGTTTGGCTTGCCACACTTCGGGACAGGCTTCTTTTATGGCTTTTTGTACCTGATAGTATTTGTCGGTAGGTTCTCCTGCTTCTGTCAGTAAAGCATCGTAATCATAGCTGGACACTTGTGGTAGATCCAGCGCTCCCCGAGCGGAACAGCCATTGTAAAAGCCAAAGTTCGTGCCTCCATGGAACATGTAGAGATTCAAGGAGCCGACCGCTAACATCTCTTTGACTTCATTAGCTAAGTCTTGACCGTCTCGCTTGATGATCGGCTCGCCCCAGCGGTTGAACCAGCCATCCCAGTATTCCATGCACATGATGGGCCAATTTTTGCCATGTTTTGCCATAAACTCTTTCATCACAGCCGCATTTTCCTTGGAACGACTGCCGAAATTGCCTGTGACAAAGATGTCGTCTTCAATCAATGTCCCAGCGTCCAGTACTTCTTCCCATGCCCCATCTGAAGTAAACAAGGGTACATCGATGCCGTATTCTTCCATCAACTCCTTGGTCTGGCGCAAATACGCTTTTTCCATTCCATAAGAGCCGTACTCATTTTCCACCTGCATCATGATCACTGGTCCCCCATGGGTGATTTGCAACGGCACAAGTTTTGGCAGCAAGACCTGGAAATAGTTACGCACCTTTGCCATGAAGCGTGGGTCGGTTGAGCGCAACCGCATCGGTTCGTTTAACAGCCAAGCTGGCAACCCGCCAAATTCCCATTCAGCACAAATGTAGACGGAAGGCCGCAAAATGACCATCAAGCCTAGCACTTGGGCTTGCTTTACAAAAGCACAGATGTCTTTCATTCCTTCAAAGTCGTAGACTCCTTCACGAGGTTCGTGGAGATTCCAAGGAATGTAGGTCTCAACTGTGTTGGCTCCCAGTGCTTTTAGATTGTAGAGGCTATCTGTCCATTGCGCCGGTGTCATGCGGAAATAATGGATCGCTCCGCTGATCAATTTGATTGGTTTTCCATCTAACAAAAAATCTTCTTTTATCTCAAACGTTCGCATGTCGTCTTCCCCTTTACCAGTATCTTTGCCAATTAGGCAATGCCAATCGGATCAATCCTTCTAAATAGAAATAGTCCCCCCAAAGATTGGGTTCATCGATGCCTTTGCCTTCCGCATGAGCATACACACCATGCAGCAATAAGCCCTCATTTTCTGGCACTTGGCTCGCTGCATACTGCTCGCCTAATTGGTAAAGCATCCCTTTAGCGATTTTTTTAGCATCAGGATACGCCCCCATTTTCTCTGCTTCCAACAAGCCACAAGCCGCAATCGCTAAAGCAGAGCTGTCTTTTTCAGCAGGATGTTGGTCGTTAAAATCAAAGTCCCAATACGGCACGAGATCTGCGGGTAAATGTGCTAAGAACACCTCCACGATCTGCGGATAATTTTCTGGAAAAGGCTGGCTATGCAAGTAGCTTTCATTCAAAGGGAGCCCTAAAATCGCCCAGCTTTGCCCTCGTGCCCAAATCGATTGGTCGCTGTTTCCTTGATGCGTCGCCCCGTGACTTGGCTGCCCCGTTTCAGGATCGAAATAATACGTATGAAAGGTGGTGGCGTCATTTTTGATGACAGTCTTTCGCACTGTCTGATAATGCTTACTCGCGGCCTCTGCGTAACGAGGCTCTCCCGACAATTGGGTTGCTGCAAATAAAAGCGGCAAGTTCAGTAGCGAATCAATAATCAAGCGGTATTCTTGTGGGTCGCCATAAGTGCCCCAAGCTTGAATAAATTCCCCCTTTTCTTGAAAACGTGCCAACAAAACATCTGCTGCTTGAATGACTTCTTGCTTGCAGTGTTCATCGCCAGTGATCTTGTAGCCAGCACCGGCGGATAAGCTATATAAAAACCCGATATCATGATGATCTAATACAAAATGGTCGTCTAAGCGCGTTTGAAAACTGTCGATATTCTCCATAGCTCGAGTCAAAAAGTTCTTTTCTTTGGTCCACTCATAGGCGAGCCACAACATCCCCGTCCAAAAGCCATTGGTCCAATCATCGTTGCCTTTCAGCCGATATTTGCCATTGGTGGCACAGGCTGAAGGAAACTGTGTGCCAAAGCGCTGACTATTTTTTTCGATCTGTTGGATGCACGCGGTGATTTTATCCGCTAACCACACATCGGTCACTTTTTCTCCTAACAGGATCAAGCGTTGTTTGTTCTCTTGCAGACGCATGTTTGCCCTCCTCTTAACTTGTTAACATATTAACTGAAATCATTATAACGTAAACGAACAAAAAAAGCGACCTTCCTTCATTGATTCCTAAAAAAAGAGCATGACAGCTGCCCACAAATGCAGACCTGTCATGCTCTTGTCCTCTTTTTTTAACAGTTCCAACCAAATACTTCGATTTGTGTAAGAGCTGGAAATGGGGAATCATCCTCTGCTTTTTGCAGCTCTTTATAGGTTAGCTTAGTCGTTTCTTTTTTCGGAAAACGAACTTCTTGAAATGACGCCGTATTTGTCGTTCCCACCAACAGCTCTTCTCCATCAGCAAAGACCAAGGTCCCTTTGGTCCAATAGCTATCATGGGGATAATCTGCCCGTAATAGGAAGCGAACCCGATCGATCAAGACAGGACGACCAAAATCAATGGTCAATGCAGCATCGGCTTGCTGATTGATGCCCCAAGAAGCAAACGGATACGAACCGTGGGATCGGTTGCCATATTTTCCATCGATCGCATTCTTGGCAAAAAAGACGGAATCATCTCGCGTCTCCACATTCGCTGAAGCATGAGGATACGCCCCTGTCGCTGACTTTTGATCATGGGCATTGAAAGATAAATTTTGATAATTCGTGATCTCAAACGCATGGGCTTTACGCACCATCAGGTGATGGCGCTGCGAGGCAAAGGCCGTTTCCACCGAGGACTTTCGATGAGATTCCGTCCAAGGGATCTGATATTCCCAAGTGGATTGGGAAAGATAGATCAGTGATGGTGCTAAGGTTTCATCAAGCTGAAGGACATAATACGGATTTTCCCCCGTCACCTCAACGACGATCTTATCCCCTTCCTCATAGGGATAGTTTTTAATGGCTAATACGGCCAAATCATCACCAGAAACTTGAAACGGCGCGGGTTCTTTTTCATGGTCGATGCGACCGACGATCACCTGGTCCTGCTTATTTTTTATTGCTAGCGTAATCATTTGGATCGCTCCTTTCTTTTTCTACGATACCACCGACTAAACAAATCAAACGGTGCTTCCCTGGTGGAATATGTTGTGCTAAGTATGGAAAACTAGTTCTTGGAAAAAAGACGGAGGTATTGGCTTCTGGCTGAACAATACTGGCTTGTTGATAGCCTTCGATGTTGATGATTTGAGAACAAAAGCCTCCTTCACTGACTCGACTCCAGGTCGGTCCTGTTTGGGCCTGAGGCAACCGTCCAGTCAGCGGTACACTAAACCCGCCCTCACGGAGGTCCAACGAAATCGTCGTCGTCAACTCGTGCACGCGCACATGCCACTGACCAAAGGGATAAATCTCAGTTTCAATCACTACCTCCTCAAAGGGTGCCCATTGGTAAAAGACCCCTTTTTCCGTCACTCGATAATCCCTGACTGCGCCCTTCGTGCGAAAATAGCTGCCATCTCGAGCAATAGCTAATGTGCTATCGAAGGCGCCTTCGGCATACGTGACGCCAGCTTTCGGCACACTGAAACCAAGTTTGCTCGAATAGACGAATTTGCTGTATTTTGCTTGAGCATGGGCTTGCTGTTCAAGCATCAAGCCTGCAGGATACCCCAACAGATGATGGCTTTTTTCATTGTGCACCAGCAACATATTGCCTTTTTCAATCCGTTTTTGCGGCTCTCTTTTGATTGGCTCAGGTTCAGCCCGCCAAAAAGGATGCGTTTCTGCGACCGCTAAAAGCAAAAAGGTCTTCAGCCCCCAATAAGGCGAGCCTGGTGCATTATACCCTTCTGCCATTACATGATTTTCATAGTGGTACCCGATGGACAAGCGACCATCGAAAGTGAAAATTTCTTGTGCCATCCAATTGCGCAAGTGCTTCGCCAGTAGTCCTCGCATCTGTCCCCATGGGATCGCTTCGACGTCTGCGAAAACCAGTGCCGAGAAAAACGCCCCTTGCGCAAACCGATAAGTCAGGCTGCGGCCATAGGGCAAGGCTTCGCCATCTTCATCAAAATAATAGACGAAGTCTTGGGCAAATCGGGTGGCTCGTTCTTTAAAACGCTGTGCCCATTCTGGGTCTTCGTCTTGCATAAATGTAGCGTAAATCAAGCCATAATAATGAAACGCAAAAGGAATATAGTAATCTCGCTGCGTCGTTTTCCCATCTACGTACCAACCATCGCCAATGTACATGGAATCGATCAATGCCAACTCTTGGGACAATGCTTCTTTTGCCAACGGTTCCCCACAGTGAAACAAGGCAACGCGTATCAACACTTTGAAGAATGTCCAGTTGTTCTTAGGAATCTTGCACTCAAGTGCTTGGGAAAGCCAAGCCACTAGCTTTCGCTGGTTCTTCTGCGGCAACGCTGTCCAAAAAGCGTCCTTCTGCAACAATAGGGTCAATGACAATGCGGCTGCTTCCACGATGTATTGATCATAATCCGTGATCCTTCCCCAGTAAAACGCGTGTTCAGGATCTGTCCCTGCTATCACTTTTTCTACGTAAGCTGCTCGTAACGGATCATCTGGGCAAACCCTCCAATAAGGCGCCAGCCCCCACAAAGGACGCACAAGCGCTTCCATCTCAGCCCGTGTTCGATCATATACGGCCCCACTGCTACCTAGATTCAATCCTGGATAGTCATCTGCCAAGATCGCTTCTCGCAAAGGAGCGATCATGTCTTCCAATGCCCGCTGATAATCCAGACGCGTCAAAAATGGATTCTCTTTGATTGCCATTTGCTTCATACGCCATCTCCTTCTGTCAATTTACAGAACAGAATAGCAAGCAACGGCTTTTTTATCAAGCGATCTTCTACTGGCAATACTGCTGAAAAATGAGAAAAGATTTTGAGGGATTTTTGACTTAACCTGTTAACAAATCTTTTAGGATTGATTTTCTTCCCTTCTTTTTCTTTTAACTAGCAAAGTTAACTTAGTCTATATGAAAAAATTATGATAAATCATCCATAGTGCTCTGACTTTTTTTCATAATTTTTTGCTAACCCTTTTTTGTCTAGATGAGGGCAGCGTCCGTTATACTATCAACCTTTTTTCACTAGAAAAAGACACCCTAAAGCCTTAAGTCAGAAGCCTACCACTTCTTCTCAAAAGCCCTTAAGATGTCTGATTACTGGCCATTTCTCTTGTCAAACAGCGAAAAAACTATTCTTCGACCGCGACTTTGTCCCACCAAGAAGTGGCGGTCTTTTGGATCACTTCATTCAAGTCTTCGATGTGCTGTTTTCCAGTACTTGCTAGCCATTCTTGTGCTGCTTCTGTTCCTTGTTTTACAAAGGATTCAACACCATCTTTCCACGTTGCCCGGCCGCACAAGACGCCATTGAAGGTGGAGCCAGCTTCTTTGGCAAAAACCAGCGTTTCTTGGAATAAGCTGGCTGATACGCCTGCACTGAGAAAAATAAACGGCAGATGTGTCGCGTCGCTTTGCGCTTTGAAATACGCGGCAGCTTCTTCCTTGGTATGCACGGCTTCTTCCTTGGCAAAACCTGCCACATAATTCATATTGACTGGTACTTCCACTTTTAACACATCGACTTTGTACTGTGGTTTTGAAAATTCCTTCATCAATCCGATGACTTTTTCTGGTTTGCGTTGCGCATATGCTTTTGAGTCGACTTCAGGCAACTTAGCATCATAGGAAAGAACTTCTAAAAAGAAGGGCAGATCAGCGGCTTGGCATTCGCTGCCGAGTCGTTCCACAAAGACGTGTTTCAACTGATTGATCTGGGTAGCTTCATCTACATCATAATAAAGCAAAAATTTGATGGCATCGGCGCCTGCTGCTTTTAATCGCTCAACCGACCATTCCCCTAATAAATCAGGCAAACGTCCCGGCGTAGTCGCATCATAGCCGGTTTTTTCATACGCCAGCAAAAGCCCCGCCTCTGGATCACGGCTTTGCGCAGCTGCCAACCCATATTCTGGATCTAATAAAATAGAAGACGCGTAAGGGGTCAATTCTTGTGAGACTAGCGTTTTAAACTGGCTGATTTTCTCTGCATCAGCCTCCACGCCAAGTGCTGCCATCATTTTTTTCAAGGCACCTCGTTGGTCGATCGCTAAAGCTGCGATCACTCCTTCTTTCGTTGACAGGCGATCCATCGCTGCTTTTTTGGCTTTCGTTACGGTTGCTTTCATTAAAATTCCTCCTTTTTTGTCCATGCCAAAGAATCAACCGCTTTCACTTTTTTCAGCGTTGGCGAAACGGTTGTCAGCACGTATAAAAATGTCTATTGATGAAGCCGTTCGACTGATTGACCACCGCACGTATCGACTTCGTACAAGAAAAGATACGTGCTCGTGGTGGGCTTTCTCAGTCATCGTTAGTTGTTATACGGATGAATCGTCACGCCTTTGACCACCCGATTGACGGTACGCGTTGGCGAAGGGGTGTCGGGTGTATTCCCGACTTTGATCGATGCCAGCAGTGCGATCGTTTGTGCAAAGACAATGTCTGCTAAGGTTAGATAACCGTCTGGCAATGATGTGTCATCTGGAAAGAAAAAGTTTGTTCCTGAAAAATTCACAGCGGTTGGCTGTCCGATAGCAGTCACTGCGGCGGCGATGCCGTCACTCTTTAATTCTTCCAACATATCAAGATCATACTTCCGCGTGTAGGACGTATTGCTGACAAAGACAAAGACGAGGGTTTGATCATCTACGAATGATTTCGGTCCATGACGGAAGCCCATCGAAGAATCGAACACGGTGGCGATTTTTCCCGCAGTCAGTTCCAATACTTTTAGCTGTGCTTCCCTGGTCAACCCCGACAACGTGCCTGAGCCCAGGTAAACGATCCGCTTAAAGGAACGGTCCGTCAGTACTTGGAGTTCTGTTTCTCTGTCGATCACTTCTTGCCCCAATCGGCTGAGGGTTTCAACATAATGCCCCTTTTCTGTCAGAGGCGTCTGGTCAAAAATCAGCAGTGCGGAAAGAGCCATGCAAGAAAAACTTCCCGTCATTGCAAAGCCAGCATCATTTGACCTCTTAGGCATCAATAACAGATAGCTCGTTTCATCAGCGGCAGCTTGTTGTGCCAAAGATCCGTCGGCTGCACAAGTGATCGCCAAATGATAGCTGTCGGCAACGAATTGGTCGACGATTTTGACCGCCGCCAAACTTTCTGGTGAATTGCCGCTTCTAGCAAAAGAAACGAGCAGTGTTGGTTCATCCGCAAATAAAACTTGTTCTGGAGCAGCGACGATATCCGTCGTAGCAATACTTTCAAAAAGATAATCCGCAGTTGCGCCCGTCTTATTCAAGTAAGGAACGATCGTATCTCCAACATATTGCGACGTCCCCGCTCCCGTGAAGACCACCCGGATTCGTTTGTCCGTCTTTTGCTTGATGGTACGTAAGAAAGTCGCGATCGCCTCTTGCTTTTCTTGATAGATCGTCAAGGTTTCTTGCCAAAGTTCTGGCTGTTGTTTGATTTCTCTTGTTGTAATCTCCGCACCTAATTCTGCTAATTCCTTTGTTGACAGTTGAAACATCTTTCTTCCTCCTAGCTACTGTTTTTCCAGTATGTATTCCCAGTGACGGTGCGAGGAACGCTTGTCTTGGATGAATGCTTAGCGATCACCCAAAGGGCAAACTTCCCCGACCTCACTGGTTTTGAATACACGCCTTTTCTTTGCTCGAGTGGATCATTTCAGACTGTCTAGGAAATGCGCTACTCGTCGTTACGCAAGTGGCGGACTTTGTATCTAAATTGGTCTGCTCGGGCAACACTCAAGGTGTATTCGATCACTTCATTTTCAATATTGAACGTGCTGCGTACCAGGTTCAACACTGGCGCACCTTCGTGGATTTTCAGCAATGCCGCATCTTTCGCACTGGCAATGCTGGCAAAAAATTCTTCGTCCGCGAGGCGGATCACTTGATGAAAGTCTTCATGGAAGATGTCGTACAATGGTTTTTGCTCGATCATCTCACTCGTTAAATGCATGAAGCGTTTGACCGGCAGATAAGAACGCTCGATCATCATCGGTTGCCCATCAGCAAGACGCAATCGTTTTAACTTGTAGATCGGCTCGCCGATGGAAACTTGCAACTGAGTGGCAAAATATTTTGTCGCTTCCATTTTTTTGAATGCCAATACTCTAGTTTCTGGTTGTTTCCCTAGTGCTTTCATCTGTTCGGTAAAACTATAGGAACCTGATAAATTGGTTGCCTGTTTGCGGATATCCGAGACAAAGGTGCCTTTGCCATGTTGGCGATAAATATAGCCTAATTTTTCTAGCTCCTGTAGAGCCAAGCGAACGGTGGTCCGACTTAATCCGTAGCGCTTTGACAGCTCTCTTTCTGAGGGAAGCATTGTGTCTGCTTCCATTTCATTTTCGATTTTTTCAATCAGTAAATTTAACAATTGATCGTATAATGGTTGTCGATTTTTATTGATATTCATAAGCCCCTCCAAACTGGTTACTACCACATAACGAGTGTACTATTTCCCGATAGGCGTGTCAAACAATCGTCTACAGGGGCTCTGTTTCCTGAATTTGCGTCTTTTCACGCAGGAAAATGAACCAATGGCCAGCACGAGCTAAGCTGAAAAGTCAGCTGTTGCTTGCTTAGCAAAACTCCTCCTGCGTGTTGCGCCGTTTCTTCTGCTAGCTTGCTTATTGCGGCCAAATGGATGGATACAGACCAAAGCCAGAACCGATCAAGCCGATCACTAGCAGCAAAGCGATACATTTCAACGGCGTCCAGCCGCGTTTTGATAAGAAGAAATACAGCATCAGTGTGATGGTCAATGGAATCACTTGTGGCAAGATCCCATCGAGGATTTTTTGAATATCGATCGTCACGGGCACTTCGTTGACTTTGTTAAACGTCAATTCATATTTGCCGTTAGCCAGTTCGTTGACCGCTGCATTTTCTTGCAGTGTGTCGGTCAATTGACCATTCTCATCCGTGGTATACAGCATATCTCCATAAGCGGCAATGGCTGCTTGATCATCCACGATCGTCGTCGCTTGCGTCACTTCATTGGTAGTGCCGTTAGGGATCTGAATATCCAAAGACGTCGCCCCATACACGCAGGTCAAGGAACCGACAACAAAAATTCCTAAAATACTCGCTGCTCGGGTAAACTCTTTGGCATTTTCCGTTAAGATCCCAATGGCATCTGTCCCTAAACGATAGGACCAATGCATCAAGAAGAACCGTAAGCCGAATTGGGCCGCATTGAATACCAGTAAGAAAATAAACGGTGCAGCGATGTTTCCATTGATCGCCATATTTGCTGTGATACCAGCTGTTATCGGTACCAGAGTGAACCAGAATAACGCGTCACCGATCCCGCCTAGCGGTCCCATCGCGGCGACTCGCACTGCCCGAATCATGGGAATGTCGGCTTTGTTTTGTTCCATCGATAGAATGATCCCCATCACAAAGTTCACCAAAAATGGATGGGTATTGAAAAACTCTAAGTTATGGCTCATTGAAGCAGCCAAGTCCTTTTCATTTTTATGGATCTTTTTCAATCCCGGTAAAATACTGAATAACCAGCCTCCTGCCTGCATTCGCTCATAGTTGAAAGAGGCTTGTAGAAATAAGGAACGCCAAACCATATTGTTCAAGGTCTTTTTATCCAGTTGTTCTGCTGGCGCTTGTTCGCTATAAGAATCGGGAATATTATATGCCATCTTCGTCGCCTCCGAAATCATAGGTATTGGCTGCTGCTACTTTAAATTTGGACTGGATTTGATAATCCCAAAAGGCTAATGCAAAACCGATAAAGGCTAGAATGATCAAGGCTGGTCCTTGCAAAGAAGGTGCCGCCATTACGATCGTGGCTAAACCAAACCCCATAAAGAAGAAGCCCCACATTTCTTTGGAAACCATCACTTTTAGTAAAATCGCAAAACCGACATACCGCATCATGCCCCCAGCTGCGCCAAGCCCACCCATCAACCATTGAGGGATCGCTGCGACCGCCTGATTCCCGAAGGCAGCACCGCCGATAAAGAATAAGACCACGATCAAGCCAAAGATCGTTCCAAGACCCGCCATCGCTAAATAATTGATTCGATCAATGCCCTTCGTATTGGCATCATGGGCGTAGCTGTCGGCTTTTGACATCACTGGTGACATTAGTGAGAAGATAATCGTCACCCCATATTGCCCCAGCAAAGAAAACGGAATCGCCGTAGCAACCGCTACTGTTGGTTCTAGCTGCAGCGTGATTGCTAAGATTGCTGCCATAATTCCGCCAATCACCGCATTTGGCGGTTGCGCGCCGCCCACCGGCATATTGCCGATCGTCATTAACTGATACGTTCCGCCAACGATCAAGCCGGTTTGAAGATCTCCAAGAATAAGTCCGATAACCATCCCGGTAACAATGGGTTGGTACAATGATTCTAAAAAACTAAATTGATCGATTGCGGCAATGAATGTAACTATGAAGACTAAAATGATTTGAAAAATCGTGTAATCCATTTTCTTTCTCCTTCCTTACCTCTGCATTACTGAAATAATTTCTTTTCATCTTCAACAGGTGTCGTTGGAACCCGCTGAATCACTAATTGCACCCCCATTTCCTTCAGTTTTTTAAAGGCATCGACATCTGCTTCATCGACGGCAACTGTTGTAGCAACCTGTCTTTTCCCTTCTGACATATGCATATTCCCAATGTTCAGTTTCTTGATTGGTACTCCACCTTCAGCCAATTTCAACGCATCTTGAGGACTTTCAACCACCATGAAAATCTTTTGTTTTGGCGATGCTTTATGAATGATCTCGATGGTTTTTTGAATCGAGAAATACCTCGTTTGGACGCCAGCTGGCGCCGCCATATCCATCAACCCTTGTCTGACTTTGTCTTTGGCGACCTTATCGTTTGCCACTAAAATTAGATTTGCCCCCAACGTACCGTTCCATTGGGTGGCAACTTGCCCATGAATCAACCGATTGTCGATTCGCGTCAACAAAATATTTGGTTCTCCCATAAATATATCCTCCTTCTATCTACTGCATGATTTCTGCAACCGCACTACGTTCTACTTCGATCACCGTTCCCGATTTCACCCTTAGATCCACTGTCTCTTTCCCAAGTGCTTGAATCTCCCCAATAATGCCGCCGTACAATTTGATCTTCTGTCCCTTTTTCAAAGACTGCTGCAATTCAGCGAAATAGCCCTTCTGCCTTTTCAGATTTTTCCCATTCAGGAAAGACGAGACCGCCAAAAAGAGAAAGAGAAAAACAAGCACCACGATTGAGGCTGCTAAGATCATTTCCCACATGTTTAAATTCCTTCTTCCTCATTGATTTCCTCATGGCCTTTGATCTTTCCGTGAAAAATACCGCTCTTGCCAATCTCTGCCAGTTCTTGGCAAAAACCCTCTGGATCGGCTGCCGTATATCTAGTCAACGAACCTTCCACTAGCATCAGTAGATTGATGCCGCCGATGACCTCGACTTGCGGGTCCTCATTGGTAGCGGTCATCGCAACATTAAAAGGGGTCCCGCCCACAAGGTCTGCACAAATCACGACCCCATCACAGGTTTCCTTTAATTGATCGATTGCTCCTTGCAACTCTTTTTCAAAGTCAGCTAACGGATTTTCCTCTAAAAACGGCACTGCTAGAAATTGTTCTTGGGGTCCTGCAATCATCGCAAGCGCATTTTCCATCCCTTGCGCAAATCCTCCATGACCTGTTAAAACCAAACCAAGCATCTTATGTCCTCCCCTCATTCTCAACTGGTAGTAACCACACATCCAATATAAACGCTTTCATTTTGTCTGTCAATAAAATTTTTGTTTTTATATAAAAATATCTTTGTTATCTTTAAATACGCAAAAAAGCGCCAAAACAATGATTATCAAACAAAAAACTAACTGCAAAAAGTATTGAAATCCATCAACAGAATGTGTACAACGTTATTTTAAACAAATAAACACATTCGTTTTCGATTTCTGGTATCTAAAGAACCACAAGTCACTCACTATTCACCGATACAACAATCAACGTTGTTAAATAAAGGAACTATCAACAAATTTGCTTCCTTACTAAAAAAACCAGCTAGGTATAATCCCTAACTGGTTTTGATCATCACCAAACTCATTTTCCATTATGCGTTTTATTAAATTTTATCGCCATTTTTTTAAGAAAAATTCATGTTATTAACTTAAACAGGTTAGAGATAACAAGCTACCGTATAATCCAGAAGCTTTAAGAATATAAAAACCACCCATACTAACAGAACTAATGCAAAGCATATCTTGGTGGAGCTGATGTACTCTCTGTTCAATGTTTTCACGTGAAACAAAAAAACCTAACCAACCAGCAGGATCGCTGATTGATTAGGAGATAGACTGCTTTATTGTTCGGTCAACCACGTGCGCGAGTGTTCAACTTCTTCATACGTTAACTGATGACTCGGGGTCCAAACGGTTGAAAGGACTGCGCCCCGCGAGGTAAAGATCTCTTGGACGTAAGCACTGTCAGCTAGGGAAACGATCGGGTCGTTTCTGCCAAAACTCAGAAACACATGAGTGTCACTCAAGGAATTCGTCGGTACATTCTCGACTGGATACATGGCGTGGTAGAGGATCGCTTTTTTGAAGTGGTCACTATCATTTAGTAATAAGCGAATGGCAATGTTGGCGCCATTGGAATAACCCACCAGTACCACTTGGGCTAACGAAAAGTGGTATTCTTTGGCGGCTTGCCGAATGAACTCGGCTAATTCGTCGCCGCGAAGTGCTAAGTCGGCTTCATCATACACCCCTTCAGCCAGGCGTTTGAAGTAACGGGGCATGCCGTTTTCTAAGACATTGCCGCGAATACCTAATAGTGACGCTTGGGGATCAAGGGCTTTGCCTACTTCTAGCAGCGACTGTTCGTCGCCACCGGTGCCGTGGAGCAGTACCAAAACTGGTGCGTCAGCTGCTCCTTGTTGGTAGATTGCTTTCATCGAAGTTCCTCCTTTAACTTGGTCGTTTGATATCGAAAATCTCCCCAATCGTTGCGTAAGAATTTCCCGCTAGCCGGCTGACTGCTTGTAAGGCACGGGGATCGATCTTGCCATCTTGATAGACATCCTCTGCAATCTGGTAGCCGACGACTTCCAACAATAAGAGATCGGCAGTGGTCTGCTGGTCTTTTTTGATGGGTACGTGTTGATGCAGAGTCGTTTCTAAGCGTACATTGGCTTCTTTCAAACCAGGAACGGCAATTGTTTTCGATGTCGTTGTGGTAAATCCAGAAACCGTCAACTCGCTTTGGTCTGCGGGCAATAATGCCGCGGTTTTATTGGCCTCTTGGACATTTGTTTGATCTAAAATATGCACGACGGCTTCTTTCGTCGCCAACAGATTGCGAGCGGTGTCTTTCAGTTCCCCCTCTTTGCGCTGAATAGCCAACGAGAGGATCACGGGTTCTGAGCTGACGATGTTAAAAAAACTGAATGGAGCGATGTTGACGATACCGTCGGCTGATTGCGTACTGACCACTGCCACTGGCCGTGGGATGATGGAGCCGATCAGTAGTTTATAATTTTCTCGTTGGGTCAAATCCTTGGGATCTAAATAGTGCATACAGCGTCTCCTTTTTTCTAAACCGATAAATCTGGCAAGCGATCCTCGATCTCTGCACGACGACTTTCAAATTGGGCTGGCAACATCAACTGCTGGCCTAACGTTTCCAACGGTTCATCAACGAAAAAGCCCGGGGTTTCTGTTGCGATCTCAAAGACGATATTGCCCCGCTCTTGGAAATAGACGGCTTTGAAATAGTTACGGTCCTTGATTTCAGTGACGCCGTATCTTTGATCGTACAAGTATTCTTGCCACTCTTTTTGCACTGCTTCCGTTGGCACAGACCACGCGATGTGATGGACGGTGCCGACACCCCAGCGCCCTGCTGGCATTGCTTCATGGGGCACGACGATCTCATGAGCGAGGGTGCCTGCGGTATGAAGATGGCTGCTTTTCTCTGTTTTGTTAAAAATGTTCAGTCCTAGATCATCTGCCAACGTTTGAATGGTCGCTTCTGGTTGTGCCGAAAGCAAGACGGCCCCATGAAAGCCTAAAATTGCTGGTGTTTCTGCCGATTCTTCGGCTTCGACTAACGCCAAAGACAGGTCATGCTGATCATGAAGTTCTAACGTTGGCCGATCAAACAATGTACTTTCTTGAACAGTTACTTGATGTTTCGCCAGATAATCTTGCCAATAGGCACTGCTGTCTTTTGGAATGCGAAACGCGATCGTGCCGACTTGTCCGCTTCCTACTCGGCCAGGATGGGCATTTGCCCAAGGGAAGAAGGTGATGATGGTCCCATTTTCTAACGCTTGATTGCTGTAATAAAGATGATACGTGTAGGGATCATCAAAGTTGACGGTTTGTTTGACGAGGCGCAACCCCAACACGTCGCGGTAAAAGGCAACGTTCGTTTGCGGATCGCCTACGATAGCTGAAATATGGTGGATCTGTTGAATGGGTTGCATACTATGTGCCTCCTTAGGCGCGTTTTGTATTGAAGGGTTTGATGACTCCTTCGATGTATTCACGGCGATTTTCTAAAAATGGTGCCAATGATAAGGACTCACCCAATGTTTCGTATGGCTCATCCCCCATGAACCCTGGTTCATCTGTTGCTAGTTCAAAAAGAATATGGCCGATGCGCACATACAAGGATTCAAAATAGTAGCGATCCACATAGCCGGAGTTGGCCAATCCCAAGTTATCAAAGATTTCTTGCCAAACTGCTAATGAGTCGTGGTGAGCTAAACGAAAAGCGACATGATGCACTTCGCCATCGCCTTGTTGTGCTTGCGGGCTCGTGGTATCTTCCACTAAAACGACTTGAGCGCCATTGCCGCCTTCACCGACTTCTAGCAAATAGCGATTGTCTACTTGATCAATGGTTTTGAAATCAAAAACGGATTCCAGCAGCCCTTTGAAATCTGCCAAGTAAGAAACAGACATTTCGACAGGACCTAAGCCATAAATCGCAAATTCAGTAGGAACCGGTCCTTTTTTCCAAGGGGTACCAGCTTTCACGCCAGTATTGTGTTCATCAGAGATCAATTGATAGGCTTGCGTATCAAAATCCCAAAAGCGCAACACTTTTTTCCCAAATTCGGTGGTGATTGCTTCGTGTTTTACCTCAAATTCATCAAAGCGTGCGGCATAATAATCAAGGGCAGCATCACTGGGTACTCGGAAACTGGTGCGGGTGATCGAGTTGGTTCCTTTGCTGCCGCGAGCGGTATTGGGAAAATCAAAGAACGTCATGGTCGTTCCCGGTGACCCTAAATCATCCGCAAAGTAGGTATGGTACGTATAAATGTCATCTTGATTGACGGTTTTTTTCACTAAACGCATCCCTAACACATCCGTAAAGAAATGGTAATTCCGTTCCACATCACTTGTCATGGCCGTCACATGGTGTACCCCTAATAATTGATCTTGTTTTCTCATTTTCTTTTCCTCATTTCTGATCGTAAGTTATTTTTCGTAAAATTGTTTTTAATTGTTGCAATTCTTCACTGCTGAGTTCGGAAAAACTCGCCGCAATCTTTTGTGCATGACTGGGAAAAATTTTCTCCATCAATGCCCTGCCTGCTTCCGTAATACTGACGTAAGTTACCCGTTGATCTTCTTGGCTAGGTTCCCGGCGCACGCAGCCTTTTTTGACTAATTGATCGACTACATAGGTTGTCGAGCTGCTGGCGATCAAAATTTTTTCCTTGATGGCTTGCGTCGTATGGGTGCCTTTATGGTAAAGCAATTCCAGTACAGAAAACTCTGTAATATTTAAGCCATAACAACGAACATCCTTTTTTGCCACTTGTTCCAAACGACTCGCCGTACGCAGCAAACCGATGTACGCTTTGAGCGCTTCTTCTTGATGCGCCATTTTCCTCACCTCTTTATTTCGAATTCGAGATAATCATAACTTACTTTTTGTAAGTTGTAAAAAGATATGCTTTGGTTGTTTAAGAAAATCATTCAATGCTTATTTTTATAGAGGTTAAGAACGGTTAGACACTAACGAAGGTCCACCTTTTCTCTACGTCCCCTTCAAATCTAATAAAAAACGGAACTCATGAAAGATTCCATAAGTTCCGTTAAATATATATTTTACTGAAGAGGATTCGATCCATTCCATGTACTGATCGATGAAGCGCTGATTCCGACGCATACTTGTCCTTTTTAGATCATTGTGGTCGGCTGCACCTGCTTTTCCAAAGCCAGCAACCACTTTTTGCGTTCGACACCGCCGCCATAGCCGCCGATGCTGCCATCGCTATTGATGACGCGGTGGCATGGAACAATCAACGCCAATTGATTTTTTCCGTTGGCATTGGCAACAGCTCGGGTGGCTTTTTCATTGCCGATTCGCTGTGCCAATTGTTTGTAAGAGTATGTTTCTCCGATCTTCATCGCCAACAGCTGCTGCCAGACGGCTTTCTGAAAATCAGAGCCGATCAATGCGATGGGTACCGTGAAGGCAGTTCGATTCCCTGCAAAATATTCCGTCAATTCTTGCTTGAGTTGCTGAATGATTGCCGTTTGCTGGGGAATAATCACTGCATTCAAGCGGCTTCTCAAAACAGCAATCTCCGTTTCTAGCCCTCTGCGATCCACGAATTCTAACAAGTAAAGCTGCTGCTGGTCGCTGATCGCCAACATCGACCCAAGCTTGGTCTCAAGCCAAGCAGAAGAAAGAATCGTTTTTTCGCGGCTGTTGGAAGGCAGCTCCCCCATAATCCGAGAAAACGCATCTCGAAAGCCGTTGCCAGAATCGAAACCGGCTTCTAATTGCGCTTGTATCAGCGGTTCTCCTTCACGAATCTGCTTAAACGCTAACCCTAAACGGCGGGCACGGGAATATTCGATAAAGGTCATGCCAAAATATTTTTTAAATTGTCGACGCGCGGTATTGGGATGGATCGCTAGCGCTTCAAAATCTTTGTCGGTCCACTTTTTCTCTGGGTTACTCTCCACCGCTTCCACTAGGCTTTTCACGTCAGGAGATAAGTGGCTAGGTGAGCTGAGCGGGCGACATCGTTTACAGGGACGATACGCCGCCAGCAACGCTTCTTGTGCCGTCTGAAAAAACTCGCAATTTTTTTTGAGCGGTTTTTTCGCTGGGCAGGTGGGACGGCAAAAGACGCCGGTGGTTTTTACCCCAACGTAAAAGATCCCTTCATATTGGGAATTTTTTTCAATCAGCATGTCGTAATAGTGGTCCCGTTGTCGGCTATCTTCAATCATCTTGCGCACCCTCCTTCCTTTCTACACTTACAAAAATACTTCGTGCCTGTCCAAACACACGATCAACCAATGCAACAGCCTGCATTGGCAGTTCGAAAATTTGCCCACATCCTTCTGATGACATACGATCACCCTTTCCTCTGAATGACCTTAGTGTACAAAGAATGGTCTTGACGCATCCCATAAAAATTAACACCAATTTTTTAGGAAATGAAACACATCATTTAAGACGTGTATTTTCTGCGATACCCTCTATCCTATCTACGAACTGATCAATTTGAATAAGCGTTTTTTCTAAGTTATTCTTAATTTTACTTACTATCTTTTCTCTACCCTCTTCAGCAACAATTATAAAAATATCTTCTACAAACTTGTTATTGATACCAGCAATTTTCCAATTCCCTGTTCCCCACCACTCCCAAGTATCTTTTCTTTTTCTACCACCATCTACTTCTGTAAGAATACGCTCTAATCTTTGACGTCCATCAGGATCAATTTTTCCTGTAAATGCTATCTTAATTCTTCCAGAAATAGATTCAGATTTATTGTACAATTCAATACCGTAAGGCTTGTGGTTATTCCATCCACCGGGGAAATTTTCTGGCAAGTCTGGAAACAATTGATTCAGCCTCTTTGTTTGGAATCGAATCATTGTTTTGCTAGTAGAAATAATCTTTATTTCCTCATTCTTTTCGTTAGCTAATTCCGCCAAGGCCTCAACATATAATTCACTCATCAAACTTAAATTATCAGGGCGGTTTTCAAAAATTAAATCTAATGCATCTTGATGTTCTGCATATATTTTCCGACATATCTCTCTAAGTTTTTCATCCACTAAAAGATCACTCCTTAATACGTTTAAATAGTCGTTTATTATGTAGCTTATTTTTGATTCTAGCTGATTCAGCTTTAATAATCGCTCCAAAATAAGTGCGATATCATAGTAAGAAACTATACACCATTCTTCGTCAGAGGGCTCTATTCCTTCTGGAGTTAAAAAAACAAAAATCCGATTATATTCTTTATAGTTTTCTTCTACATAGCTCTTATATTTATTTAATTGATGTTTTGATTCGAGTGATATCGTTTTATTTTCTATACACAATACCATCTTATTCTTTTGTGATATCAAAAGAAGATCAATATCCTTATGCTCACGAAATATCTCTATATCTTCATAATCCGCTAACACAATATCAAAATAATCTAATCCAATAAAATCATACTGGTCCATTTTTAAACATATTTTTAAAAATGATTTCAGAAAATAGTCCTTCATTCCATGACCTTCTTTTGGATTAAACAAGTAAGCTAAAAAGTTACTATGTCGAATTTCTGTTCGAGATAACTTTAATATCTGAAAAATGTTTTCTTCTTTTAACCAGGGAGCTAGTTGATCACTTATCATGTCAAAATCTTTCAACAGATAATAAAGTTTTTCTTTATCGGTATTCTTCACATCGTTCACTTTCTTCCCACAATTTTTTTCCACAAAGTTTATTCAACCACTGTCAGACTAAAAATACAATGAGTATTTGGTTTACAAACAGTAGTAGTTATATACAAAAAAGCTTAGAGCGACAAATCCGTCTAAGCTTTAATTCAAATATCTTTTAACCAAAAAGTTTTTCTTTTTTCCGCAAGACTCGCTCTAAACGGGGGCGATTGTAGCGTTGGATCATGATGAATGGGCAGTTAGCCAATAACGCATAGACGATCATCACCCAGCCCGCCCACGCAGGATTCCAGAGGAAAAAGAACGGTGCTGGAACCATCAGCAGCCAATGGGTCAGCTCTGCTCGGCGTGTCTCGATGACGAATTTTTCCAGATAGTCCTTTTGTTGCTGAGCCAAGCGAGATTTGTCAAAGCCTTTTTTGGCAATCACAGTGCCGTCGGGCAATTTGTCTTTCCACTGACGAATACGAAATACCTCCGCCCAGATCCTACCGCCTTTTTCAAAGGCAAAAGAACGGAACCAGTTGGCATGACGTTCAAAAAAAGCATCACTGACTTTGCGCAAGCCAAAGGAGATGCCTAGATGAAACAGCAGCCAAGCCAAGCTGTCTGTAATGAGCAAGAGCAGTGGGGATAAGGTGATCAACGGCATGTGCATCGCCTCCTATAAATTGATTTTGCGTCCTTTCCAGGTCACGGATTTCAACAAATGGGTTTGGATCCATGACCAACCAAATAAGCCTAGGAAAAAAAGAAAGTAACACGGGAAAAAAAGCAGCAAGACTCGGTTGAAGTTGCCGACACGGCGGGCAAAGCACAGAGTTTGTCCAAAATAAGCAGCATAAAAAAGCAGGCCTAACCAAAGCGGTTTCATCAGAAACGGTGCCGCCAGTACCTCAATGCCGCCGCTGATCCACAAGATGACACCCGCCATAATCAAAGGGTGAGTGAATTGCGAAGCAGTGGCAAAGTCCTTCGTCCAGCCTTGAACAAGTTGACGAACACCAGCTGGATACATCCGAAAGGCCAACAGGTCTTTTCCACCATACAAGGCGATCGGCAAGCGTTTTTTCTTAAAACGTCTCGCTAGTGCTAGATCATCTAAGATTCCTTCTGGCATGTCCTGATGTCCATTGGCTTGAAGGTACGCAGTTTTGCTACACAAAATACACGGACCAAAGGCGCCGCCAGCTGAGAGTTTTTCGCCTACGATAGAAAAGCGGTTCAACCCGACAGGTAAGACGACATTAAAGACGGCAGACAGTTGTTCATACAGGCGCTTCGTTTGATGATAGGGCTGCACCGAGAGCAGGCCTTGTCCCAATCGCTCCTCAAACGCAACGAAAAGACGCTCTAAGCCATCTTCTGCTAGAAAGAAGGTATCGGCATCCAAAAATAATAGATACTTGCCCACCGCTTGTGAGGCGCCTAACCAGCAAGCCGCCGCTTTCCCAGCAGAATCAGCAGCGGTTTGCAAGACCGTCGCACCGAAGCCCTTGGCACAGGCGGTCGTCTCGTCTTCCGATCCGTCATCAACCACCAAAATCTCCACAGGATGGAGGGTTTGCTGCTGCAAGGATGCCAACAATTGCGGCAAATTTTCTGCTTCATTGCGGGCGGGGATGATGATCGACAATTCTGCCCTCTCCTTCAAGTCTTTGGATGCGGCTGTCTCCTTGCGGGTGGGTATCGTCGGCAGACGGAAAAAAATCAGCCAGCCTGCCAGCCAAGCAGCGCAAATACCAGCGAGCAGCAGGTACACAGTCATCATCCTTTCTTGTCTTAGTGTTCTCTTTTGGTGATCATCTCACTGACTTGCTGGCCACTAAGGGTCACCATCGGCATGCCGGCACCGGGATTGACCGTACCGCCAACGAAGTATAGATTGTCGTAGCGTTCGCTGTGTTTCGGGTGTTTAAAGCCATGATTTTTCTTGCGATTAGAGACCGTGCCGTAGATGGCACCGCGATGTGACAAATAATTCTTTTGGATGTCTTCGGGTGTCCAGCGGTCTTCATACACGATGTGCTTACGTAGATCCGTTAAGCCCATGTTTTCCAGCTTGATCAAGATCCGTTCACGAAAAGCATCGTATTCCGCTTCCGTAAAGGGTTTATCCTGCAAATAAGGGATATGAGGCAAGATTTTGATGTTCTCATGCCCTGCCACTGTTTGCGAAGGATCGGTTTTGTTGGCATTGACCAAGTAGATCGTTGGGTCTTCCGGCAGCTGATGCTGATGGAAATTTTGATCAAAGTTTTCTTTTGAGGCATTGGAAAAGAAAAAGTTGTGGTGCGCCAGTTGCGGATAGGAGGTTTTGACCCCTAAGTGCAAGACAAAACCAGAACTTGCTGGTTCAAATTTTTCTTCCAGTTTTTGAGTAAAGGTCGGCGCTTCTTCTAACAGCTCTTCATAGGCCGGGATCACTTCCATGTTGGAAACAAAATAGTCGGCTTCGATCAGCGTACCATCATCCAAACGAGCGGCACGGATCTGTTCTTGTTCAACGATCAATTTTTCCACTTTGTGTCCCGTGTGGAAAGTGACCCCGATCTCTTTTGCTAAGCGAACGATGCCCTCGGCTAAACGATGCATCCCGCCTGGCACGTACCAGACACCTTGGGCATGCTGCATATAGATCATCATGTTCAAGACGGCTGGGGCGTCATAAGGAGACGAGCCGACATACTTGATAAAATAGCTCAGCATGTCTTGCAGCTGCGGATTGCTGACACGTTTTTGAATAGCATCATGCATCGAAGAGAAATAATCAAAACCTTTCAACGCTTTGATCACGCCATGATACTTCAAGATTTCTTTCGTGGTATCTAAGCCTTTCTCGAAATAGCCTTTTTCCGTGATTGCATAAATCTTTTGCGCATAGTCCAAAAAGTCTTGGTACTCGGCCATGTCTTTTTCCGACAAGTGCGGGTTTTCCTTTGCCATGCGGGCAAGATCGCCATAGAGATCGATCTTGGTGCCGTCAGGAAAAAAGGAGCGCCATTCCAATGGCAATCGGCGAATCGCAACATAATCCGCCATATCGCGATTGCTGCCAGTAAATAATTTTTCGAAAATCTGCGGCATCGTCAAAATCGAAGGACCTAAGTCAAAGCCGAAGCCGTTTGTTTCCAGTCGGTTCAACTTGCCGCCTAAATGGTGATTTTTTTCATATAATGATACATCAAAGCCATTTTGGGCTAATGAGACCGCCGCTGATAGACCACCAAGTCCGCCACCGATCACTACAACTGTTTTTTTCTCTTTCATTGAATTGCTCCTCGTTTGCTTTAATGAACGTCCCTATTTAGCCAAACCTTCTCGTCAAAACAGACGGTTGTGTCTCACTGCAACTGCGTGTCTGGACACTGTTTTGGTATTGACGACTTAAATCAAAGGATCGTTTTTCTAGATAATTCTATAGTATCACACCTTTGAAAAAATGACGGGGATGAGCCTAGCGCCCATGGGATGACAGGAAAGCCTTCAAGCGTTCGCCAACTTCACACGAAACACATATTGGCCACATATTCGGCTAACCTTCTTCCTGTATACTTTCGCATATCAAAGGAGGAATTTTATGAACTTTTTTACTCGTATCATCAAAAGTATCATCAGTCTCAAAAAACGGACCGCAATCATTGGCGGGTTGTTTCTGGTCGTCTCAACGTTTTTGATCACGGCGAGGCTGACCCAATACGAACTGCAAAAAGTATTGGAAAATGTCCAAAAAGACTTGAATTCAATAGTAACCATCGAGCTGGATTATGAGAAGATCCTTCAGTCCATGTATTCCGGCGATCTGCAATCTGGTACCGATGTGTTGAATGAAGAATTGCTGGAGAAAATTGAAAAATCCAGTTATGTCGAAGATTTTTCCGTCAGCGCTGCGACCCAGCTATTCACCCAGTATGCTGACCGGACACCAAAACATGAAGACAAGGTGCCGGGAGGTATAATCGAACCTTCCAATGAAATCGAAATTTATGACAGCAACGATCCTGAATTGGCAAAATACAATCTGCAGATCATTGAGGGCGATCTTACTACCAATAACAAAGAGACTTATCCAATCATGGTCTCGAAAAAGTATGCGGAAAAACACAAACTAAGCATTGGTGACCCTTTAACGTTGGATTTCAATTCGGGTTTCGATGAAGAACAAGAAGCTTTGAAAAAAAGCGGAGTTATCACTGGTATTTATGAGTTAGCTGCCAATAGTCCTCGCCCCCACAAAGATAATGAAGAGCGGTTATTTTTTTCGACACGAAGGGTTCTCAAAGAAGTCAAAGAACTGCAATTTGGTGAAAACACTCCTTTGATGGCGGGTTATGACAAAATCAAAGTCAGCTTGAAAGATCCGATGGATACTCAAAAGTTCTTGAATGAATTAGATGCTGAAAACAGCAAATACCAGCAGGTCGCATTCAAAAGCTCCTACGAGCAATACAAAACGATCCAATCAATGATTACAGATTTTTCTTCGATCTTGAACTTCATTCAGCTTTTCTTGATCCTTTTTGCCTTGATCGTCATCGGGTTGATTATGATGCTCTCGTTACGAGAGCGTAAATACGAAGTCGGCTTGTTACTGTCATTGGGAGAAACAAAAATCAACATCCTTTTGCAGATGTTCTTAGAAGTCGCAATCGTTTTTGTCGTCAGCTTCGGTATCAGTTTCGCCTTATCCACCACAGTGATCGCACCTCAAGCAAGTGCAGTCGTCAATGAACAAATGCAAGCTTCTATGGGGGAACTTAGTGCCAATAGTAGCTTGAGCATGCCGCGAGGAGACAATTATGTGGAAGATGAAAGCACCAAACTCAACACCGAGGTCTCTATCCAGCAAACCGATTTCAAAGAGTCGCTCATTTTTTCTTCAGTCATCTTTTCATTATTGGCAGTCATCACTTGTGTCACAACGATCCTGCCAACTATGAAGATCATTAAGAGAAGTCCCAAAGAGATCTTGTCCAATAACGAATAAGCAAAATGTTAAAAAAAGTTAAAAATACCTATTTTTTTAAAGAAACCTTCACAGATTTGATGAATACTAAAGGAGAAGATCAAATGCTCAAAATTACAGATATCAGTTACTCATACAAAGATGAGACTATTTTGCAAAATGTCAGTCAAGTGTTTGACGCTGGCAAGATCCACACGATTATTGGTCAATCTGGTGTCGGAAAAAGCACTTTTTTGTCTTTGATTTCCGGTCTTGAATTTTTGCAAAGCGGTTCAATCGAGTTCAATGGCCAGTCAATGACGAATTTAGTCTCCTACCGCCGGCAAATCAGTTACATTTTCCAGTCCCTCAACTTGATCCCTTATTTGTCACCGTTGGAAAACATCACGATCGCCACAAATATCCACAAAGTTAAAAACCCTCAGTCTCCCAGCAGCTATTTAAACAAAGTAGGGATTTGTGGCGATATACAGCACAAAAAATGTCACCAGTTGTCTGGGGGACAACAGCAGCGGGTGGCAATCGCCCGAGCTCTCGCCTTAGATTCTGATCTGATCATCGCCGACGAGCCGACTGGCAGCTTGGATCTGGCAAACAGTGAAAATGTCATGACGATCTTTAAAGACTTGCGGGATGCAGGCAAGTGTATCATCATCGTCAGCCATGACTTAACTTTTAAAGAAATCTCAGACTATGTATATACGATCAAAAACGGACGATTGACCCTTCTTTAGTAATAGAAAGGAGTAATCCATGGCCACAGAAATTCTTCTTATTGAAGATACCGATGAAATCAGAAGAGGCATCCAGTTGAGTTTACAAAAAGAAGGCTATCAAGTCACAGCCTTTGATGAAGCGGAAGCTGCTTTGAACGCCCTAGAGACAAAAACTTTCGCTTTGATTTTACTCGATTTGATGTTACCTAAAATGAGCGGAGAAACGTTTTTAAATGAGTTAGGCGAAAACAACCCGATCCCGGTGATCGTGATCAGCGCATTGAACGATGAATTCACTCAGATCAACCTTTACAGCAAGCGGATCGATGATTATGTAATCAAACCTTTTTCTACCAACATCCTCGCTTTAAAAATCGATGCGATTTTGCGCAGAGTCGGTCACAAAGAAAATGCGGCGGTCACGTATAACGACTTGACATTGGAGATCAATAACTATCAAGTTCACAGGCAAGGCCAGCCGATCGAATTGACTTCAAAAGAATTTGAGCTCTTGCAAATGATGCTCTTAAGTCAAGGAAAAGTCTTTTCCCGTGAAGAATTTTTAGACACAATTTGGGGCTATGACTCCTTTGTCGACTCTAGGGCGATCGATGTTCACATTAAAAACCTCCGTAGCAAATTAGGCAAAGACATCATCCAAACTGTTAAAGGGATCGGGTACCGAATTGAAAAAGAAACGAATTAAATGGAAAACGACTCGCATCATCTGCTTCTTTACATTGACAATGTCATTCGTGACTTTTGTGAGCGTGATAGGTTTTTTCTTACTAAATATCGGTCCTCGGATCGAAATGAAACAACAAGCGGTCTTTGACACTGTAGTCCGGGAAATTTTTGATATTGTCAATGACGATGAACTTTCTTTCCAACGTTTGGACAGTTATCGAATCGATGGCTATACCATAATCATTTTTGATGCCCAGCAAAATACCATCTATCCCATCCAGCAACCCATCACCGCGAAAAATGGTGAGCTGATCCATCTCACCAATGGTTATCAATCGACGTTTGACACTAATGGCTACAAAGTTTACGTTAGTTACCCTGTCCAAATCAGTGCCGTCGATGTAAAAGAGATCATTTGGCTAGCAACGCCTTTTGTTTTGCTGCTAGTTAGCCTATTGACCTTGGCTGGAAGCGGCTTGTATACCTACTTATATCGAAACGAAAAGAGCAAACTGGCGTCTGTCTTCCACATGATGGAAAAAAATATTCCGTATGAGGAGATTCATGACGTAAATACCATGATCAAATTGCATGATTATCTAGTGATCGAAACTCAAGTAACTGCCCTATATCAACAACTCCAATGTGCCCAGCGGGCCGCCTTGGAACAAGTTCAGCAGATCAAACAGCTGGAGTTAGAGAAAAAAACATTGCTAGAAGGATTCACCCATGAGATGAAAACACCGATCATGGCAAGCCAACTGCTATTAGCGAATGTCAGAGATGACTCTTTATCTGAAGAACAGCAAGAGTCCCTTCTAGCCACAGAAAATGAATTGAAAAAGCTGCAGCAGTTGATCAAAGAAATCCTGTTCGTTTTTCACAACCAACAGGCCCATGACGACCAACCACTTTCTGTGCGGGAAATGATCGATCACTTGATCGAAGAATATGAAGTTTTATGGAGTGATAAAGGTTTGCGGATCGAAATTGATCAACAACAAGAGCTGACGTTTTTCTACCACCCGAAATTGGCAAAGAAAATTTTCTCAAACCTTTTGAGCAATGCGATTTTTCATTCCCCACCCAACAGCGTCGTCACGATCATTCTTACTAACAAACAATTAACGATCAAAAACCCTATCAAAAAAACTGGGCCGCTGAAACACTCAGATTTGGCCAAACCCTTCTTCTCTTATGGAGAAGAGGCTGGTACAGGTTTAGGTCTGTATATCGTCAAAACAATGCTAAAACACTCGCACTATGGTTTTACATTTGATTGTCAAAAAGATTTCACCGTATCCATATATAAAAAACAGGACTAAGCCGCTGTACATGTCCTCTTTTATTTTTTATAACAAAAGATATTGTATATTCTCGACTTTATTGACTGATTCATCAACGAAAAAAAGTTCTTCGTATGGATGCGAAAAAACGCGTTTGAGACTCCATGAGAAATCAAGTACATTGGATGTAACGAAAGTCCTCGTTGATACTGCGACTGCAAAACGCTCCTGTAAATACGAGTGCCTCCTGTCAGATACCCAGTTGCCGCAAATGCTTTCGATGATCGAATCAAATAGGTTTCACTACAAGTCAACTATAATGAAGGAGTATCGATATGAACTTAAAAACGATTCAATCAGCTGAAGAATATTTAAACTTTTTCGATGAAGAATTTATTCATTCTAGCTGTTCTAGCGAAGACCCTAAGATCTTTAACTTTTATTTATCCTTGCGCCAACGTTTTCTAAACATCTACAACGACTCCGATAATAGTTTTTTCCAAAAGATGTCGTTGTTGCTGGACATTGATGCTCAGTTGCAGATCTTAAAAGAGCTGTACAACTTAAAAAAAAGTGCTTTAAACGAATACACGCAAGAAGAGATCATTCAGCTGACTGTCAAAGACAAAACCTGTTTTTATCGGGAATTGACCGGAATTCAACTGAATCAAAAAGCTCCTTGGAGCTTGATTTATTTAAGCGAAGCACAGTAAATAGCTAAACTGGTTCTCCCTAACTCATTTGTTTTAAAAGGCTTGTACTCACTATCATTGACACTTCCCCATCCCCAAAATCGATGTTTTTTGTGTAAAAACAAGCCTTTAAAACCAAAGCCCAATTCCTTGACTGCTAGATAGTTTGAAGGAACTGGGCTTTGCTTATGCTATTCGTATAGAATTGGAATAGACCTTTTCTAGCGACTCTTCATAATTGCAGATGAAGAGAAATTAGAAGAGGTCTTTTAGCGCGAACTGTCGCGTGACATCCGGGTTGATTCTTTCCAATAGCCGATTCCAATCAGAGGAAGAAGGAATCGTTTTGAAGACAATGCATTCGATGGTATCGCGAAAAGCGGACGCATGCTCTGCATAGTTCGTTACTATCAGGTCGATCTGATTTTGCTTCAAATAGTGGGGGGTGACTTCGCCAGAATCCGGATAAAATACTCGGTGAGAGCAGCTGAAATACCGATTGGACCACCCTTCAATGTACTGAACGATATGGTGATTGCCCTCGAAAATAAAGGCAATGTTTTTTCGGGGAAACCAATAGCGCTCACGAACAGACTCGATATAAATAACTAAATTCGCGCAAAAATCCGGCAAATATTGAGGAGAATACAACTCTTGATAAAAAGGATTGTTCTCTAAGAATCGTTGATAAAAAGCAAATTCTTTCGGAAATGTTTTACGAATAAAAGTATTGACGTCCCAAATATTGCGATTCGCTGAAGTCGATAAGCATTCCCTCAATTTAGCAGTAGTAAAAAAAGATTCAATCAAAATCAAATCATTTTTTTGGTTTGGACTGGTGACATTCAAGAGTTGATAAAAACTGTTGGTCAATTCGCGAATTTTTGGCCAGTGATTATACGAGAGACAGAATTTTTGCTCTACGATGACATTTTGCAATTTCCTTTTAGTGATAATACTCACAAACAAAAAGACCAACTCATCGTGAGGAAACTGAAACTCAAAATACTTGTCTATCACTTCATTGATCCGTTGAAAGTGCATCAGTTGGATACTATGTCTCAAAGCATGGTATAACTCTTCTTTTACCTGAATCCTTTGCCCTTGTAAAAATCGCTCGATCGAAATATGCAGCAGATAACTGTATTGAGAAAATGAGGCGGTATGATAGCTATTTTTTTCAAACATCCCACTGATTTCAGTGACTGCCTGTTGAACCGCTACCGTCGGAAAAACCGTGTGAGGGGTAATGTCTGTCTCGTAGAAAAAGGTACAGAAGAAATTCCGAATATCTGCTTCCTCGCCTACGATATTCACAGGATCCAGTGTTAAGGTCAAATCAAAATGAGTAAGCTGTTGATGGATACGCCGCAAATATTTCGATAAGGTGCTTTTAGATAGAAAAAGACAGTCGGTCCACTCATCAATAGATTTCAACTCACCCATAAAAATATTTTCCAGCATAAGAAACAAGGGCTCATTCGCTAGCAGGGATGCTTTTTTCTTTTCATAACTTGGGTAGTTGTTCAATTCAAATAAATACCCTTGATTCGTCGAAGAGATTTGCAATAAGCCAGCAAAGTACTCATTGATTCCGCCAATATCTTTTCCAATCGTTCTTGTAGTACTTTCTGTGACTTCTGCCAAGCTACTCGCACTGCAGATCTCACTTTTTTCAAAGGCATTGAGAATCTGGAACCATCTAGCCGTTGATTTATTTGTGACAAAACTTAACTGGAAATTCTTCAAAAATAAGCTCCTTACTGAAAAACATCGTTTTTACTGATTTGCGCAAGAAGGCGCCTAGGAGATGTCATTATACCGGGTTTTCTTTCAGCTAAAAAATTTGTTTTTTCATAGACGGGTGAAAAAAGTTGCTTTCCCCCATTCTGTTGTACAACAATAATTGTAACTATTGATTAAAATAGTGCAAGGAATTTGCGTTTATTTAAGAAAAATAGTAAATTTCAGGATGGTTCTTTGATTTGACAGTCAAAACTCTTTCAGTTGATACATATCTGACAACAAAGGAGGCAACTTTTGGCTATCATGGAAATTGCATGAAAGCTCCGTTTTAGCGTCAGATTGCTTCCAAGAGTTGCTTTGCGTTATTCTTGCTAAAAGGCCATCGATGACCGACACAAACCAAAGGATTGCACACCTTTTTTATAAATGGCTATTTTATATGATGGGAGACTACTATGAAAACATTTCAATTAAAATTCATGAAAAATCGTTCTCTTGTTCGTTGGTTACAATTATTAGATGAATTTGAAAAAAATCCCACTTGTACTCTTAACGACTTGGCTAAAATAACCAAAAGTAGTACGCGGACGGTTATCTCAGATATCGCTAGTATTCGGAACTATTTTAGTGACTCAATCGAAATCCATGCGGCTAAAGTCGGGTATTTCTTCGAAGAGCTTGATCACGAATCTTATCGCAGAAAAAAACAAGCCATGGTCAAGGATGAACCAATTTTTTTGATTTTCGAAAGTATCTTTTTTAATGAGGTCCAATCATTGATGGATTGGAGCCTTTCACTCAACCTTTCTGAGCAGTCATTGCTTAGTTATTTTAAAAAAATCGAAATTTACTTACATCCTTTTAACCTTCGTCTTAAGACTAATCCAGTGACATTTGCAGGATCTGAAATTGATATCCGTAAATTTTTTTGTCTTTTTTACTATGAGTCTGACATCAACATCAACACGATATTTCCTTCAATCAATGTACAAGAAGCGATCAAGGAGATCACTGCTCTTCTGCAAGCAAAACAAATGCAGTCTTCTTCCTTCTCCTATTTTGCCTATGTTCTTTACATCAGCATCGAGCGCAGCAAACGAGGTCTTTTGGCAAAACCATCTTCTGAGCTCTATGAACTGATCAAGAAAAATAATTTGTTATCACAATATCAAGAGTTGCAAAAAATCATGCAACGACATTTTAATTATGAACTTCCTAAGGCAGAAGCTGTTTATATTTTCACCTGTATTATTTGCCGTCGTAAAATCAATAGTCCTTCTTGCGAAGAATTTTGTCGAACATATAACTATTGGCCTGAAATTAAACAGATCGTCAGCGATTTTTATGCAGAAAACCAAGGCAACAGTCTCGATGAACGAAAAGACTTCCTTTGGCTTGAGTCTTTTTTCATCGTAGTAAAGTTACGAGAATTGCTCTCTTTGACTATGAACATAAACATTGATGATTTAAATCAATTTGTCAAAGAGAAGTTCGCAAAAGAGTATCAAAAAAATTATGATTTCCTCTTTACACACACCTTAGTGAAAAAGCTCTATTCTCGAAAATACTTAAATGACTTTTGTGCCAGTCTCACTATGTACATGGAATCCATCAAGGAAGCAAACTGGGGCTCCCCACGGACGATTGCCGTGATTTTTGAAGGCAATGAATATGTCTGCGAGTATGCTGAAAATATTATTCGTCGCTACCTAGGTGCCTATCATACGATGTACTATCCTGATTCGAATGAACTGTCACACGAATATTTGAAGGAAAAAAATATTGAGCTTTTGATTACTAATTACTCTGAATATGCTACAGAGTATTTATTGGACGTCGAAAGCATCTTGCTAAAACCGATCCCCGATGCCTCCGACTGGAATCGATTATTGAATAAAATCAACACACGAATATTACGCTTAGTCGTATTAGATAACAATTGATTTGCGATTTCTGAATCAAAGGAGATCTCAAGGGAACACGGGTAGCTTGTCATGCTACAAAAAACCGTCCATAACAAAAAGCAAGCTAGAATGCGATTCTAGCTTGCTTTTTATCGTTTGTCTATTAAGAAATCTACCGTTGCTTATTCCGCTGATTCAATATCTTTGGCGATTTTTGCAACATCGATCTCCCGCTGCAAGTAATCTTGATTATCAATAGGAAAATGCTGACGAAATTCAGCTAGTTCCATCAATTCGACTTCGCCTGCCGCCACTTCAAAGTCCAAGACATGACCAGCAAATGTGCGGTCATCACTAATAAAATGCAGGTGGAAACCGGCGGCCGCAGCACCGTGGAACAACAACGGGGTAAAGAACCCGACGATCGTACCACTGATATCTTCTGCTTGAAATTCCGGCTGATGCTGGATGATCTCAATGAATTTTGGGTACGGTTTTTCTTGCTTTGGGGCAACGCGGACGTGCATCTTGGCAAATACCCCATGGATTTTGACAGCGGAAAACAAATTCGGACTGACTTCTGTCAGGACGTGATTTTTCACTTCTTCATCGGTCATCTCTTGGCTGACCTGTAGGTGCTTCGCCGCAGAAAAATCAACGACTGCCGCATAAGGGGTTCCTTCATTTCCTTGGAGCACTTGCACCTTGCCCGATTCGTCTACATGGTAGATTTCACCATCTAAAATAATTACTTCCCCATTGGAACCAGCCAACGTACCGATCCCAAAATTACCATATTCAAGCATTTTGCCGATTTGCTCCGTGCCATCCATTAAATCCTGCATCAACCCACCTAGGGTACCATGCTGATATAAATAACTTTTGTTTTTCACTTTCATCTTGCTGCTCCTTTGGTCTTAATAAAATTGATCAGGTAGGATCGTTTTGCCCAGATCGGCATTATCTGAATAATCCACAGGGATGTCAATGATCACTGGACCATCCGTGGCAAAGCCTTCTTCGATGGCTGCCATCAATTCTTGTTTAGTGGTTGCCCGCAAACCTTTGGCACCAAATGCTTCGGCATATTTTACGAAATCAACTGGTCCAAAATCAACCCCAGAAGCACGATCATATTTCATTTCTTCTTGGAATTTCACCATATTGTAGGTACCGTCATTCCAAATCAAGTGAATGATGTTTTGTTTCAAACGGACGGCTGTTTCTAACTCTTGGGCAGAAAACAAGAAGCCACCATCGCCAGATACAGAGATCACTTGAGTATTTGGTCGCACGAGCGCTGCAGCGATCGCCCATGGCAAAGCGACTCCTAAGGTCTGCATGCCATTACTAAAGAGCAGGTGTCGTGGCTCATAGCTGCGGAAATGACGGGCCATCCAAATGTAGTGGCTGCCGACATCCACCGTCACCGTCATGTCATCGGTCACTTCTTGTTGCAAAGCATCGATGATTTCTAGGGGATGTAAGGTATTGTTGCTGCCTTCGACATCCGCTGGTTTTTCATTGAGTTTGGTTTGCAGCGTCGTTAAATAGTTGCGAGCGTCTTCGCTCAAGTGATACTGATCGATGGCTTTTGATAGCTGTTCAATAATTTTCGCGATACTGCCCATCAGTTCAACTTCGGGCTGCATAAATGGATCGATCTCCATCGGTACTTCATCGATGACGATCACGCGGGCATCTTTTTCCGCATTCCAGTTGCGAGCTTCGTATTCGATCGGGTCGTACCCCACAGCGATCACTAAGTCGCTGCGTTTCAACAGCATATCACCGGGCTGATTGCGGAACAAGCCGACGCGGCCAAAGAAATGCTCTTCTAATTCACGAGAAATGATCCCAGCGCCTTGGAAGGTCTCTACGACAGGCAACCCAGTTTTTGCAACTAAATGACGAATCGCTTGTGTTTCTTTGACGCCTGAAGCCCGCATCCCTAAGAGTAAGACGGGCAGTTTGGCTTCTTTGATCCGATCGACGAGTGCCTGGATATCTTCTGCATCGGCACTGCCTAATTTAGGCGAAGATAGTGGTTTGATCGCTGCCCCTTGGACAGTTCCGTCTGTCACATCTTGAGGAATGGATAAAAAGCTCGCCCCTTTTTTCGCTGTTTTTGCGATGCGAAAAGCGTTGGCAATACTTTCAGAAAGGGTTTCAGGATCTTGGACTTCACTGCTGAATTTCGTGATCGGCGCAAACAACGCCGCATTATTCATGCTTTGGTGGGTCAATTTTGAAAGGTCAGAACGCTTCACTTGGCCTGCTAGTGCCAAGACGGGATCGCCTTCGGCAGTTGCCGTGACCAACCCAGTCGCTAAATTACTGGCTCCTGGTCCACTTGTTGCAATGACGACTCCTGGCTCTCCTGTCAGGCGACCGATTGCCTGTGCCATAAATGCCGCGTTTTGTTCATGTCGTGCCAAAACCAACTCTGGTCCCCGTTCACTCAACACGTCAAAGACGCCATCGATTTTTGCACCAGGAATCCCAAAGATATAAGGCACCCGATGATTTTCTAAACTTTCAACAATGATTTCTGATCCTTTTGCACTCACTGTATTACCTCTTTTCAAAAACTGTATTAATCACAATACATATAATAGCACTTTTTATTTATTTATCAACGAAAAACACTTATTAATATCTGTACTATAAAAACGCGGTTTTTTAGAGAGCGTTTGCATTTGCTTCAGACTGCAGGTGTATGTCTTTCCATTTTTCCGACAAAAAAAGGAGTGGATCGCTCCACTCCATACATCCTTTTCTGTATCAGAACACCGCTTAAAAAGAAGTTCTTTCGTCGGTTTCTTATTCTGCGGGGACATTTTTTTCCGTCAACCAACCGACAGCCAGTATCATGGCAGCTCGTGCGGCTTGGGTCTGATCCATCGCATTGACCATCACAAAATCATGGATGATCCCTTGCATCCGTGCTTGGGTGACTTCCACGCCAGCTGCTCGTAAATGCTGCGCATAGGCTTCCCCTTCATCCCGCAAGACATCTGCTTCGCCTGTAATGATCAACGCTGGCGGCAGATCGGCTAACTCCTCTTTGGTCGCGCGTAGAGGAGAAGCGGTAATTTGATTCCGCTGTGTTTCATCCGTCGTGTATTGATCCCAGAACCATTGCATCCCTTCTTTGGTCAGAAAATAATTTTCACCGAATGCTTCATACGAAGGCGTATCAAAGCGGGCATCTGTCACCGGATAGAACAATAATTGTTGTGCGATCGGAATGCCACCACGGGCTTTCGTTAACAAGGTCATAACGGTCGCCATGTTCCCACCTACGGAATCGCCAGCCACGGTCAAACGGCTAAGGTCTAAGCCTTTGACATCGACAAATCCCGGTAATTGCTGCAAGACCGCATAATTTTGTTCGATTGCCGTTGGGTATTTTGCTTCTGGTGAACGACTATATTCAGGAAAAATGACGATCGAGTTGGTTCGTACCGCCAATTCACGGATCAATTTATCATGAGTCGCGGCACTGCCGAAGACCCAACCCGCGCCATGGAGATAATAAATGACAGGGAGAATCGCATGATTTCCTTCAGGACGAACAAAACGAACATTGATGGTCCCCCATTCGCCTGTATCAACGGTCTGATCTTCTATCTCAACCGCCAATTTATTGACGGGTGACTCTTGGACTTGTTCCAATAATGCGCGCCCTTCTTCTGGCGGTAATTCATAGATCCGTGGGTGCGGTGCATTTGCCTCACTAAATTCAACGGCTGCTTTTTCCAACGAAATTCTATCTGTCATACGATTCTCTCCTTTTGTTTGAAATCGTTCATGTTGACCTTAAGGGTACCACCAAGTCATTCTGATGCAAAGAATCTTGCTTTCTTCTGTTTCCAGGCATTTTGTTCGACAAAAAAGGTGGTTTTTGCACTCTTAACTGCCTTGCCTTCATGACCGATAACTGTAAGACACTCGCTGTGTAAACTTCCCAAAAACTGAAAGGCGTAGGTAAGTACGTATGAAATTCACATTAGATGAAACACAAAATAACCGTCTGCTCGCTGCTATTTTTCAAGAACTCGCTGTCATAGTCTTTGATCCGCAAAAAGAAGTTGTTTTCGCCAATGCCAACATGACTGATATCCTAGGGTACAGCCAAGAAGAAATCATTGGCTTACCGCATCGGACCTTTTGTTTTGACCATTATGCTGTCAGTACGGATTACCAAGCTTTCTGGAATCAACTGCTTTACTCAAAGCAACGGTTTCAAGACAAAATCATTCGGAAAAACAAACAAGGAGAAAAACTGATTTTAGAAGGGAGCTACTTCCCTGTCCTCGATGAGCAGCAAGAAGTCGTCAACGTCGTCAAAATCGCTTTTGACATTACCCAAAGAGAACAAGCCTTAGCGGTCACTATCAAAAAAGTGCAAGAAAGTGCTGCCTCCCTGACACGACTTTCTGCCAACGGGCACCAGCAAGTCGATCATTTGTCAGAGAACTTGGCGCAAGTCAAACGGCTGTCTGATCAAAATCAAGCAACGACCCATGCCTTAGAAATGGATAGCCAACAGGTGACAGCGGTGCTGCATGACATCGACCGCATTGCACAACAAACCAAACTGCTATCCTTCAACGCTTCCATCGAAACAGCACGAATCGGCGAACAGGCAGCTGGTTTTCGGGTAGTTGCCGATGAAATGCAAAAATTAGCCGAACAGACCAAGCAGTTGACCCAAACCATTGCCGCAACCATGCAAGCCATCAACCAACAAGCCTTAGTCGTGTTAGATAGTGCCGATTCGACGACCATGAAAATCAGTGATTCACAAAAAAGCCTCGCTGCCGTTTTGCATTCTTACGACACGCTGCGAACGACGGCCAGTCTTTTAAACGATGAAGCCGAGTATTTATCAGAAACCAACGACGCTGAGTTGGAAACCTAGAAACCAAATGAATAAAAAAAGAGCGCCGCTGTTTGCGACGCTCTCTTTGTTTTTTTTGACCAATAAATTGATCCGTTATTTGATTTTATTGATACTCAGCACTAGCCAGCCTCCCACTCTTGCAACAACTGCTGTAATTCTTGCAAAAATGATTGGGTCGTAAAGCCCAATGCTTGGAGAGGAACACGATATTCCTGTTGAACCACCAAAAAACTGCCAAAGATTTTATGTTGGAACGAAAAGGAAAGAGTTTTCCAAATACTCCACGAAAAACTGGCTATTCGTTTTTCTTTCTTTTCGTACGTGCACAAATACACTCGCTCGATACCAAAAAGTAGCCCCGCATTCGCTTTCTTGCCAGTCATCTTTGCCGTTAGCAGCGCCAGAGGTGTCTCCGTTTCAGGCACTTGAAAACTAGCAAGGACTTGGCTTTGCCATTGCCGTGGCAGCACTTGTCTTTCTCCAGAGAAATAGAACAAAAAATTTTGTTTTTGAAAAAAGGCAGTCAAACGGTTTTGTCGCTGGTTGTGCTGATGGATGGGCGCCCTTTGAATCGGAGACGCCTGGTTTCCTGACGTTGGTTTTGGCTGCTCCCGTCCAACGAAAACGTCGGCTGATGGTGCGTTTTCCCTAGGAGCAACAGATGACAGACTGATTTTCTTCAGGAGAGCTGCCAGCTGGGTCAGCGCAAGCTGTTTGTCCGTCAGGGAACTGGACTGGTCAATTTTGGCGTGGTCAAAGGGCAATTTGATGACCATTTTGCCTCGGCAATACAGACAGACTGCCGTGCCAACACCCCAGTTTACTTCTAGTTCCCCTAAACAATGGGGACATTGAATGGGAATGATATCCATGAGATCATCCTTTCGTTTTGATACAGGTATCGGAGCTATTCGTTGTAAAAATACGGATCGTATTCCAGCTGACAAACGCCAGCAGCACTAGAAGCGATAAGCCATAAAAACCGAAATACCAAATCAGGAATGCTAAAAAAAGGATCAAGGCGAATTCAAACGCCATATTTTCGAGACTGCTGTAAAATACTGTTTTCCGGACGAGTTTCTTCCTACGCGCATCAAAAGCTTTCTTCACGGCAGCTGTTGATGCATCCGGCTGACTCAATGCTTGAGAAAGTTCCGCTTTGAATCTGCCGTATTCTGAGAAAAACTTGACCTCTGGTACGAGCAAGAAATACCAAGTCGCAAGACAAGCAATCAGCAAGATGACCGCTGAAGCGAGCAGACTAAAGGCAACAGCCGGTAATAAAAACCCATCAAATAGAAGATTCGAAGTAATTCCAGAAAAAAATCCCACAAAAAAGAAGGTATAGCAGAACCGCCAAAGAACACTGCTGGTCCTAGAAAAACTTTTCTTGACTTGCACCAGCTGTTCACATTCAGGAAGCTCGGTTGGAAAGAGCTGTTCAGCATCGGTACCATCAGCCACGAAAGAATAGGTTTGGTTTCCGTACCTGAATTCGCCGATGTAATAAGGAAAATACAGTTTTTCCGTATCACAATGCTTAGGAAAAAGGGTTAGTTGAAGCTCGCTTGGGGTTTCTGTTCCAATCAAATAGTCTCTCGCTCCCGCTTCAAAGGCTTCCAATAAATGGGGATCAGCGAGTGCCGTTTCTCTAGAAATATCAAAAGGTAGCACTTGGACGTCTTGGTTATGTGCCGAAAACTGCTGCATCTCTGTGCAATAAGCGGCTCCTTTTTTAATATGCAGCGGCAGTTTGCCATTGATACTGTAGTCAGCCTCTTTTTGGGCATCCGTCGGAAACACTTCACTGAAAACCGTGGTGTTGCCACTGCTATGTAAATGAATACTGGCACTGATACGCCCCTGTCCCCTCTGCTGTTCCTGATGCACATAAGCCCCTCTTACTTGGGCTTCATAGTCGATCTGAAAATAATACAGGGGGATAAATACACGTTTCAGCTGAACTAATTCGAGCTCAAAAAAGACACTTTCCGAAATGGTGTCCTGCCAAGCCAGCTGCTTTTTCAAGGCCTGGAGACACCCCTCTTCGTCATAGGCAAAGGGATAGAAGCCTTCTTTGACTGATCCTTGAATGTGCGCTAAATCTTTGAGTGTGGCCTCTGGTTTCTTTTGTTCCGTTTTTCGAAGTTCCGGTTTGATCAGCAACTCGTTCAAACAATACTGACAGACAGCTTTTCCTGAGTCCCAATCAACTTCTAGACGTCCCAAACAGCTGGGACATTGAATTTGGGTGATTTTCATTTTTACTCCTTTTTTTGAATACATATTTTCTTGTTGATAACCTAGTTGATTTTTTAGAGGGGAGAACCGTCTATTTTTATGGCGGCTTTTGGGGGAAGATACCACAGGAACCTGCTGATTTACAGATGTTTGCTCGTTTCATTATGTATGATCTTAACGTCTTTTTTCAGTGATGAAGTAAAAAAACGTACTAAAACTAAGTGCCCTTTCGAAAAAGACAATACAGATAAAACACCCAGTTACGTATCATATTATAACAAAAAATAAAGTAAATCTATTTTTTATTGATAAAAATAGACATTGATTTGCGATTGCTCCTCCCTTCTACTCTTATCAGCATTGATTACCGGTTATGGATGGCTTATAAGTTAGGAAAAATGTTATAATTGAAATATTCACAAGAAAGGAAATGAAGAAAGTTATGGGGATGTTTATTTTTTTTATTGGTTTTTTGACAATGGTTGTAAGCGGAATCTTTTTTATTCTTGGGTTGATCAAGAAAAAGCCGCTTCGCAACAAGATCGTTATTTTTATGGGTGGTTTTCTCTTATTGATTGGCGGGGCATTAATGACTCCTGCAGCAACACCGGAGCTTCACGTAGATGAAGCAGAACTGGTTACCAACGAGCAAGGCGAAGCGGCGATTACGGGTCAAACCAACCCAGAAGCGCAACTGACGATCAACGGGGTGGAGGTTTCGCTGGCGGACGAAACATTTTCTTACACCGTGCAACTTGAAGATGAAGAGGAACAGGAATTTACTCTCCAAGCCTCAATGGGTGGAAGCACCAAAGAAGAAGTCGTCAACGTCAAACCTTCTCGCGCATTTCTAGCAAATTTACAAGCTGAAAGACAAGAACAAGCAGCACTGGAAAAAGCTGAGACGGCACTGGCTCTTGCCGAAACCCAGCCAAACCAAAAGAATTATGACGAAGCCGTGACGCTGATTCATGCTTTAAGTAAAACCTACGAAGATCTCGCTACTCGGCTAGCTGTAGTTGAAGAACACCTTGCCATCGGCAAAGCCCTTGATACCGCTGAAGCTTCTCTTGAGCGCAGGGATTTCGATCAGGCAAAAGAATTGGTCGCACAAGCGGTTTTGAACAAGGAAACGTTTGAAGGTCGGTTATCCACTGTAGAAACTAAGATTTCTGAGAAAGAAGCAGAAGCACTCGTTGCAGAAGCTGTCCAAGCGGTGGAAGCGGCAGAGGCGGAGCCGACAAAAGATACCCTTGCTCGTGCAAAAGATGCTGTCGCTCGTCTCAAGACCCCCGATGAGGAATTAGCTGCTCGAACGAAAACAGTGGCGCAAACGATCACTGCCAACGAACAAGCAGCCGCACAAGCTAAGGCGGAGGAAGAACGGCAGGCAGCCGCCGCTGTGCCAGAACAAAGTCAGCCAGCCGCTGCTAGCAATCAAGCCCAAACGTCGGTCCTCGTTACACCAACAGGTTCGAAATATCATACGAGAAAATGCGGCAACGGTACCTACACGCCTGCCACTTTAGCAGAAGCGCAAAGTCGCGGACTTACTCCTTGCGCAAAATGTTTTCCGTAATAGTCACTAATATTTTGCAACGAAAAAAAACAAACCTCATTTTTGCCTAAGGTTTGTCCACAGTCTGAAGCGGTTGTCTCTTCGGAGACAGCCGCTTTTTTATCACTTGCTATTTCTCATCGTAAGAAAACTCGTACTCGTTTTGTTCGTCATCGATTAGACGCTTGTCATTGTTGTCCGCCATTTTGAATACTTTCTCAAAATCATCACCAGTCATGCGCACTTCCTTTTTCTCTTGATCAATGATCACATGGGCATTTGTCACTTCAAAAGTGTGCATAGGACCAATGTCTGCCGCAGTCAGTGCTTTGCTTTTGGGAAACTCTGCTTGCAGATGTTCATTGATCTGCGCTAACTGTTCTTCTTGTTTCTCCGCGATATCCGCAGGTGATTGATTCGGATTGGTAAAAAAAGTCAGCGTTTTATTGACAGTGATCTTTCCATCTTCAAATAGATACAAAGCATATTGTTGATGACTGTTGCTATTGGTCAATACTTGATTCGCAGCTGCAGAGTCAACCCCTGAGCGACTGCAGCTTGCCAAAAAAAATAACGCCGCTAAACAAACGGTAGCAAATATTCCTCTACCTAACTTGCTTTTCACTTTCATTTCCCCCTCCTCGTTGTGCCTCAGTTTCCTTCTTTCATGATTTTTCGCGTGGTTTGGTTTATCCTATTCGATTCAGTTGCTTTCAGTATAGCACAAATTATTTGCTTACATAGCTGTTTTTTGTAGTTACGTTAATTTTACACAAAAAACCAACCTTATTAAAAAGATTGGTTTTCTACATTTATTAGGATTACTTGCTTCATTTGATGTCGTTGAAAGCCCGTTCCGTAGTATGATCGCTGCCTATTGTCCAATTAGTCCGACAACAAGTCCTAAAACGATCACTCCTAGAAACCCATTCACAAGGTGCAACCCGACTAATTTGCGGGACTGTCCCGAGTAAACAGCCATCACGAAGGTGGCGACCCCATAAACCCCTAACCACAATAAGCAAGCGACTTGCAAGGAGGTCATCAGCCAACCATCATGATCGAATGTGGCAAACCAATAGACGACTTGATAGGTCGCTGCCGATAAGAGAATCCCACCAACGATCGTTCCGCCAAAGGTAAAGAGCATGTCTCCGGTCGTCATCTGTTGACCGTTCATCTTCTCTGCCATTCCTGATTCTTTCGCCCAAAACTTGCCCCACTTATGCATCGGATTGTAAAGCAGACTTTCCACCACGACCCAGCTGAGGGTACCGAAAATCAATGTCCAAAAATTAACCATTATCGTTTTCTCCTACACTTTATTTTATCGTCACATTCCTGAGAACCGAAGAAACAACCGAACGCGGGGTTCCTTCTCCATCAGTTTATGTCTTAAGGGATGTTTCTTCAACTTTTTTCACTGGTTTCCCCTATTTTTCGATGGTTCCAATAAAAACTAAGAAAAATGATCGTATACAGCAATGCGGTGAAACCTGTGACCGCTAATGGGTTAGTGATCAAGATACCGGCAAACAGCAAAAGCAACGCAAGGATCGCCCCACCCAAAAAAATCGTATAGCCCATTTTCTGCTGCTTGCGTACCAAAACAAACGCCGCCACACTGATCAACAACCAAATCAGCAATACAGTATAAGACAGGGAGCCTGCTAGATAATTGAAGAGTTTGTCGCCTAAAAAGTAAGAAAGAACGACTCCAAGATATAAAGTACCGCTGCAAAACATGATCGCTCGTTGGGGCACGCTGTTTTTATTCAGCATCGTAAAGCGGCTTTTTTTCTGGCCATTGTTGCTTAATCGGAAAAACAACGTTCTTGAAGAAGCATAGACTCCAGAATTGATTGACGAAAACAAAGCCAAAATAATCACTAAATTGACGATGTCGGAGGCAAACGGGACATGGATTTTTTGAAACACCATCACAAAAGGACTGACATTTGGATCGGCTAATTGATTCCACGGATAAATGATCAGTAAAAGAAACAAGGGAATGATGTAAAAAGCGGCAATCCGAGTCATCACTCCTTTGATTGCTTGCGGGATCGCTTTTTTGGGATTTTCTGCTTCACTGATCGTAATGGCTACTAATTCAGAACCGCCGTACGAATAGATTACGACCAATAACGAATTGATAAATCCTTTGAGACCATGAGGGGCAAAACCACCATAGTCTGTCATTTGGCTCATCGTCGGGAAAAAGCCCAAATCAAAGATTTGCGTGGCAACCAGATAGAGACCCACCAAGATCAACGCGATCACCACACTGATTTTGGCCCAGGAAAGCCAGTATTCCGTTTCCGCAAACAAGCGAACCGAAAACAAATTGATGATGGTCGTGAGTAGTGCCAAAATCAACACAAAGATCCAAGCTGGAATATTGGGAAACCACAACTGCAAAAAACTTGCGGCAGCAACTGCTTCGGCGATGATGTTGATCATCCACATCGACCAGTAGATCCAGTCGATGAAATCGGCTGTATGCACGCCAAGATATGGCTGGACTAAGCCCGAAAGGCCATGTTGTTTTTGGTCAGATAAGACCAACTGTCCCAGTCCTGTCATGACGACAAATAAGATCAGCCCGCAAAAAATAAACGCCAGCAAGACCGCAGGTCCCGCTAACTGGATCGCTTCACCGCTGCCTTTGAATAGGCCAGCACCGATGGCGCCACCTAGTGCCAACATAGTGATATGTCTGGTTTTCATCTGCTTTTTTAATTGATTTTTTTCTGTCATAGGTTCCTCCTTGAAAACCGTTGATCCTCCATACAAGGTGATTCTCTCACTGTTGCTATTTTTAATTATATAAATGATTTTTTTAAACTACCTCATAGAGAATACCAGACGCTTCTGCTATTGCAACTAAGAATTGAAAAAATTATCTATTTTTTCTGAAAATTCTATCATCCTCTAATCTTTTTCACCTAAATCAAATCTTGGCGAGCTTTTCTCTAAGTGAATGCACGAAAAAAGCCATCTCCCAACTTGCGGGAAATGACTTCCTGTCCTTTTTTTCAAGCAGGCTTGATGATCAATGAGTCGTAACCAACTCGTCTTTGACGGCGTCAGGGAGATCTTGCTCGGTCACCTCTTGATACGACTCCACATGTTTGCCCTTTGCATCAAGCTCTAGGTAGGCATTTTCTTTTAGCTTTTGTGGTGCCCAAAACGTGATTTTGATCTTTTGCCCATCTTCATTGACTCCTTCTTGTGTATATTCGTAGGAATCGTGTTCTTGCAACACGCCATACTCGTCGGATGTTTTGACATAGACCTTTTTCTCCGGTACGAACGGATTGAAACGATCCACCAGCTGAACCAGTTCGCTGGAATCATCTTTCGTAAAATAAGACCATGTAACCAATGTTACGGTCCCGATCGTTAACACGAGCAGGATCATACTAATTGCTTTCTTCAAGTGATTGTCCTCCGTTTTTTCTATCTACCTTCAGTATAAAAAAACAAGCGATAAATATAATCAAACTTAAGGCGTATTTTTCCGTCGGTCATTGTGACTAAGGTATCAATGGAATATTTCTGCTTTTTCCAACCTCAACGTATAGACAAACAACTAAGTTCTCCTACAAAATCGTCCCTTCTCACAGGAAGACTAGACTGTTTAATAAGTATCGTGATTTTTCATTCTTTGTAGTAAACTAAACTGCAACAACTTACTTTTAAATACTCATGATTGAAATCTATAGAAAATCGAGGTGCCCCATGCTAGAAATCAAACGGATCGATCAAGAACACCAAGCTGATATCCGCTTGAAAAACGAACCCTTCTCCTTATGGGGGAAAATGCTGCCGTCTTATAATGAGGGCAGCTGGCAGTACACGATCTGTAAATTTGCACCTGAAGACATTCAGACGATGCGTTTCCCAGATGAAAATTATTGCTATGATGAAATGAGCCGAAACAGTCTGTTTATCGGTGCTTATGATGATGGAAAATGCATCGGCTTAGCAATCGTTCAAGACGCTTTTTTCAAGTATCTGTACCTCTATGACTTAAAAGTCAACACAGACTACCGCCAGCAAGGAGTCGGTCAACTGCTGATCCAACAGGCACTGAAAGCGGCCCTTGCCAAGGGCTATCGCGGCATCTACACGCAAGCGCAGGACAACAATCCTTCTGCCTGTCTGTTCTACTTGCGGGCAGGCTTTCGCATCGGAGGTCTGGATACGGAGGTATACAAAGGCACCAATCAGGAAGGCAAAAGTGACATTTTGTTTTATTTGGATGCAGCGGAAACGGCAGGCAAAAAATATCTGAAAAAAGAAAAAAATTCCTCCTGCCAGATGGTACACTTAAGGCAACAATGTTTTAGAAGGTGAGGAAGAAGAATGTACGTAGGATTTGATATTGGCGGAACAAGTATTAAATATGGTGTTTTGGATGAAACCGGCGTGATCCTTGAAAAATCAGCGATCCCCACAAGTTATGAGCCAGCGCAGTTTTATCAGGATCTACTCACGATCATCGAAGATGCCCAGAGCCGCCACACGATTGATGGTATTGGGATCAGTGCCCCAGGGATCGTTCAAAAAGACGGGTTTATGTTAACGGCGGGCGCTATCAAATCGTTGTATGGTGAAAATTTTAAAGCAGCCTTGGAAGCGCGTACAGGATTGCCTGTGGCGGTGGAAAATGATGCCAATGCAGCAGCGATTGCTGAAAAATGGATCGGCAATGCGCAAGAGGCTGCCAACTATTTGTGTCTTGTCCTAGGCACTGGTGTAGGCGGTGGGATCGTGATCAATAACCAAGTCTACCGAGGTGCTCATGGCATGGCTGGTGAATTTGGCTG
Organism: Candidatus Enterococcus avicola; assembly: GCF_047470845.1. Classification (NCBI taxonomy): domain Bacteria; kingdom Bacillati; phylum Bacillota; class Bacilli; order Lactobacillales; family Enterococcaceae; genus Enterococcus; species Candidatus Enterococcus avicola. The sequence goes on along the minus strand of NZ_JBLGTY010000001.1, from coordinate 203,053 downwards.
GATGGTGATCGATCAGCTGCCAGAAGAAGGCAATATCGAGGAAAGTTCCATCAATAAAAAAACTGCCGTCGTGGGCGGCTTGATTCGCCTCTACAATTTAGCTGGCGCAGCAGTTCCTGGCTTTGAACCCACCCAAGACGCCAAAGAAATTTTTGACCGCGCGCAGCAAGGCGAAGCGTTGGCGCTGAAGCTGACGGACCAATTTCTAACGGATTTATCTGTAGGACTGATCAATTTGATTAGCTGTTTTGACCCAGAATTGGTGTTGATCGGCGGCGGCATCAGCGCCAATCCTTATTTCTGGGAACGCCTGCAGGCTCGCTTGACGATCACGGAAACACGGCATGAAGCGATCAATTATTTGCGCGGACAAACCATCGCGCCTGTTCGTCCAGCGAAGCTAAAAAACGATGCCGGCTTGATCGGCGCAGTCTATCAGATCCACCAACAGCTGCACCGTTAAAAGTTCGAATATGCTATACTGGTGTAAATTGATTATCTAGGACAGCGAGGAACCAGCATGGCGCTTTTTGAACAATTAAACTTGAACAAGCTCTCTGCGGTAGAACAAGAAATCTACCGTTTTATCGTCAATCACTTAGAAAAGATCCCGTATATGCGCGTACGCGACATTGCCGATGATGCTCATGTCTCTTCGACTTCGGTCTTTCGTTTTATTCAAAAAGTCGGCTTTCAGTCGTTTCCAGAATTTCGCTTCTATATCAAAAATCATTTAGAAAAAGCTCATTTTGATGCGCATCCGGAACACTTAGGTTTAGAAGCGCGCATCAAAGGCTTGAATATGCAGATCTTCCACCCTGATGCGGAATACCAAATACGAAAACTTGCCGAAGCGATGCGGGATGCTGATTTGATCTTATTTATGGGGATGGGGGCATCCGGTGCGATCGCGCAATACGTTGCCCGCAAGTTGGCCAGTCTCGGGTACTTTAGTATCAGCATAGACGAGCTGACCTACCCGATCAAAAGTTTTTTGCGTAAAGATCAAAAAAATGTTTTGGTTTTTCTGAGTGTCTCTGGTGAAACCAAAGAACTGATCGAAGTCATTACTGGCTTAGAGAATCAGGCAATCGTGCAAAAATATTGCATTACCCCCAATCGGGAAAGTACGTTGGCACGCCTGTGCGATTATTCGATCGAGTATGCGATCAAAGAGGAACGCAAAGACATCTTTCTTGATTTGACTAGTCAATTGCCTTCAGTAGCGATTTTAGAAACACTGATCGGTTATTTGCAAGATTATCGTTCCAACCCTTGATGGTTCTGTTTACTGAACCATCTTTTTTTGTAACACTGTGTTCCGGCTGCGGAATTTTTTTCATTTCTTGAGAGATATGTACGGAATCCGTATCCGCTTACTTTTAGCCGCTTTCATTCGCTATAATGATGGCATCAATTAAGGAAAGGTGTTATTATTATGCAAAAATTCAATGACCTGTTAGACCGCTCGTTGGTACCAATCGCAACAAAGTTGAACAATCAACGCCACGTAGCAGCGATCCGGGATGCGTTCATGCTGATTTTCCCACTGACCATCGCTTCTTCTCTCGTTATTTTGGTCAACAATATTTTATTTTCCAATGAAAGTTTCATCGTGCAATTATTTCAACTGAATCGACTTTTCCCAAATCTGGAAAGTGCCCAGCAAGTCCTAGCTTCCGTGGCGAACGGGACCATCAACATCATGAGTTTATTCATTGCGTTTCTTGTTGCCCAACTTTTAGCCAAACATTTCCAAGCAGATGCTACGCTAGTTGGTTTGACAAGTGTCGCTGCCTTTATGATCTTGTACCCGACCTCCTTTGCAGTAGAAGATGTCAATGTGATCTCCACACAATATTTAGGCGCCCAAGGGTTGTTCGTAGCTATGATCGTGGCTTGTTTGGTCGGTGAATTCTTGCCGAAGCTTTTCAAAGTCAAACGACTGCAGATCAAAATGCCTGAAATGGTACCGCCAGCAGTTTCTCGTTCCTTTTCTGGCATGATTCCGATCGTGATCATCGTGGCAGTCACTGCTTTGATCAATTTCTTAGTTTTGATGATCGCACCAGAAGGCATCAATGAACTGATTTATAATGGGATCCAAAGTCCATTGCGGGATCTGGGGGGCAATGTCGTCGGTGTCTTGATCTTGGCGTTCTTGCAAACTACGTTGTTTGCGATCGGGATCCATGGACCAAATACTTTGAATGCGGTTCGTTCAGCGATTTTTACCGAACAGGACCTAGCTAACCTAGACTTTATCAACCAAGGCGGCTCCTTGTGGGACGTTCCTTACAAAGAAACTTGGGGCGTTTTAAATGATATGTTCGCAAATATGGGCGGAACTGGTATGACATTGGGCTTGATCATTGCGATTTTCATCGCCTCAAAACGTCCAGAACAACGTGAGATCGCTAAGATGTCCTTAGTTCCAGGGATTTTCCAAATCAATGAGCCGATGATCTTCGGTCTACCGATCGTCTTGAACCCAATCATGATCATTCCGTTTATTTTAACGCCAATGGTCAATATTTTAGTGGGTTATTTTGTCACTGTTGTCTGGCCGATCATGCCGACCCCAGCGATTGGGGTACCATGGACGACCCCCGGAATCATTAATCTCTTTTTAGGAACTGGAGGAAATGCGATCGCTGCGGTTGTCGGTGTCGTTTGTCTTGCGATTTCGGTCTTGATCTATTTGCCATTCGTGATCGCCTCTAACCGTTCCCAAAAAGTAGAATTATAAGCAAACGAATGAGTCGAGGAGGAATGAAATTTATGTCCGCAAAAATGCCAAAAGATTTTTTATGGGGCGGCGCGATCGCTGCCCATCAAGCGGAAGGCGCTTGGAATGTTGCTGGTCGTGGAATGAGTACCGCCGATGTCATGACGGCCGGCGGCAACGGTATTCCCCGTAAAATCACCAAAGGCGTCATTGAAGGGGAATATTACCCGAACCATGAAGCCATTGACTTTTATCACCGCTACAAAGAAGATATCCAGTTATTCAAAGAACTGGGCTTGAAATGTCTACGGACATCGATTTCTTGGAGCCGGATCTATCCAACTGGAACAGAAGAAGAACCAAATGAAGCCGGTCTCCAATATTACGATGATCTTTTCGAAGAATTGCAGGCAAATGGCATCGAACCCGTGATCACTTTGTCCCACTTTGAAATGCCCTGCGCCCTCTATGAAGAATTTGGTGGGTTTGCTAACAAAGAAGTGATTCCCCTCTTTGTCAAATTCGCTAAGACTGTCTTTCAACGGTATCGTGACAAAGTGACGTATTGGATGACTTTCAATGAGATCAATAATCAAGCAGATGGGCAAGAGCCGCTGCACGTTTGGACCAATTCTGCCATGATCATCGAGGATGACAGTCAAAAAGAAGCACTCGTCTTTCAAGCGGGCGTCAATGAGTTGATTGCCAGTGCGGCAGCCGTGATCGAAGGCAAAAAAATCAATCCAGAGTTTCAGATTGGCTGTATGATGGCCTATGTCCCGGTCTACCCCTACTCTTGTGCGCCAGCTGATTTGATGGCATCCGTCAAAGCCAATGAACGGCGCTATTTTTACAGCGACGTCCACGTACGAGGCAAGATCCCAACCTATGTGCAAAAATATTGGGCAAAAAAAGGCATCACGATTGAGATCACGCCCGAGGAACAAGCGCTATTAAAAGGGGGAACCGTTGATTATATTGGGTTCAGCTATTACATGTCAGGAACGATCTCAACCCTTGATGAAGTGGCTGGCACACCAACTGAGGATATCCCGGGAGCAAAAATCGTGAGGAATCCTTATATTAGTGCTTCTGATTGGGGCTGGCCTATCGATCCAGTCGGGTTGCGCTATGTGTTAAATACGATCTATCAACGCTATGACTTGCCGCTATTTATCGTAGAAAATGGCTTTGGTGCTTACGATCAATTAACCGATGAACAGCAAGTCCATGATGACTACCGCATCACTTACCTGAAAGAGCATATCGAACAGATGGAAAAAGCGGTGGTTGAAGATGGTGTACCGCTATTAGGCTATACGCCTTGGGGGATCATTGACATCGTCAGCTTCGGCAGCGGCGAAATGGAAAAACGCTATGGCATGATCTATGTCGACAAAGACAATACCGGCAAAGGAACCTTGAATCGTTTGAAAAAAGATTCCTTTGCGTGGTACCAGCAAGTGATCGCCTCTAATGGTGAAACGCTCTAATTACTGCTTCCATGACGAACACAAAAACCGCCCCCTCGTTGCGCCATCCTCCTTTTCACATTAGGAGCCTGGCAACGAGGGGGCGGTTTTCTTATTAAAGAGGGGCGCCATTGCGAGGATGGCTTTTCTTATCATCACTAAACACTACCTCGATGCTGTGGTACACTATAGCTATTCATTTACTTTTACGTTAAGGAGGAACTGCATGAAGCCGATATTTCGTCCGATCCAATCTCAAGATGATGCGCCCTTAGCCGCTATCATTCGCAAAAGCTTGACCGACCACCAGTTGGCGGTTCCAGGAACTGCCTATTTTGATCCCGAGTTAGACCACTTAAGTGAATTTTATGCAGCGGATCCTGCTACCCGCCATTATTTTGTCGTCACCGATGAATCGGGTACCCTTTTAGGTGGCGGTGGTCTTGCCGCTTATGATTCAGAAGGGAAAATCGCCGAGCTGCAAAAATTTTATCTCAGTGATGCCGCCAAAGGGCAGCGCCTCAGCTATCCCCTGCTGGCGAAGATCGAGGCCAAAGCTTTTGAACTAGACTATCGGCAACTCTATTTAGAATCCCATCATTCTTTAGAAGCTGCCTTGCATGTCTATCAAAAAGCCGGCTTTCGCGCATTGTCCCAACCACTACTGGCGGCACAGCATACCACGATGGATCGCTTTTATGTGAAAACATTAGAGCCGCAGCAACCAAATCAATGCAACAGCACCCACGGTTTGGACAGCACCAACGGAAAGACCATAGAATAAAAAGCGCGGGCCTTCTTTTAAAAACTTGCGGAAATCCAAGCGCAAACCAATGGCTGCCAACGCCGTCGTTTCAAACCACGTACTGATAAAATGAGCGCCCTCATTCAACCAGCTAGGCAGCGGCAAGAAGCTGTTCAAGATACAGATGGTCAAGAAGCCCAACACATACCAAGGGATCGGCAGCCGCCGATTGCCTTTGGCTTTGGTTTTGGTGGGGGTCTTTGTCGTCATTCGTTCAAAAACAATGACGACGACTGCCAACATGATGATGCGTGCGATTTTAAAGAGCATCGCGTATTTGACGGTGTCGGCATCAATCAAACTAGCCCCCGCCACGACTTGTCCGACGGATTGCAGCGTGCCACCAAGTAAGGCGCTTTTTTGCAACAGATCATCGCCGTATAAGGCCAAGCCTAAAAACGGCAGCGTCAGCATCAGCACTGTTCCTAAAAGATTGACCAAGGTGATGATCTGCCCTTTTTCTTCATCATCGGCATCAATGGCTGGTGCGATCGCCGCAATCGCAGAGGACCCGCAGACAGCGTTGCCGCCTGCCATCATCAGGCTCATCTTTTGATTAAAGCCCATTTTTTTCCCTATCAAATAAGCAGCGGTAATGACCAAACTCATCATCAGCAATATAAAGAGAAAGCCCCGAAGGCCCATTTCACTGATGGTCTGGAAAGTGACGGTAAAGCCCAGCAAAACCACCGAATATTCCAAGAGCCGACTTTCCGCAACCTTCGTTCCGACTTGATAGCGTTCTTGCTTGAACAGTGTATTTCCTAAAATGATTCCTAATAAAATAGCAAGGGTTGCTCCCCCTAATTTTGGCACAGCCAAAGCCATGATTCGGGCGATGACGGCTACCGAAAAGGATAGGAACAAACCGGGAAGTATCAAAGCTGTTTGTCGTTGCTTCATTGCTTTCATCCTTTCATATAACATCCATTATACACAGATTGACCGATCAGTAGGATTTATTGGTATAATAGTTATGATTGAATTTTCTAATGGAAGGGATTGCAATGTTAAAATTACTGGAGACCTTCAAGATGGTCTATGAAACGAAAAATTTTTCGAAAGCTGCCGAATTGCTGTTTATTTCGCAGCCCACGGTTTCTGCTCAGATCAAGCAGTTGGAACAAGACCTGGATACACCGCTTTTTTTACGCAATGGTCGCAAAAACGTGATCGCCACGCCCCAAGCAGAGTACCTTTACGAAAAGGCACTGAATTTATTGGATGAGTGGTCGACGATCGCCAGCGAGATCCATACCAACACGCAGCATCAAAGCCACTGTGCCCTAGGCATCTCTCATACCTATGCGATGGCCTTGATGCCTGACTTGATGATTGCTTTATACAACGCCTTTCCCACGGTGCGTTTTCGGGTATCGATGATGAACTCCGCTGAAGTCTTAACAGCGCTTGAGCAACATCAACTAGATTTAGGGATCATTGAAAAACCCTTATCTGCACCAAGTATTTTGCGTTTCCCGATTTTGAAAGATCAGCTCGTCTTAGCTGGCGATCCCCAAGTCGGTCCTTGGCTCGTCCGAGAAGCGAGTTCTGGTGTCTACTATTACACTAAGCGCTATCTAGAGGAACAAAATATTCAAGGACCGATCATTGAGATCGCCAGCAATGAATTGATCGTCGCTTTACTGAAACAAGGCTTCGGCTGTTCGATCCTTTCCAAGCGAGCCGCCCACGGCATTGGCTATCAACTGCTGGATAAAAATTTTGAGCGGCAATTTTACCTCATCCAGCGCAAAGCCGTCACAGAACCAGCCATCGAGGGATTGCGGACCTTCATTCAGGAGTGGTCGCAAGAGGATTCCTTGCAAGCAGAAAGCAAATAAATTCACTTGTTTTTAAGGGAGGAAACCACCGCCTCGTGGGATTTCTTAACCTTTTCTTACGATTACGCTTCCTCGCTGCCGATCTGGTCCGTTTGATTGTTTCTTAAGAAATTTGTGCTAAAATGAAGAGTACTGGCTATGGGCTCTAATGTTCCCCTTTTCGGTGGATCTTAGACCGCCCTTTGACTACTTTTGCAGTTCGTGAGCAAACCAGTAAGAAAGGATCTTGAAATGAACGAACAAATCAAGAACAAATTAGCGCTGCTTCCTGACCAACCCGGTTGTTATTTAATGAAAGATAAAAATAACAAAATCATCTATGTTGGGAAAGCCAAAATTTTAAAAAATCGTGTCCGTTCGTACTTTACCGGCAGTCACGATACGAAAACCGAACGGCTCGTTCAAGAAATCAATGATTTTGAGTACGTCGTTACCGAATCAAATACGGAAGCCTTATTGCTGGAAATCAATTTGATTCAAAAGAACAAACCGAAATACAATATCATGCTAAAGGACGACAAGTCGTATCCTTTTATTAAAGTGACCAAAGAGCGCTATCCGCGTCTGATCATCACTCGTAAAGTTTTAAAAGACGGGGCTTTATATTTTGGCCCCTATCCTGATGCACGAGCAGCCAACGAAACCAAACGGGTGCTGGATCGCCTCTTTCCTTTACGAAAATGCGGTCCTTCTCAAAAGCGGCCTTGTCTTTATTATCATTTGGGTCAATGTGTCTGTCCTTATGTCAACAATGTAGATCCCAAGGATTATCAGAAGATCGTTGATCAAGTCAAACACTTTTTCCACGGCGGTCACGTTGATATTTTGAAAGACCTGAAAGAGAAGATGGGCGAAGCCATTGAAACGTTAGAGTTTGAACGAGCGGCTGAGCTGCGGGATCAGATCCAAGCGATCGATACCGTCATGACGCGACAAAAAATGACCCTGACCGACCTGATGGACCGTGATGTCTTTGGCTACAGTGTCGACAAAGGCTGGATGTGTGTCCAAGTCTTCTTTATCCGTCAAGGAAAGCTGATCGAACGAGAAGTCTCTTTGTTTCCTTTCTACAATGAAGCGGATGAAGATTTCTTGACCTTCGTCGGCCAGTTTTACCAAAAGAATGAACACTTCATTCCCAAAGAAGTCTTTGTTCCGCAAAATGTCGATGCTGCCCCATTAGAAGCGCTGTTGGAAACCAAAGTCCTGCAGCCCCAACGAGGCGACAAAAAGAAATTGGTCGATTTGGCCAATAAAAATGCCCGCATTGCCTTGGCCCAAAAATTTGCGTTGATCGAGCGTACTGAAGAACGGACGATCGGTGCTGTGGATCGTCTAGGCGATGCCATGGGGATCGCGACACCTTATCGGATCGAAGCCTTCGATAACTCCCACATCATGGGGACCGATCCGGTTTCTGCAATGGTGGTTTTTGTCGACGGGAAGCCGTTTAAAGATGATTATCGGAAATATAAGATTCGTACTGCACAAGGCGGCGACGATTATGGTTCTATGCAAGAAGTCATCTATCGCCGATACTCTCGTGTCCTAAAAGAAAACCTGCCTTTTCCTGATCTGATCATCATCGATGGTGGGAAAGCCCAAGTCGGTGCTGCCCAAGAAGTGCTGCATAACCAGCTAGGTTTAGATATTCCCGTTGCAGGTTTAGTGAAGAACAACAAACACAAAACCAGCGAGTTGATTTTCGGGGAATTTTTAGATCCGATCCAACTGGAACGCAATTCTGTCGAATTCTTTTTGCTGCAACGGATCCAAGATGAGGTCCATCGTTTTGCGATCACCTTCCATCGCCAACTGCGCAGTAAAAACAGCTTTTCTTCCAAGCTGGATGAAATTCCTGGCTTAGGACCAAAACGCAAGCAACAGCTGATGAAAACCTTCAAGTCGTTAAAAAACATCCAAGCAGCTTCCGTGGAAGAGATCCAGCAAGCTGGCATCCCCAAAGCCGTTGCGGAAACTATCTTAGCCAAACTAGGTGATCAAAACCAACCCACTTCTTAAGTCAAAACAAAAACGCTCCATAGCCAACAGTAGCTATGAAGCGTTTTTTCGTTGAAGAAGCATTTTGTAAGCCGTTACTTTTTGCGGTGTTGCAACAGATCAGGCTTCATGTCTAACATGGAATAGCCACGAACATCATACCGATTGCGGCTGCAGGAATAGTCCACTGGACGTCCCGATTCTAAATAGATGATCTGTTCTAATTCCAATACTGGGTCATCTGCTTGGCACGCTAAATAGGTTTGATCGTATTCATCGCTTTTGGCAGCCTGAAAAGTCCGATAAGCACCAGCAAATTTGTAGCCTAAATCTTGCAGTAGATAGTCATAGACGGATTCTTCCAAGATCTCTTTCGTCAAACCGCTGACCAGATCCAACGGCATATAGGAATGCTCGAGTATGTATGGATTGCCTTCTAAGATCCGCAAACGGATCACATGATAGATTGGTTGTTCGGCAGTGATCTGAAGCATCTCTTGAATTCTTGTTGTAGGAAAACAGACTTCAAAGGTGATGACTTGGCTAGTCAATGTCCGTTTTTCTTGTTTCATCTGATAGCTCAGGCCTTTGTATTCTGTCACCGATGAGGTATCTTTGCCCCAAAAGGAATGATTCAAAACTTTGGTCCCTAAGCCGCGCTTTGTCAGCAGCAAACCTTCCATAATCAGGATATTCACCGCATTTTTAATCGTCATTCGGCTGACGCCAAACTCTTCCACTAACTCTGTTTGATAAGGTAAAAGACTGTCTTTCGGATAAGTTCCGTCCTTGATTCTTTTACGCAGAACATCTGCGATCTCCATATATTTGGGCATTTTGCCACCTCCAAAACGTGTGTTGTATTGTATTGATTGAAAAACGAGAAAAGAACCGGCCAAACGAAAAGAGTGTCATCACACCACTGCACCTTCCAATGAAGCAGTGTGATAAGGGGTATTGCACTCTGATCGCGGCCGGATAAGGTCTATTACGTTTGGCGCTTGTTTCTAATCGACTCGATCAGACATTACGCATTTTTTAAACGGCGTGTTTCTTGAATTTGCGCCATTTTCACGAACGGCAAGTAGATAACGATCGACAAGATCAAGTTAACAGCTGCCAAGATTCCGCCAGCAATACTTTGTGTCGACAAAATACCGCCGATGATTGGTGGCGTCGTCCATGGTGCGATGACGGTACTTGCAGGAACTAAGCCAGTTGCGGTTGCAAAATAAGCAGTCGTTACTAAAACAAGTGGGGTCAACACATATGGGATGAACAAGATTGGGTTCAAGACAACTGGTAACCCAAACATCACTGGTTCATTGATCATGAACACACCTGGTGCAACGGATAGTTTTGCGACAGTCATATACGCTTTATGATGACGAGCAACTAAAAAGATCGCAATCAAAAGACCTAGTGTCGCACCTGTTCCGCCGATGTTCACGAAAGAATCAAAGAATGGTTTGTTCACGATATAAGGCAAATCTGTTCCTGCTTCTAATGCTCGTGCATTTGCTTCAATCGCTGGCACATTGATCGTTTGCATGAACGGGTCGATGATGTTGGCACCATGTAAACCAAAGAACCATAAGAATGCAGAGATAAAACCTAATAGCAAAGCAGCTGGGTAAGAGTTTGCCAAGCCCATGAATGGTTGTTGCACCAATTCATAGAAGGACAATACGATACTTGTCACACCAAATGCTTGGAAAATTGCTGTAAACAAAGCAAAGATCGATACGGTGATCATTGCTGGGAATAACGCAGCAAATGAACGTGAAACTGCTGGTGGTACTCCATCAGGCATGTTGATGACTAAGCGTGGGTTGCCAGCTAGACGACGGAAGATCTCAGTAGAAATGATCGATACGATTAATGCTAAAAATAATCCTTGAGAACCAAGTCCGGCAGCTGTTAACAAACCATCTGGGCCTGTCGCCATTGCACCTAATGCGAAGAAACTTGCAACTGAGATCGCCCCAGCACCTAATGCGTCTTGATTGTAGCTTTTAGCTAAATTATACGCTACTGTGAAAGCGATTAACAGACCAAGTATTGAAAAAGTACCTGCTGACAAGTTGTTCCCAAAGGCTTGCCATGTTCCTTCACCAAAAATGCCATTCATAAAATCAATATAGGCAGGGATTGGTAAGTTGTTGATCAATACCCCAAAAGAGCCTAAGATCATCAACGGCATCGTTACGATAAATCCGTCACGAATGGCCACTAGATGTCTTTGAGAGCCTATTTTAGAAGCGATGGGAATAAAGTGCTTCTCCATAAATCCAATAAATTTATCCATTGTTTTTTCTCCTTTCAAACCCTAAACAAAATAATGAAACCGATTTCTACTAAAGAATACCACGAGAACGTTTCCATGTCTAGTCTTTTCTTTATCAAAACTGTGCTTTTATTTAACCCAGCTTATCATTTGCAAAAACAGGTGGTTTTTTAATAGAATCCCCCCTTTGAAATTAGCTAGAAAAAATCCGCGATTTTACAAAAAAAAAGCAATGCTGATTCCTACAGCATTGCTTTTTTCATTGTTATTAAAAGCCGTTATTATCTGAAACTTCTTTAAACCAACGACCTGATTTTTTCACCGTTCGTTTAGCATCATTTGCTAAGTCAACGGAGATAAATCCGTAACGGTTCTTGTAAGCATTGGTCCATGACCAGTTGTCCATGCAGGTCCACATATGGTAGCCAACACAATTGGTTCCTTCTTGGATCGCTTGGTGGACGTACTTCAAGTGGTCAGAGACAAATTCGATGCGGTAATCATCTTCGATCACGCCATCAGCATTGACGAAACGTTCTTCTCCTTCGACACCCATGCCATTTTCAGAAATGTAGCACTTGATATTGCCATAGTTTTCTCGCGTGTTCGTCAAAATATCATAGATCCCTTTTTCATAGATTTCCCACCCACGATACGGGTTCATTTTCTTGTTCGGCATATCATAGTTATCAAAGTAATCATCAGGCATTGGACTTTTCGCTTCATCGATCGGTGATTCTTTCTTCATGATACGACGAGGTTGGTAATAATTGATCCCCAACAAGTCGATCGTATTTTCGCGAATCGTTTGTAAATCATCGGCTTCCATCGCTGGTACCATATCCAATTCCTTGACGATGGTCACTAATTCTTCTGGGAACGTGCCTTTGACCGCAGGGTCTAAGAAAGAACGATTAAAGAAGGCATCCGCGATTTGCGCTGCTTTGACATCCTCTGGATCGTTCTCATCTCTTGGATAGCTTGGCGTCAAGTTCAAGATGATGCCGATCTCCCCATCAAGGTTCATCTCATGATAGACTTTGATGGCTTTAGCACTCGCCAACGTTTCGTGGAACCCAACTTGGACTGCATGTTTCATGTTGATCTCATTCGGATAATGGAATTGGTAAAGATAGCCGCCTTCAACAGGGACGATCGGTTCATTATGAGTGAACCATTTCTTGACACGATCACCAAATAATGTAAAGCAGGTTTGCGCAAATGCGACATAGGCATCCACGGTCTCTCGGTTCAACCAGCCGCCTTTTTCTTGCAGCGCCATCGGCATATCGAAGTGGTAAAGGTTCATGAAAGGTTCGATCCCGTTGGCGATCAACTCATCAATGTAGGCATTGTAAAAATCAACGGCTTTTTGATTGACTTCTCCTTTGCCTTGCGGGAAGAGACGACTCCATTGGATCGACGTCCGAAACGTCGTATGGCCGGTTTCTTTCATGAGTTGAATATCTTCTTGATAGCGTGTATAGACTTGCGAGGTTTTTTCAGGACCTACCCCATTGAAAAATTTCTCTGGTTCCTGCTGATACCAGTAATCCCAGATGCTTGCCCCTTTGCCATCGCCTTCAAATACACCTTCTGTTTGTGGGCCACTAGCGGCTGACCCCCACCAAAAGCCTGCTGGAAATTGATAATCCATCTTCATTCACTCCTCATTTTTTCTTTGCTGCCCTAATCATAAAGGAAGCAGTTACAAAAATCAATCTTTTTTAAAATAAATGTATAGACATTTAAAATAAAACATGATACATTATCAATGTAATCGATTGCAAAAAGAAATTTAAGGAGTGAAATAATAATGAATGGTTTTATGGACAAGTTATCTGAAAAGATTTTGCCCTTGGCGAATGCCTTAGGACAAAATCGCTACCTGACCGTCTTGCGGGACGCGTTTATGCTTTCGTTCCCAATCACTATGTTTGGATCGATCGTGGTCGTTTTAAACAATCTGCCCTTCTTCAGTGATGCCACTAAAGGAACATTAGGAACACTGTTTGGCAATGGGCAAAATGCAACAATGAGTATCATGACTGTTTTCGTTACTTTCGGTATTGGCTATTATTTATCAAAATCATATGATGTGGAAGGGATTTTTGGTGGTGCCGTTTCGTTTGCCAGCTTTTTGATCTTGACTCCTTTCTTTATGACTACTGAATCTGGCGAAACGATCACCGGTGTGCTGTCTCTTGATCGTCTTGGCGCAAAAGGGATGTTTATCGGGATGATCGCAGCATTTTTGGCAGCTGAAATCTATTGCCGCATCACAAAACGCGGCTGGCAGATCAAAATGCCTGATGGGGTGCCACCAGCAGTTTCTAAATCTTTTGCCGCTTTGATTCCAGCAATTATCACCTTAACGGTATTCTTAGTGATCAATGCCATCATGACGGGTGTCTTCAATGCCAACTTGCATGACTTGGTTTATGAATTGATCCAAAAACCATTGACTGGACTAGGCAGCAGCTTGCCAGCAACTCTATTGGCTTTGTTCTTTGTTCAATTCCTTTGGTTCTTCGGTCTACATGGTCAAATCATCGTCAACTCTGTGATGGACCCGATTTGGAATACATTGATGTTAGACAACTTAGAAGCGTATCAAAATGGGGATGCACTGCCGCATATCGTCACAAAACCATTTATGGAAACCTTTACTGTTGGATTAGGCGGTTCTGGTATGACGTTAGCCGTTGTTATCTTGATGGCTTTCGTATTGAAGAAAAAACAATACCGCGATGTGGGTCGTTTGGCTTTAGCACCAGGGATCTTTAACGTTAACGAACCAGCCATCTTCGGTATGCCGATCGTCTTGAATGCGACGATCCTGATTCCTTGGGTCGTGGCACCTCTTGTGGTAACGACCTTCAACTACTTAGTGATGGCGGCTGGACTTGTTCCTGCACCAACTGGTGTTTCTGTTCCTTGGACCGTTCCAGTGGTCTTCAGTGGTGTCTTAGCAACCAACTCTTGGTTAGGTGGTTTGCTGCAAGTCATTGACGTGGTGATCGTCGGCTTGATCTGGTATCCATTCTTACGTGTGTTAGATCGTCAAGCAGAACCATCGATCGATTAAGCGCAACGGCTGGCTGAATTTTTTCAGTCAGCCGTTCTTTTTATAAAAAAACCAAGGTTTGATTGTCGAAACCGCTTTTTTCAGCTATACTTCTTGCGAGGTGATCAGATGCCAAAATACCAAGAAATTGCCAATATTTTACGCACACGTATCAAAAACAAAACGTATCCGCCTGACAGCTTACTGCCGAATCAAACTGATTTAGTCGAGGAATTCGGAGTCAGCCGGATGACCGTCAAAAAAGCCATCGGTATTTTAGCCATGGAAGGACTGGTTTATTCTCAGCGGGGCGCTGGAACAAAAATATTAAACCACCCATTCTTAAAAAAAGACACCACTGCTTTAACGGTCTATGAAGGCTTGTCAACGGAAATGGGCAAAGCTGGCCGCAAGCTAGTCAGTCAGGTCATCGATTTTCAAGTCGAATTTCCTGACCAAACGATCCAAGAAAAGTTGATGTTGACGGAAGAACAGCCGATCTATAGTATTGTCCGCTTGCGGATTCTTGAAGACCAACCGTTTATTTTAGAATATACCTATATGCCCGTCCATTTGGTGCCCAATTTAACTCGTGGCCATTTAGAAAGTTCTATCTACCGTTATGTCAAAGAGGAACTAGGGGTCCAGTTTGCTGGCGCCTACCGCACCATCGCCGCTGATAAAAGTACCGCGTACGATCAACAGTATTTGGACTGTAAAGCCGATGATCCGGTCTTAGAGATCGAACAGATCGTCTATCAGAAAAATGGCTCACCTATCGAATTTTCCCGTAGTCGCAACCGTTATGACGTGCGGGCCTACTCTTATTTAGATGTCCAGCACTAAAAAGACCTGCCCACGGTTTTCTTCCATCAGAAACCGTAGGCAGGTCTTTTTGTTGGTACATTCGTTGCTTCGTTTATTTTTTCGCTGAGGGTTGGAATCGTTTCAGCCGCAAGGCATTTAATAAAACGGATACCGAACTGAAGCTCATGGCCGCCCCAGCGATCATTGGATTGAGCAAGGGGCCACCGAAAAGATGCAGCACACCCATTGCGACAGGGATGCCTAAGACGTTATAAGCAAAAGCCCAGAAAAGATTTTCTTTGATGTTTTTGATGGTTGCCCGACTTAACTCGATCGCTGATGGGACGTCCATCAGATCGCTGCGCATCAGTACGATGTCTGCCGATTCGATGGCGACATCGGTACCGGAGCCGATCGCGATCCCTACATCGGCTTGGGCTAACGCGGGCGCATCATTGATCCCGTCACCTACCATCGCAACCTTTTGGCCTTTGGCTTGCAGGCCAGCTACTTTGGCGGCTTTATCTTCTGGCAAGACGTCACTGATCACTTCATCGATACCGACTTGTTTGGCGATGGCTTGGGCCGTTCGGGCATTGTCGCCCGTGATCATTGCTACGTACAAGCCCATTTGATGCAACCGTTCAATGGCTTTTCGACTGCTTTCTTTGATAGTATCTGCCACAGCGATGATCCCGATCGCTTCGCCGTCTTTGGCAACATACATCGGTGTTTTCCCTTCGTGAGCCAATTGTTGGGCTTGCTCGATCAGGCCATCGATGGCAACGTTTTGTTTTTCCAACCATTTCTGGTTGCCTAATAGGACTGGACTGCCAGCGATCGTTCCTTGAATTCCATGACCTGGAATCGCTTCAAACCCGTCAACTTCTTGTAGGGCGAGGGCTTGCGTACGGGCTTCGATCACAATCGCTTCGCCTAATGGATGTTCTGAGCCTTTTTCTACAGAAGCCGCCAGTTGCAGCAATTCCGTCGGCGTGTGATTACCTGCAGGCAGGAGATCGGTTACGACTGGTTTGCCTTCTGTGATCGTGCCGGTTTTATCAAAGACGATCGTCCTCACATTTCTAGCTGTTTCTAACGCATCGCCGCTTTTGATCAAGACGCCATTTTCTGCCCCTTTGCCCGCACCCACCATGATGGCGGTCGGTGTCGCTAATCCTAAGGCACACGGACAGGCAATCACTAATACAGAGATCGTAATGGTCAATGAGAAGATCCAGGTTTCTTGTCCTAAGAAAAACCAGGCAAGTCCTGCAAAAACCGCCAAGACCATGACGATCGGGACAAACACACCCGAAACTTTGTCAGCCATGCGGGCAATCGGCGCTTTGGAGCCTTGGGCATTTTCTACTAACTGAATGATTTGCGCTAACGTTGAATCTTCTCCCACATTGGTGGCTTCATATTGAAAGGAGCCGTTTTTGTTGATGCTGGCGCCGATCACCCGATCACCGACTTGTTTTTCGATAGGTAAGCTTTCTCCAGTGATCATTGATTCATCGATGGCAGAGCGCCCTTGGGTAACGATCCCATCCACAGGAATCTTCTCACCAGGTCGTACGACTAAGATATCGCCAGCTGCGACTTCTTCAATACCCACTTCGACTTCTTCGACTTGATTCCCGCTGCCGCGAAGCACGCGGGCTTTTTTCGGTGCGAGATCCAACAACTTCTTGATGGCTTCGGAGGTTTTGCCCTTCGAGACCGACTCAAGGTATTTTCCTAAAGTAACTAATGCCAAAATAACGGCGGCCGTTTCATAGTACAAGTGCATCGCATAGTGGGTCGTGCCCAGGTAGACCATCACGGTCCCATAAATACTATAAAAGAAGGCAGCACTGGTTCCCAATGCGACGAGGGAATCCATGTTGGGATGGCCTTTCCAAAGCGCTTTGAAACCAGCAATGTAAAAGGCGCGACCGAGGACCATCACCGGTAAGACCAAAAGCAATTGAGTGGTAACGAAATTGACTGGATAGGCCATCGGATCTAAAAAGCCAGGGATCGGCAAACCGATCATTTCCCCCATCGTCAAATAGAACAAGGGGATCGTAAAGAGCGCTGAAAGCCAAAACCGTTGCCATAAAGCACGAATCTCTGCCTGTTTTGAATCCACCTTGTCGGCAGAAGCGGTCGGCAGCTGTGCATCATAGCCCGCCTCTTTCACGGCAGCTGCGATCTTCGCGGCGGTCACTTGATCTTGTTGATAGCTGACCGTCAGTTTTTCTGTTGCCAGATTGACGGAGGCTTGCTCCACACCCGCTAATTTTTGGACGGCTTTTTCTACTGTTTGGGCACAAGACGCACAGGTCATGCCCGAGATGGCAAAGGTCTCTTGTCTTTGGGAGCCGATCAGTTGATAGCCCGCTGCTTTGATGGCCGCAGCGAGTGTTTCTTCGGTGAGCTGCTGCTCATCATAACGAATATGTAATTTTTCAGTAGCCAAATTGACAGCTGCTTGGTCGACCCCCGCCAGCTTGCTGACTGTTTTTTCGACGGTCTGGGAACAAGACGCACAGGTCATCCCTCTTACCCCATAATTCTTTTCGATCATTGTTTCCTTCCTCCTTGCTTGCTATGCAAACCCATTAACCTTTTATGTTTACAGTTGTAATCTTCTTCTACTTTACAATTATCGTTTACACTTGTCAACGATAATACTCAAAAAAAGGACGTTCTCCTTTGAAGCGGCCCAAAACGCGAGACTTTTGGTCTACCTTTGGGCGGTCGCTACAGGTGGAACGTACTTTTTTCTAAGAAACGATCACTGCCGTTGCAGGGGTCGTTTCGCTTATTCAGGTATTGGTCTTAGGAGGCTAGCACTCTTGCCCGTTGGTTTTGATCAGCTCTTGGTACCAGTAGAAGCTGTCTTTCTTGTAGCGTGCCAAAGATCCTTCTTGCGTTTCATCTTGGTCGACATAGACAAAGCCATAGCGTTTTTGGTAGCCGTTCAACCAGCTTAGCAAATCAGTGAAGGACCAGGTGCAATAGCCAAGAACTTCCGCGCCGTCGCTGATCGCTTCTTTAATGGCATGGACATGCCCTGCTAAATAATCGATGCGGTATTGGTCATGGATTTGATGATCGTCGGTTAGTTTGTCGTATTCACCAAGTCCGTTTTCTGTAATGATCACAGGCACCCGATAACGGCTAGTGATTCGTCGTAAAGCGATCCGCAGCCCTTGAGGATCGATCTCCCAATCCCAATTCGTCCGTTCCACAAATGGATTTTCGGCTTTTTTGAACATTCCTGGTGTCCCGGTTTCTTCGGAGCTGCCTTTTTTCCCAGTGGTGTTCATTTTCCCCGCACCGACACCATCTAATGGATTGTAGGCATTTGTTGCTGTTTGGTAATAGTTGATCCCTAAGAAATCTGGTTTTGCTGAACGCAGCAAGTCCATATCTCCTGGTTCGATCGTTGGTGCGGTCCCTTGCTCTTTCAAGTAATTCATTGCAGCAATCGGGTATTCGCCCCATAGATAGACGTCTAACCAATAATGCGCCATCAAGTCTTCCGCGTTTTCAGCCGCCAAAATATTTTTCGGGTCGCTGTTGATTGGGTAGTTTGGTGAGTAGGCGAAACTTGGTCCGATTTTCCCTGGAATTTTCATCTCATGGAACTTGTTGATCACCGAAGCATTCGCCAAGTTAGCGATATGATTGACTTCATACATCCGTTTAGGATCGGTCACTCCTGGTGGATGGGCAGCTAAAAGATAGCCTAACGAAGTAAAGATATTTTGTTCATTCAAGCTGACCCAATAGTGGACTTTGTCGCGAAAGGCTTCAAACAATACGGCTGCATAGTTGGTGAAATCTTCAATGATTTTGCGAGATTCCCAGCCACCGTATTCTTCTTGCAAAGCTCGTGGCAGATCCCAATGGTACAAGGTCACCATCGGCTCGATCCCTGCTTTTATCAGTTCATCGATCAATGCTAAATAAAAGTCTAACCCTGCTTGATTGACTTCTCCTCGTCCTTCTGGAAAAATCCGTGTCCAAGCAATGGAAAAACGATAGGTTTTCAATCCTTGTTCTTTCATCAAGGCAACATCTTCTTTGAAGCGGTGGTAATGGTCGACTGCGACATCTCCGTTCGTTGCTTTAAAGGTTTTTCCGGGAATGCGGACAAAATCGTCCCAAACCGAAGCGCCTTTGCCGTCTTCTTGCCATGCGCCTTCTACTTGATAGGCTGCTGATGCTGAACCCCATAAAAAATCATTGGGGAATTCTTTTAGTTGTTTATGATCCAATTGTTTCCCTTCTTTCTGTTTGATGATACCCCTTTCTTAAGTATACCGATAATTGCCTGATTTGTCATAAGAAGATTTTGTACCTATGCCAAGAAAGCCGATGGCACGCAAAAAACATCCTTGCAAGCAGTGGCGTTCTCCTTGCAAGGATGTGGACTAGCTATGGATCATGCATCAAATTGTGCCTGATAGAGTGCGGCGTAACGCCCCTCTTTGGCTACTAATTCTTCGTGGGTCCCTTGCTCTACGATATTCCCCTGTTCCACTACGAGGATCGTATCGGCATGTCGAATCGTGGACAAGCGATGGGCGATCACAAAGGAGGTTTTGCCTTTCATCAATTTGGTCATCGCTGCTTGGATCAGCAGCTCTGTTTGCGTGTCGACATTCGATGTGGCTTCATCAAGAATCAACAGATCGGCATCCAACAGCATTGCTCGTGCAATCGTCAACAGCTGTTTTTGCCCTTGTGAGATACCGGTTCCGTCTTCTGAGATCAAAGTATCATAGCCTTTTGGCAGGCTCATAATAAAGTCATGGATATGGGCGGCTTGTGCAGCAGCTTGGACTTCTGCCAACGTCGCATTCGCCTTGCCGTAGGCCAAATTGTCGAAAACCGTTCCCGTGAACAACCAGGTATCTTGCAGCACCATCGCATAGCTTTGCCGTAAGCTGCGGCGTGTCGCTTGGCGGATATTTTTACCGTCTAACCGAATCGCTCCTTGGTCAGGGTCATAAAACCGCATCAAGAGGTTCACGATGGTGGTTTTCCCGGCTCCGGTCGGTCCGACGATCGCGACCAAGCTGCCAGCTGGTACTTGTAGCGAAAGGTCTTTGATGATGGGCTGCTGTGCTTGATAGCCGAAGGTCACATGGTCAAAGGCGACATCACCAGACACCTCGTGGTATTCGTAGGCTCCGGGAACATCAGAAACTTCAGGTTCTTCATCCAGCAAACGGAAGATCCGTTCTGCCGCCGCCAATGCCGATTGCAAATCGCTGAAGATGTTGGCTAACTCATTGATTGGTCCTGAGAATTTTCTGGAGTAAAGAACAAAGGAAGAAACATCCCCTAATGTCAGATGACCGAACAAAAACAGCAAGGCGCCAAACATACTGATCAAGGACAACGACAGATTGTTGATAAAGTTGATGGAAGGACCAGTCATACTGCCGTAGTACTCGGCATTGTAATAGGCATCCACCGCTTCTTGGTTTTTTTCTTCAAAACGGCTGATGATCGCTTCTTCTTGGTTATACAGCTTGATCGTTTGCTGACCAGAAATAATCTCTTCCACAAAGCCGTTCAGTTCGCCTAATTTGCGAGAACGACGGCGAAACAATGGTTGAAATTTGCTCATCAAAAAGCGGGTCAAAAAGATCGAAGCGGGAACCGTTACGACAAAAATCAGCACCAGCAGCGGCGAAATCAAAACCATCATCACAAACGAACCAATGATCGTCACAAGACTGCTGAGGACTTGAATGGCATCGCTGGCCAATGACGTATTGATGGTATCGACATCATAACTGATGCGGCTGATGATATCCCCAGTGGCGACTCGGTCAAAATACCCCACCGGCAGTTCGGTGATTTTATCAAAAATCGCCTTGCGCATCGCTGCCACCACCCGCTGGCTCAAGCGGATCATCATGAGCGAAATCAGATAACTAAGAAGGGAAGACGCAAGATAAAACAGCAGCATCAGCCCACAATAAAAGAAGACTCGGTCAAAAATGACCTTGCCGGGACCCGGTTGAATGGCATCAATGGCGTACCCTGAAAGCAACGGTCCCACCAAGGCGAAAATATTGCTGGCCATCATCAATACAGCGGCTGCCAGCAGGAGACCTTTGTACTCGTAAAGATAGCCCCACAAACGCCGTAGTGTTTTCTTACTATCCTGCGGTTTTTCCGTTTTTTTCTTCGGCATCGTCGGCACCTCCTGTCTGACCTTGATAAATGGCTTGGTAGATCGCATTTTCTGCTAGTAATTCTTGGTGACTGCCAAAGCCGTTCATTTGCCCGTTTTCCAATACCAAAATTTTGTCAGCATGCTGGATCGAGCTGATCCGCTGCGCGATCAAGACCGTCGTCGTCTGTTGAAACTGCTGTCTCAGGACCTTGCGCAACTGAGCGTCGGTTCGATAATCCAGCGCACTGGCAGAATCATCCAAAATCAAAATCTCTGGATCCCCCGCCAAGGCCCGCGATAACAAGACCCGCTGCTTTTGACCCCCGCTTAAATTGCTGCCTTTAGCATGCAGTGGATGAGCTAAGCGCTTGGGTAGTTGATTGATAAACTCCTTGGCTTGGGCGCGAGCCGCCGCTTCTTCGATCTGCTCTTTGGAAAACCGCCGGCCAAAGGCGATATTTTCTTCGATCGTTTCCGCAAAAAGCACGTCTTTTTGTAAGACGACACCGAATAACTGATGCAGCTCAGTCGGATCGATGGAGCGAATGTCGCGACCAGCGATGCGAATCATGCCCTTCGTTGGGTCATAGAGCCGCAGCAGTAGTTTGACGATCGTTGATTTTCCACTACCAGTCGCACCGATGATCCCTAAGGTTTCTCCCGGCTGCAAGGAAAAATCGATGTCTTTCAGCACCTGGGTACCGTTAGGATAGGTGAAGGAAACTTTTTCAAAAACGATATGCGCAGACTCTTCTTTGACAGGCGCCTCAATGACTTGCATATTTTGCGGCAGGCGCAAGACGGATTGGATCCGATCGGCAGAAGCCAGCCCCTTCGACACGATCACAAAGATGCGCGTGATACTGAGCATGGCATTCAAAATGATCGTAAAATAAGTCAAAAAGGCGATGATGACGCCTGGTTGGGTCAATCCTTGATTGACGCGAAAGGCACTGACGACGATCACTAGCGTCAGTCCGATATTCAAAAATAGGTCCATCAGTGGCGGTGTTGCAGCCATCGTTCGATTAGCGGTGGTTTCCGCAGCTACTACGTCTTGATTGACGTGGTCAAAGCGCTTTTTCTCGTAATCTGCTTTGGACAAGGCCTTGATCACCCGAGCCCCAGTCACATTTTCACGGACAGTTCGCACCAACACATCCACTTGCTTTTGCAATGAGGCAAACAAGGGAATCCCCCGTTTCGAGATCGTGACTGCCGCCACTAAAGTGAAGGGCAAGACGCCCACTAAGACCAGCGTCAACACGGGATCTAATGTGGCAGTGATCATGATCCCCCCTAATAACAGAATCGGGGCACGAATCCCCATCCGTTGGATCATGCCTACCGTTTGATGGATGTTGTAAGTGTCTGTCGTCAAGCGAGACACCAAGGAAGGGATCCCGACTTCTTCGACTTGCGGAATCGACAGATAGGAAACTTTTTCAAATAAGTCATGGCGTATACTGCCGGTGGTATCGCGAGCAACACTGGAGGCCATCCGATTGGCGATGATATTGGTGACGACTGCGATGATGGAGCAGACCACCATCGCCCCACCCCAAGCAAAAATCGCAGATACCAGCTTCGTGGGAATCACAGAATCGATGATATACGCCAAAATCCAAGGCAATAGCAAGTCCATCAGGGAGCCGAAGAATTTGATACTGACGCCAAGGGAGATGCGGCCGATATAGGGTTTTAAATATTGAGTCAAAAGATTCATTCCATCGCCTCATCTTTCGCTAAAAGCCGCTGGGAATTTTCTTTGACGATTTCCAGATCGGCGATCAACTGCTGCTGTTGGGCAGCAGAAAAACCTGCTACGACTTGTTCATTCCAGCTTTGAAGCAGCTGTTGGATCGCTGGTTGGACGGCGAGTGCTTTTTCGGTTGGATAAACCAGTAATTGTCGTTTGTCGGTGGGACTGCTGGTTCTAGTGACAAATCCTCGTTCTTCTAGGATTGCTAGTTGGCGGGCAACATTGCTTTTATTCACAAAAATCTTCTTGGCTAAGGCTTCTTGACTGATCCCCGGTTGGCGGCAAATGTTTAAGATATAGGTATGATGCATCCCGCCTAAACCAAATTTTTTCAGTTCTTGTTCCCGATAAAGGGTGGCGAGACGGGCAATATGATTGATTGAGCGGATAATGGCTTCCATGAGCACTCCTGCCTTTCTTAGTTCTTCAAAGTGTCTAATCTATTATAAGGAATAATCGTTGCGTGCGCAACGATTATTGTTTCTGACGAAAAGCAACAGGTACACTGTTGTTGATCAGCAAAAAAAGAACTTCAGCCCTCTCGCTGAAGTTCTTTTCTGATTCATTTTATTCAGATTCTTTCAATAAAGCTTGTACGACCTTACGACGACGGTACAGCTGTCTTGTTTTCCAGCTGATAAAGCCGATGAGTAAAGCGAGCCAAGAAATGATCGTCAGCCATAAAGCTCCGTCGAAAAACCAAGGCGCGTCGTAATCAACGACTAAGACATTCTCCCCTGCTTGCTGTTGGACAGAAACGGCACCAATGGCACTCAAAGAGACATCTTTTTCAGTTAGTGGCTGCTGATTGAGGGTCAATTCAGTATATCGGTAATTGATGATCGGTAACGCCTTCCACGTCTCTTGATCACCTTGCCAACGTAAAGTAAGCTTCCCGTTTTCTACGGTTTTTGCCACGGTATCATTCTTTTCAATGATTTCTTCCCCGTACAAATTGTACTTGTTCTTCTTGGTCTCTTGATAGAGGGGCAGATAATCTGGCGTAGAACGTTGATACAGCGCTAATGCTAAGGACTTGTCTTTACTAAAATAGGCTTCCTTCAATTGCGCTTCAGATTCCGCCGA
Organism: Candidatus Enterococcus avicola; assembly: GCF_047470845.1. NCBI lineage: Bacteria > Bacillati > Bacillota > Bacilli > Lactobacillales > Enterococcaceae > Enterococcus > Candidatus Enterococcus avicola. The sequence continues at coordinate 179,004 of NZ_JBLGTY010000001.1, read as the reverse complement.
CAGATAGGTGTGGTTTCGCAGTGAAACCGCAGCTTCATCGGAGTGCCAGTCCTGCATTTTGACCGTGTTTTGGATCAGGATTTGACCAACACTCAAGACTAAAACGAGGACAAACCAACGCGGATTTGCCAATGGCTTGCCCCGATAATAAGGAACTAGCAGGCACAAACCGACTAAGATCAAAATCGTGGCAGGAACAAAGAACCGAAAAGGAAATTGCAGTAAATTGATCACACCATTGTCCAGACTGCCTAGCCATTGCCAAGGAACAGCGTTCGATGATAAAACGAAAAAGACTGCTGCAGCTGCCGTCATTAATTTGAAGCCGCCAGATAGACGTGGCCATACACGGATCGCACCGCAAAAGAACAAAGCACATAAGATGGGCAGCAGGTACGGAGTCGTCCACCAATAGCTGCTGGTTCCAGTAATGGTATTGTTCTGCATGTTGCGATTCACAAAAGGCGCGATCAACGTGTTACTCGTATAAAGATCCAACATCCCTAACCAAATATTGGCGGTCAGTAGCAAGAAGATCCCGATCGCTCCTGCTAAGCGCAGCACCAATTGTCGTTTTTCTTCGCCAGAAGTCCCAACAAAAAAGGCGCGTAAGAAAAAGGGCACGTATAAGAACACTAACAAGATGCTTGAAAACACATGGATTTGAAATAAGACCGCCACGGAAACCCCTACCGCAAAAGGCCGTAACCGTTTATGTTCCCCTAGTGCGATCAGTGGGATCAGGCACAGTGGCAGCACAGCCGCCCCCCAAGCAGAAAAGCCCTGCCGCTCAATCCAATACTGGACAGAATAGGTCGCCATAAACAGGACGCTCATCCCCACTGACAGCCAACCATTGACTCGTAATTTCTTTAATAAGCCAAACATCGAAAACCCTGCTAACAAATAGAGCAGCCCGTTGGCGAGCAGCTGGTAGGAAAACCACGAAGGACTCAGCAAGACCAGCAATCCTTGGAAATAGGCAAAAAAGGGCCCGTATAATGCATTGACGATACGAGCAGATTGCTGAAACCCGTAGATAGAAAGAAAATATTGAAAATTGCCCTCTTTGATCTGCTGGCTGGTCTCATAAAAACGATTGAAGTGAAAGACCACATCAGAGCCCAAAATCATGCCTTGGCCTAAGATCTGCGGTAATAAAAAAACACCACTCATTGCAATCAGAATCACCACTTGCCAGAAAAGCGGCTTTTGTACTATTTTTTGTTTCAAAAAAAAACCTCCTTGCACCTTTTCGGTACGCTCATAAAAAGAGTACCAGATAGGGACGAGGAGGGGAAAAAGAAAGCTTAGTGAAAAGGGATACATGGTAAAAATTTAACCAATTACTAAACTTTTCTAGGTTTTAGGTGGTCGTTTCTGTGCTTTTTCTCAAATTTATTGGGTGATCGTTTGCCAGCTTTCCAGTAGTTCGCTTAAAAGCGGGACGACCGTTTCTGCAGGGGCTGCCTCTTTTTGGACATTGGCACTGACTAGCTGATCGTACATATAGCCATACAGAGAATCGAGATCTTCAGCGATAGCGCCACCTTGCTCACGGTCTAAAGAGACCCGTAATTCCAATAAAATATTCTGCGCCTTGACAAATTGCTGATGAGCTTGGCTCAACTCTTCTTTTTCCAATGCGATCACTGCTAATTTGATATTTTTGATCGCTGCTTGCAACAGCATTTCAATCAGTTTGTTGGGGGAAGCACTCATTACTTGGTTCTGCAAATAGTTGTTTTGCATTTTTTGATAATTCATCTTTTTTTCCTCACTATAAATCAAATTCGACGAAGGCGGCACTGTCTTCTTGCTGCAAATACGTTTTGACAAGATTGTTTTTGCGGTTCAAACGCCCCAATTCTTGTTTGATCTCTTGCTGCTGGGCTTTGACCTGGTCTAAGAACGCTTGATACGCTTGGATCACTTGTTGCGCCAATGCACTGGTTTGTGGACTATGGCTCTGTGCTTCTGCTTGCATGGCTGCTATGACCGCTGCATTGGCTGCCATCAAACGACTGGCTTCTTCGCTGTCGCCGCGCCATTGGGCAAAACCAGTTAAAATCTGATTCAAACGTTCATCTAATGATACGTGTGGCTCCATCGGTTGTTTCCTTTCATGTTGACGAGGGTTTCTTATGCGAATGAAAAAATGACTGCTTTAATCGGCTATCCTGCCTAGTTTGACGTATTGGCAAACTGATTGCTTAGGTAGCTCAGCTGATTTTCAGCCTCCATCATCACGGAGTCTAACTTGGTAAACATTGTGATGTAACGCTCTTTTTTCATTGCTAAAATATCATCAAACCGTGTGATCTGCTTGTTTAAATCCTTGATGGTACTGTCATAGGTCGCAGATTTGGTGGCAATGATCCCTTTATTGGCTGAAGTATTGACGACATAGCTGTTGGCTAATTCTTTTAGGGCTAGTGTATAGCCAGTCTCTTTCGTGCTCGCAGTGCCATCGGCTTCTTTAGTTTTCGTACTTGCATAAAAGAAAGACTTCACAGCAGCGGGATCTTCCGCTAAGGCTTCTTTTAACTTTGTCGTATCCAATCCCAATGTACCATCATTATCAACGGTGGAGATGCCTAGCTTATTGGCGGTCAGCTTTGAGCCGCTGACGGCTGGAATGGTGATCAAATTTCGCAATTGGGTCTGTAGACGGGTCAATGCACTGTCTCCCACCAAGGTCCCCGTCTTGTTGTTTTCACTACTAGGATCTCCCACGGTCAAATTGTCGCCGATAAAACTCATCAAGCTATTGTATTGATCCACTAATCCTTGCACTGCATCAACGACTTTCGAGGTATCATTGGCTAAAGAAAGCGTCACATGCTCCTCGCTTTTTTTCGCTAACGTCAGCGTGACACCATCGATAACATCCGTCACACTGTTGCTGTCGCGAGTGATCTTCATGCCGTCTAGCTCAAAAATAGCCGGTTGGCCTTGCGTCGTTGTCGCAGTTGAACCGATCCCTAACCCTTCGGCAGCATTGCCGTCGATCAAGAAATTTTTGTCGCCCATTTTGGTATTTGTTAAAATCAAACGGTTATCCACGATGCTCGCCGCGACGAAGGTCGTCTTGCTTTGGCTATTGATCTTGGCTGCCACATCTTTTAAGCTGTCTTCGGCCGTGATCTCGATCGAAGCGGTGATTGGTTTGCCATCTTCATCGACTTCCGAACTGGTCAATGACAGCTGACCACTGACATTTAGGGCCGTTTTGCTGCTTTGAGCTACTTGACTCCCCGTCACCTTCGTGGCTGTTGCTAGTTGGTTGACTTTTAGATCATAGGTGCCTTCTGGAGCTTCCGTTGTTCCTGCAATTGAAGCGATGCTGCTATTGGTGGTCGTCGCTTTTTTCGTTTGATAAGCATCATCTTTTTGTAATGCATCGACTTTTGACAAAAAGTTAGTCAAGCGAGTGCTGATATCACTCCACGCCGTTTTTTGTGCTTTTAGCGACGTGATTTTATTCTCAGCGCGGGTCTTGTTGATCGCATCTGCCGCCAATAATTTTTCAATATCTTCTGAAGTCACGCCAGAATAACTCCCTAGCGTTGTACTGATTCCTGAACTGCTGGTTACACTTGCCATGTTTTCATCCCTTTCGATCGACCGCGATGCCCATGTCATCCCATATTTTCCCAATCACGTCTAGCATGTTGGCGGGCGGGATCTCTTTGATCACTTCGTTGGTCTGCATATCCACTAAACGCACCATCGTACGCCCTGTGCGCTCATGTACTTCATAAGCCAATTTCATATCTTTGCCAAGTAGTCGCTGATTCACTTCCTCCACGGAGGCTGCGATCTTGTGCTGATCGGCTACTGAAAAATAGTGGATCGGCGGTTCAGTGGCCACTGTCTGTTCCTTTTTCTCCGCCAGTTTCCCCTCTTGGTGTTGCGGCTGAAGGTTGGCGTTCTCTTGATCTAGGGATTCGATCGGACGTGCTTTAGCGACCGACGCAACGGCTTCGATCGGGTGTATTCCTGACATTGGCTGAATATCCATCAGAGCTTCCTCATTTCTAAGCGTTTTTGTGCTGCTATGTAAAACACAAGAACTGCGCTTCCCCTAGGCAGTCCTTGTGTCATTGGTTCACTTGATCAAAAATTATCCTTGTAACAAGCTCAATACGCTGTTAGGCATTGAGTTTGCTTGTGCCAACATTGAAGTTGCTGCTTGAGAAAGGATGTTGCTCTTCGTAAAGCTCATCATTTCTTGCGCCATATCAACGTCACGGATACGTGAGTTTGCTTCAGATAGGTTTTCTTGTGTTGTACCTAAGTTGTTGATTGTGTGTTCTAGACGGTTTTGCGCCGCACCAAGATCCGCACGTTGTGCAGAAACTGCTTTGATCGCTTCATCGATTTTTGTGATTGGATTGTTTTCAACGCTGACAGTTGCCGCTGCTGCTTTGCCTTCATCAGAAGCGGTAAATGTTGCTAAAGCATCATCGTATGTTTTTTGAGCTGTTGCTTTTGCTGTATCATCAGCAGCTGTATCGATGGCTGTTTGTAATTCAGCAACTGTTTTACCAGCAGCCGCATCAACTGTGCCGTCCGCTGCATATTTTGTTGTAGCATCTGCTTTGAAGGCAGTCGCTACTGCTTTATCTTTTGCTGCAGCAACAGCTTTAGCATCGCTTGTATCAATGGCTTGTGTTAAATCTAAGCCTTTTACTTTCAATGCAGATGAGCTCATGTTGTTGATTGAAACGCTCATTGTTTGGTTTGCGTTGGCACCGATTTGGAAAGTGAATGATTTCGCATCATCGCCTTCACCAGTTAACAAGCTTTTTGTATTGAATTCAGTGGTATTGCTGATACGGTCGATTTCATCAGACAATGCGGTGTATTCTTTGTTGATCGCACTGCGGTCGTCATCACTTAACGTACCATTTGAACTTTGAACCGCAAGATCACGCATACGGCCTAAGATGCTGTGGGTTTCATTTAATGCACCTTCTGCTGTTTGGATCAATGAAATACCATCTTGTGCGTTGCTTTTTGCTTGTGACAAACCGCCGATTTGGCCTTTCATTTTTTCAGAAATTGCTAAGCCAGCTGCGTCGTCCCCAGCTTTGTTGATGCGTAAGCCTGAAGATAATTTAGACAAAGAATTGCTTTTAGAAGCATTTGCTGCCGTTAGGCGTGAGTAAGTATTCAATGCTGAAACGTTTGTATTGATTCTCATGTGTAGTTCCTCCTAATTTTTATTCGCTAAGGTTTCCCTCTGCTACTATTTATCGGAAGAAACCGTTCAGGGTTAAGCCTTTTTTCTAAAAAAAAATAAAAAACTTTTGCTCTCAGCAAAGAACAAAAGTTTTTGGGTTAATTTAAATAATCTAGAATGGACATCTGCATGATCTTTGTTCCCATCGCTAATGTTGAACGGTAGGCAGTCATTTGATTTTGATATTCCATATACTTTTCCGCAATATCGACGTCTTGTTTGTTGGACAGTGTTTCGGTCAAGTTCAGCTTTTCCGTCTCATTTCGATCAGCTGCCGCCTCCAAGCGATTGTAGAGGGTGCCGATCTGCGCCCGTACATTCACCACATTAGTGGCATGCTGGTCATGAGCGGTTAAAAGCTCGCCCCCTAAGGCATCTTTATCATCACTGCGCAATGCAGACAACAAATCATTGAAATAGGTGCTTAAATTTTGGGGATCCGCAGCGGTGCCCGTCTCGTTCATCAGACGATCACCGCTGGCTAACAGATCCACCGAGACCCCATTTGCGATTTCTCGCGGCAAGTCTTCGCTCATGCCATTGTATTTGATACCGACGATGGCGTCATTTTCTTTGACGATCTCAAAAGGCGCCGTCGTCGTATTCGTTCCGCTAAATAGATAGCGGCCATCAAAGTTGGTGTTTAATGATTCAACGATGCCTTCGATCTCTTGCTCGATCTCTGAACGATTTGCCCCTAATTCCTCACTGCCAGCTGTCGCATTGGCAGAAGATTGAACCAACGAGCGAATCCGCAGCATCGAGGTACTGACGCTTTCTAAAGCAGAATCTTGGGCTTTTGTCCAAGAAATACTGTCTTTGATCGTATTGTTGTAAGTTTTGTTTTGATTTAACGACACATTGAGATCCATGATTTTTGAAACCAGCAGCGGATTATCCGAGGACTTGCTGACTTCTTTTAAGCTCGATAGCTGATTCAACGTGGATTGGACTTTGGAGGCGTTGGTTCCTAGATTTCGTAAAAAATCATTGTAGGTGATTGAATTGGAAATACGCATGGTCTACACTCCTGTTCGATTGATCAATGTGTCTAACATTTCAGAAACGACCGATAATATGCGGGCATTGGCCTGAAATCCTTGTTGGAAACGAATCACATCGGACATTTCTTCATTTAATGAAACCCCAGACACCGATTGATTTTTGTATTCTAGTTGATTCAGCAGCGACAATTGGGCACTGACTGTATTGTCGGCTTGCTGTTTTGAGATCCCGTTTTTGGTGACGATGCTGTTAAAATAGCTGCTGACACTCATGCCAGATGCTGCATTGGCAAACGTCAATGTCTCAGAATCAAAAGAAGCGATCGTCTTTTCTGACAACGGGAAGTCCAATTTGGCACTGCTGAGTTTCGCCATTGCAGCAGCTCTTGAACCATCTCCTGCTGCATTGCTCGTTCCGCCGGTCACCAGACTTGGGTTATCTAACAGTGCTTGGCTGACCCGAATCGTCGTCGCTGTACCAGTATCATCTTGGCCGATCTCAAATAGACCGCTAGTATGAGAAGCGCCGCCGGTAAAGACCATGTTCATGGCTTGCGCGATCGTCGTCGTAAAGTTGTTCAATTCCGTCAAGCGGCTGCCGATCTCCCCAGATGATGCTTGCAGGCCTCCGATCGCGCCTTCTTTGATCGGCAATTCTGTATAGGCGGTTTCGCCATTGTCGGTGGTTTTCGTCAACAAGACGGTTCCAGCTGGATAAGACCCTGTGATGGTTTCGGCAGGATTCAAGGCGTTGCCGTCTTTGGAAACCAAGGCGCCCGTGTCGCTTTGTCCCACCACCACACTAAGGGTATTGCGTTCCTCCGCACTTAAAATCGTCTGTCCGCTCATGGATACAAACCCACGACCATACTGATCGGTCTTGGTTTCGATCCCTGCTAGACCCGAGAGATCTTTCAACAGACTGTCTCGACGATCTAAAAGATCATTGGGTGTCTCACCACTCGTCGTCAACCCATAGATCTGTTCATTCAAGGATTGCAGCTGTTTGACCTTCTCATTGAAGTCCAGCGCGGATTTTTCGATGGTATCCAGCGTATCGCTTTGCAGCTGCGTCATTTGTTTGCCCATTTGGTTGATGGTATCGGCAAACGTACTGCTGTTTTCTAGCACTAGGGTCTTAGACGTATCCAGTTCAGGATTGTTGGCTAATGCGGTCCAAGAATCAAACATCGTTGCCAGCTGTTTGGACAGTCCGTTGTCAGAAGGCTCATTCATTAAACTTTCCAGCTGTCCTAATATGTCTGCTTTTTGTTCATAATATGTATAGGTAGAATTGGCATTGCGTACTTGTCCAATGACAAAATCATCGACGATCCGTTCGACACTGCCGACTTTCACACCCATACCGATGCTGCCGACACCCGCTAAATGATAAGACGCTTCGGCTTGCAAGTTGACTCGTTGTCTTGAGTAGCCGTCTGTATTGGTATTTGCAATGTTATGGCTGCTGGTTTGCAACGCTGCTTGATTGGCGGTCATGCCCCGGGTTGCGGTGCCTAATGAACCAAATAGTCCTGTCATAGAAGTACTCCTTACATTTTTTGATCGATGATCGCTGTTGAGACAGCTTGTTTTTCTTGGTATTTCGAATACGTATTTGCCGGTGTCTTGATATTTTCTTTGACTGCATCCATCAAAACAGTTTGGAAACTAATGGCTTGCTCCGTCAGCAGGAGATTTTCGGCTTGCTGCACTTGGATTTGGCGGATGAGTTCTTTGATCGCCACTGAAAGAGTTCCTTCATACGTGGAAAAAACGGGTACGAAGGCGGTTTTTTTCTCGACGAGTTCTGGTAATTTTTCTGCTTGATTTTTGATCAAGCAGGTCTTTTCTTTTTGCAGCAACCGCAAGAACTGCTGAAGCTGACGCTCAAATTCCCGTTCTGTCATCTAGTCGACCTGCTTTTCATCTTGTTGCAGCATTTTATCTGCGATCGTTTCGGCAGATACTTGGTAGGTGCCTTCTTTGATCGCTCGTTTCAATTCTGCCACTCGCTCACTGCGACTGGCTGTTTGATTGGCACTCTTTTGAATGGCTTGAGCTGTTTCGGACAATTGAACATCGACGGTTTTTTCTGTCTGAGCAGCAGATGGCTTTTCTTGTTTGACCGCTTCACGTTTGATGGCCTTGTCGCTGTATTCTGCGTAACCTCTTTCGATTTTCATAGGTTCTCCTCCGTTCTCATTCTTCTACCCTCTACTATCGGTCAAATCACAAAAAAGTTAAACCCATATGTTTAACTTTTTGCGATTTCTTCAAATTAATGCAAATTGTGGATGCGTTGTTTTTGCGAAAGAATGTTGGTGATCCGCACACCAAAGTTTTCATTGATGACCACGACTTCTCCAGTGGCGATCAGTTTGCCGTTCAACAAAATCTCTAGCGGTTCATCCGTCAGTTTTTCCAGCTCGATGACGGACCCCGTATTGAAAGATAAAATATCCTTAATGGTTTTTTTGCTGCGGCCTAACACGACACTTAGATCCAATGGCACATCAAGAATCAAGTCCAAATTATCCCCATCGCTCACTCCGCTGGAGGCCAATGTTTGAAACGCAGGTTTGCTGACTTCCACGGGCTTTGATGCAGCCGCTGGTTCTGGCGTAGGTGCAGCAACGGGTGCCGTTGGCTGCGGTGTTGGTGTTTCCCGAGTAACGACAGTCGCTTCATCGGACAGCATCGCACTGGCGATATCGTTGACCACAGGATCGGTAAAGATCTGCATGATTTTGCTTTCGATCAAACCTTCGACGCGCAAAGAAAATGAGATACAGTAAATCTCTTCCTCTGCCTCGATCCCGCTATACTCAATGTTTTCTGGTGTCTCCCATAGTTTGACGATCGGCGGCAAGATATCCACTTTGCGGCTGATCATCGTCGCCATCGAAGTCGAGGCAGTCCCAATCATTTGGTTCATAGCTTCTGCCACAGCACTTAGCTCTAATTCCGTAAATTGAGTGTTGCTGGTTTCACCAGTTCCACCCATCATTAAATCGGCGATCACGATGGCATCTTTGACTTCTAATAGCATCAAATTACTGCCTAAAAGGCCTTCTTTAAATTCAACTGTCGTCGCTACTTTTGGTGCAACGAGGTCGTTTAAGATCTCACCAAATTTGATTTTAGACACCCGGGGAGTCGTGATGCTGACCCGACGATCAAGAATGGAAGACAACGTCGTCGCCGCTTGCGACATGGAGATATTGCCAACTTCGCCGATAATGTCGACTTTGACTTGCTCTTCTAATCCTTGCGGCTGGGCTGGGGCACTTTGATTCAACAATGCATCGATTTCTGCTTGGGATAAACGTTCACTCATAGTTCTTGCTCCTCTTCTAACTTGTCTAATAATTCAATGGCTAAACGGTCCTCTTGCTTCCCAGGTTTTGCTCGGAAGTAAGGTTTTCCATCGATGAAGGTCTCCAATGGTTCAGTAATTTTTTTGTCTAGTTTGATGACATCGCCTTCTTCTAAGTGGAGAAACTCGGAAAGACTCATTTGAGCATGGCCCAGCAGAACTTCTAAATTCAATCCGACGCCATTCAAACTTTTTTGCAACTCGCGGCTATCGTCTTGGTTGACTGGCTGATTGCTATCAAACCAATTGCGGAAACTTAATTTATCAATGATCCCTTCAAAGAAGACATAAGGGATACATAGATTGATAAAATGTTTCACTTCAAAAATTTTGATAGTAAAGGTCACTAACACGACGGGTTCGTTGGGCGACATGTTTTGCATCAATTGCGGATTCGTATCGATTCCATCCAAAACCGAATCCAAGGCAACGATGTCCTTCCAAACATTTTGGTAGACCCGTACAAATTGTGCCACCACTTCTTCCAAGATTGCTGTTTCAATATCAGTAAAACTTTTTTTCTCGCTAAAATCCATTTCGATCGGCTTGTTTTGATAGACATCCAAGCCGCCGCACAACAACTCCACCAACATCATACACAGTTGTGGGTTCATCTCGATCATTTGAATCCCGCTCAAAGGCTGCGAATGAAAGAGCCCCAACAAAGTAAATTTTGGTATCGAATGGATAAATTCGTCATAACTGACTTGTTCGATAGCTGCCAACTGCAAAGAAACATTGGTCCGCAGTTGGGTAGAAAGCATGCTGCTGCTCATCTTCGAGAAATCCTCGAAGATCATGTGCAGGGTATTGACGTATTCTTTCGACAGCTTTGTTGGTCGGCGAAAATCGTAGGCTTTCACTTTGGCTTGTTTGTCTTCTATCTCAATAATTTCTTGATCGATCTCTCCGCTGCTCATCGCATTCAACAATAAATCAATCTCTTGCTGCGTCAATACCTGATCCACACTAATCCCCCATTTTTTTAAAAAATCATGTGATCGATTTGAATCACACTGGCTACTTTTTCACCGATCGTCACGACCCCAACGGCATGTTCTGTCTCTTGATTGCTCAGTTGGATATCGTCTTCGGTGATATCAAGAACTTCAATTACTTCTTCTACAAGGACTCCTTTGGTCTCCTCTTGCTTCTTCATGATCAATATGTTTTTTTCGTAGGCTGGTTCCATGATGGGAATCAATTTTGCCAAACGAATCACCGTTACGACAGACCCCCGCAGATTGATCAGCCCTTCCACCCACTCTGGTGCTAAGGGCACCTTCGTAAAGGAAGGGGCATCAATGACCTCGTCCACCGAGTCCGCTGAGATCAAATAGTACTGCTGAGCCATTTTGAAAAGAATCATCTGCATGTCGCTATCCTCCTAGGCATTAGGCAAAGGCTTTGTCGATGGCAGTGATTACGCGGTCCGTGTCAAAGGGCTTCACGATAAAGTCCACCGCACCGGCGCGAATCGCATCCATCACCATTCCTTGTTGTCCCATGGCACTGCACATTACGACTTTGGCCTGCGCATCAAACGTGCGGATCATTTTTAATGCCTCTAAGCCATCCACTTCTGGCATCGTGATATCCATGGTCACTAAGTCTGGTGTCGTTGCTTGGTATTTTTCAAAAGCCTCTTGGCCATTTTGGGCTTCCCCCACGACTTCATAGCCGTTTTTTTCTAAAATATCCTTTAATTTCATGCGCATAAATACCGCATCATCCACAATCAATACTTTTTTTGACATTGTATTTGCCCCTTTCAAATTCCTAATGAATCAAATATGTTTTCTAGTACACCGATTTCTGGAATCAAAAATAACGATGCCTCTAATGTTTCTTTGGCGTAGACGAACTCATTACGGATCACCATCACCTGCTCATCATACTGGGCCATCGCCAAATAGATGGAGCTGATCGCTGCGCCAAAGAAATCATAGCTGGCGCTTGGTAAAGACGCACTCAGTTGGGTTTCCAACAGTTGCCCGATCGCGATCAAAAAAGAATTGGTAAGGATGTTGGTCAATTCGTTGATGACCGATTGCTTCAATTCTTCAGACGGATCGCTTTCTTGGATCATCAACTGACGCAATTTTGCGGCGGATTCATCCGTTAAGACAAACAAGAAGATCCCTCGAAATGCCCCTTCGATCTGGCTCATCACCACATGAACTTCTTTGTCTTCCGCCATGATCTGCTGATACAGGTCCTCATACGCTAGAATCTCGACTTCCGGTACCCGCATATCGATCGGTTGTTGGACGAGCTTTGATAAACTAGTCGCAGCGTGACCACCGCCGATATTGATCAGTTCTTTTAGGCCATCGATCTGCAGCGCTGTATAGCTCATAAGCGGTCATCCTTTTTTTCCTGACAGATGGCATGAATGTCTAGGATCAGTGCGATCGAGCCGTTGCCCATAATCGTTGCCCCTTGATAGCGATTCAGCTTTTGCAGCAGCGGATCAATTTTCTTAATGACGATTTCTTGCTGGCCGATCAGCTCATCTGCCAAAATGCCGTGAAACTGCTGGTCATTGTTGACAATGATGGCGAATTTTTTCTCAGATGGATCGCCTTCGATCGCTAAGAGTTGATCGGTCCGAACCAAGGGAATCAACTCCTCTTGAAAACGATAGACCTCATCTGAGACCGTCTGGATGATCTCTTCTTCTTTGACCATCACCACGCGTTCGACGAGATTTAGTGGGATCGCAAAGGTTTCTGCTCCGACGCGAACCATCAACGCTTGAATGATCGACAGAGTCAATGGCAATTTGATCACAAACTGCGTGCCTTTATTTGGCTGGCTCTTCATTTCGATCGTACCCCCTAGTTGGGTGATCTTGGATTGCACGGCATCCATCCCGACACCGCGCCCAGAAATGTTAGTCACTTCTTGTGCCGTTGAAAAACCAGGATGGAAAATCAGCTGCTGCAACGCTTCATCGGAAAGACCTTCCGTTGCTAAGCCTTTCTTTTCAGCACTTACTTTGATTACTTGCGGATCAAGGCCTTTGCCATCATCCTCTAAAGTAATGATCACGCGATTGCCTTCTTGGTAGGCCGCCAAGCGAATCGTGCCCTTGCGCGGTTTGCCCAGTTTTTCCCGAACATCGGGTGCTTCGATGCCGTGATCGACAGAATTACGCAATAGATGGACCAGAGGTTCACTCAACTCAGAAACCACTGTTTTATCCAATTCCGTTTCTTCCCCAAAAATGACAAGTTCCATTTCCTTTTGCAGTTCATTGGATAAGTCCCGAACCATTCGCGGAAAGCGACTAAAGACGACATTGACTTGCTGCATGCGGATCCGCAAGACCAAATCTTGCAGCTCAGAAGTCAATCGCGAAACTTGCTCTAAGGGGTCTTTGACTGCTTCGATGTTTTCCCGCTCACTGACATCTTCCAATTGATTGCGATAGACCACCAATTCGGACACGAGATCCAAGAATGAATCTAAGCGATTCAAGTCGACTCGGATCGATTGATTTTGGGCGGACGCATGATGCGCGGGCGCCGGCGATTTTTCTTTCGTTTCTGTTGTCGCTTGCTGAAGAGCAGAAGTCTCTGACTCTGGCGTCGGCACTGGTTGAAGCAGCTCTTCTGCCTCCTCCAACACAGCAGCTGAAGGATCAAACGGTGCCACCACGAAGGCTTCGATCTCACTATTGCTGGCGATGTTTTGCTCGACATCAGCCAGTGTTTGCTGCGTCAAATACAGCAGTGAAAAATCTGATTCAAAGGTGCCTTCTTCGAGTGTTTGGGCATCTGGTTCTGTATAGAGAACATCCCCTGCTTGGCCAAGCTTTTCCATGATCAAGAAGGCACGAGCACCTTTTAACATGGATTGGGCATCTAAGCGAACAGCAATTTGGACCGCTTGATAGCCATCTCCAGCCGCTTGCTCGATCACATACAGATCAGAAGGATCGATCTGTTGAAGCTGTGGGGTTAACGCGCCCACTGCGGTGGGGTTTTGGCTTGCTTCTGTCTCGGTTGATATACCGCCAGAATGTTCCGTTTGGTCAAGCTCGGCCAATAAATCGGCAATTTGAGCTGGCTGCAGGTCGCGTTCTTCCCGCAAGTCCTCCACAAGTTCTGACAGGCGATCCAAACATTTGAAAATCAATGAGATCGATTGCTGGGTCACTTGCAAGGTCCCAGTTTTAAATAGCTCAAAAATATTTTCCATTTTATGGGTCAACTGCGTCATGACGTCATAGCCCATCGTTGCCGCCATCCCTTTAAGGGTATGGGCAGAACGGAAAATATCATTCAGCAAGGCGCTATCTTTTGGATCGTTTTCCAATTGCAAGACATGATCATTCAACTGCGCTAAATGATCGTCTGTTTCTTCAAAGAAAAGGGTACGATAGACACTATTGTCATCCAAATGGGTCCCTCCTTTACAAAATTATACTTTTTGATAGATAAACGAATCGATTTTCTTGAGACCGAATTGCTCCGCAAAATTGATCGTTTCTGTCGCTCCCGTAAACAAAATGCCCCCTGGGACCAATGCATCGCTGAATTTTTGATAGACGGCATCCCGAGCATCACTTTTGAAATAAATCGTCACATTGCGGCAAACGATCACATCAAAAGGCCCATTGTACGGGTCTTTCAAAAGATCGTGTTGCTTAAAATGAACCCGCCGTTTGATTTCCGCTTTGATCTGAAATTGGTTCTTTTCTTTTGCATCAAAAAAACGGGTACGTTCTGCCGCTGAGACATTCCGCAATTCGTGGTCTCGATAGAGTCCTTGCTTGGCTTTTGCCAAAATTTGCGTATCGATATCGGTAGCCAAAACATTGGCTGTGGCAATTTGGTTTTTTTCTAGCAGCATCGCGATCGTATAGGGTTCTGCCCCAATCGAACATGCGGCACTCCAAATTTTGGGCAGCGTGGTTTTCGGGAGAACAATGGTTTTCAAGACGCGTTCAAAGGCGTCAAACAGTTCTTTGTTGCGATAAAATTCCGTTACGTTAATGGTGATATGGGCTAAAAAAGCCGCCCGCACCCCGTCATCGCCTTCGATCAATTGCTGGTATTCCCTCAACGTTTTTGCCCCGCTGTTTTCCATGATCGTAAGGATGCGGCGCTGCATTTGATTTTCTTTGTATGCGGCTAAGGGAATCCCTAATCGGCGATCCACCCACGCATTAAATAAGGCAAATTCTTCTTCCATCTTCTTCACCTGACCATCTGTGCAATTTTTGCTTCAATGCCCTGCAATGGCAGGACTTCATCCACGACTCCTTGTTCAATGGCATACCGCGGCATCCCAAAGACTGTACACGTTTCTTTGTCTTGAACGATCGTATAGCCCCCAGCCGCTTGGATCTGTCGTAAGCCAGCGGTGCCGTCTTTTCCCATCCCCGTCAAAACCACTGCCGCTAGTTGCGGGCCATAGTAGTCAGCTGCTGAGGAAAAAAGATAATCGACGGTTGGCCGCGTCCCATGCCGTTTTTCTCGCTGGTCCAGCTGCAGGTGCCCTTGTTGGACCGTCATGTGGTAATCCCCTGGACAAAGATACACTTGATTTTCGATCCGCATGCCGTTGACTGCTTCTTGTACTCGGACGGTTGTCTCTGTGTCTAAGCGTTTTGCAAAGGAAGCCGTGAAGCCCGCTGGCATATGCTGAACGATCAAAATCGGGCAACGTAAACGTGCAGGCAGACGGCGAATAATTCCCAGCAAAGCACGGGGTCCGCCTGTTGAAGCACCAATGACTAGCGCATCAAGTGATACCGGCAAGCTGTTTTGTGTCAGCTTAGTGGGCTGGGCAATCGTTGGTACTGGCGGGTGAACCGTACCGACTTCATGATCCATCGCCAAAATCTTTTGATGAAATTCAGCGATCCATTCTTTTTCGATCATCGATAGACTGACGGGTTTTTCCACAAAATCTCGGGCGCCAAGCGCCAAAGCCTCAATCGTGGTTTCTTGATTGGTTAATGAACTAAGCATGATGACGGGAATGGCTGATTGCTGTTTCATCCTCCGCAAGGTCTCTAATCCGTTCATCACTGGCATCTCCACATCCATTACTACCAAATCGATCGCTTCTTTGGTCAGATAGTCCAATGCTTGTTTGCCATTGCGGGCAGCGACGGTCACCTCGATATCAGGCAGCTGATTCAATAAATCTGTCACTACTTTCCGCATGAATGCCGAATCATCGACGATCATTACTTTTTTCATGTCCCTGTACTCCTTTTACAAATAAACGATTTCTTGTTTGACTTGCCGAACCATGGTCTTGAAATCCTGAAGATCCACGATCATCGTTCGACCAGCGCTGCCGCCAACATGTTTGGCTACGATCGGAATGTTTAGCCGAGCCAAGACTTCCTCGACGGCTTCAATATTGCGCTGACCAATATTGCTGGCAGCGTTAAGCGTCTGGAACTGAAACATATTGGCGCCGCCAACGATTTTCGCTTGAAAGCGAGGCCGACGGATCTTTTGTTCCAGCTCAGCCACCATCGCTGGCAATGCCAAGTCCGCAAACTTCTCGGGCTTGATTTCCCGCTTGTGCAAAAAAGGCTGACTATCTGGCAGCATAATATGACTCAAGCCGCCGATATGACTGGCTTCATCGTAAATGATCGTGCCGATGCAAGAACCTAAACCCACCGTGATCAAACGCGTCGGCGCTTGGGCGATCTTATACTCCGAGATCCCCACATGCAATTCCTCATTCACGGTCATCATTGTCATGGTCATTGGCGGCTGCCAATTCCTCTGTCTGATAGGCGTCTAACTCCGCCGTCATCTCAGCGGCTTGTTCATAGCTGAAGAGAAACGGCAGCTCCAATGCCAGCACAAGTTCATCGTCTTTTTTCAGAAAGGCTTCGATATAGTTTTGCTTGAGTCCTGATGTATTTAGTTCCGCATTGCTAGGACTTTCAACAAGCGGTAAAATGCCGACGATCTCTTCCACGTAAAGGCCGATCGCCTGCTCTTGCCAGTGACACAACAAGACCACATTTTGCCCAGTTTCCGGTGTAAATTCATCAAACAGCTTTTTGCGGATGTCAATGATCGGCACCATTGCCTCTTCAAAAGGCTGGATCCCCAGCACGAAATCCGCCACTTCCGGCAGCTGGGTAAAAGAAGCAGCCTCAATGACCCGTACCACATAGTCGATACGCAAGGCAAAGAGTTGTTGATGACTTTTAAATACAACGTATTGTTCCATTGGCGTCACTGCTCCTTTTTAGAATTTGAAACTATCCACTTGGAATTTAAGGATAGTGGCGATCGTTTCGATCTCTTGCACATTCCGTTCAAAGTCTTCGATGACTAAGTAGAAGTCTTCTAAGTTTGCCGTTACTTCTTGGGTGCCGGCAGAGGTTTCCGAAACAGCAGCCGAAATGTTGCTGACGGAAACTTGAACCATGTCTTTTTTCTCAACGATCCCGGTAATATGGGCTTCCACGGCTTGAATACTTGAAACCAATTTTTCAACAATATCAGAGATCTCATTGGCTGATTCGATCGCTTTGTTGATATTGTTGGTTTGTTTTTCGCCGCTTTCAAAGGAATCCGTCACTGCAGAGACCACTTTTTCCGATTTTTTGCGGATCGTTTCAATGATCGAACGAATGCTTTTCGTTGATTGACTGCTTTGTTCCGCCAAGCTGCGGACTTCTTCCGCAACGATGGCAAACCCTCGGCCCGCTTCTCCAGCTCGAGCTGCTTCGATGGATGCATTCAATGCCAGTAAGTTGGTCTGATCAGAAATGTCATTGATCAGCTGAACGATCTTACCGATGCTTTGGACATCTTCGTTCATGTCGTTCATGCTTTCTACTAATTCTGCTTGGTTTTGCCGTTCGATCTCCCAGCTTTCAAATACATGGAACATCATTTCCGAATTGTGGACATTGCTGCTTTGGGATTGACCGACATAGCCATTCATCAATTCGATCTCTTTGTGGATCTCTTCGATACTTAAGGCTAGCTCGTCCATATCAAAGGAGGTTTGTTCCGCTTCGGAGGCTTGTGAACTAGTGGCATCTGCGATGGCATTCATCGTCTGACGCACATTTTCAATTGAATTTTTGGCATTTTTTGAGGTTGTCGTTAGGCCGCCTACCATTTTTTCCATTCGGCTGCTTTCTTCGTGCATACCAACGATCACCGCTTTGAAGGTGTTTAAAACCCCTTGAAAACGATTTTGAACTTGCCCAAAAAGAGAAGTCTGGTCGCTGCTGCCGATCTCATCGATATGCGACAGATCGCCAGAACCGACTGCTTCTAGTTCTGTCAATAACGTATCCATGCCCGAGTGGGTCTCTTTTTTTACCAAATAGGTCATTCCTACTAACACTGCGATTTCTAGCAGCAGTACGATTACTGAAAAAATAAAGAAACTTTTTGCTGCTTGTCCGTCTCCGTGGGTGCGGATCACGAAGAAATAGCATCCTAATAATACGATCAGGGTAAATCCTAGCGGAATCAACGCCGCCAAGCGGATTTTTTTGATGATAGCTTGTACCTTCTTCTTCATAACAGTATCCTTTCCTATGCAAAATGATCAGTCGTGCTGTTTATCAAGATTCGCTCTTCACTTGATAATCGTTGAGTCACTCCTTCTTTATCCGATTATGAAAACAATCTTCTAGTTCTTTAATCGGATCTTTTGCTAGAAAAGTTAAGCATCTTCACCAGACATATGTATCTTTTGGATCAGCAAAGCGCGTATAGCCGCCTTGATATTCATCACGAACCAAACGACCGTTTTGCAGCTCGACTACTCGATTACGGACCGTATTGACCATCGTACTGTCGTGGGTCGCCAAGAGGATCGTGGCACCGACTTGATTGATCCGCAAGAGTAGTTTCATGACTTCAACGGCTGATTTGGCATCCAGATTGGCGGTGGGCTCATCGGCGATCAAGACTGCTGGCTCTGTGACGATCGCCCGCGCGATCGCTACTTTTTTGCGCTGTCCCACGGAAAGCTCTTCAGGATAGTGATCCTTTTGAGGAAACATGCCTACCAGTTGCAGCGCTTTGGCGGTTTTTTCCTGACGCAGCTTGCGGGGAGTGCCTAGTACTTGCAGCGCATAATCGACGTTTTTGGCAACCGTCAGATAAGGAAGCAAAAGGTCTTCTTGTCCGACGATACCGACTTGTCGTCGAACCATATAGAGATGACGGTCTTTGAGTTGTTCCAACAAGACATTGCCGACTTGGATAGAACCAGCCGAAAGCTCTTCTTCTTTCAAGAGCAATTTGAATAAGGTCGATTTGCCCGCACCGCTGGGACCCACCACATAGATAAATTCTCCTTGAGGGATCGCAACAGAAATATCGGCCAATGCCAACGTGCCATTGCTGAATTTTTTACTGACCTTGGTTAAGCGAATCATGTTCTTTCTCCTCTAATCTGTAAAACGATTGATCACGGACCACATCTCATCGGCTGTCTGCATGGCTTTCGTATTCAATCCATACGCACGCTGGGTCGTTAACAAGTCTGTCATGGACGTCGCTAGATCCACCGTCGACTGTTCTAACTGACCTTGCAAGACGCTGCCAAAGGCTGCTGGATTGGTTTGCGAAGTAAGCAACGCTTGATCACCAGCACGGTACAGTTGGTTGCCCACTGGCGTGATGTTTTCTGTATTCGTCGGCTGATAAAGGGTCAGCTGCCCCAACACGCGAGTCTGACCATTTTCTTCCGTCGTCAGCTGACCGCTGGCATCTATTGCGATTTGCTGCGCATCTGGCCACTGAGGGGTTGGTACGTTTGTGGTCATTGCCACAGGGTACCCTTCACTATTGACTAATTGCTTGTTCTCAGTTAAATGAAAATTGCCTGCTCGACTCAGCAGCAATTGACCAGTTTGGTCCCGGACCCCGAAAAAGCCGTTGCCTTGGATCGCGAGATCTAATGGCTGAGCAGTGCCCGCCAGATTGCCTTGGGCAAAACTGGTAGTCGTAGTCGCTTTTGCCCCCATTGACGCACCATATTGGGCGGCGTTGCCATTAAATAGCGTTTCTTCTGCACCGATGGCATTTTCCATCAATGCTTGAAAATGGGTCGTTTGTGCTTGGTAGCCATTGGTATTGACGTTGGCGATGTTGTTGGCTGTCGTGTCTAAGTTTGTCTGCAAATGATTCAACCCAGAACGGCTGATTCCTAATAATCCACTGATATTCATTGACTCATCCTCAAATCTTTCCTAATTCGTTGACCGCTTTTTGCAATGTCTGATTCGTTGAACTCAAGGCTTTCTGATTGGCTTCAAATTCGCGAGAAGTCTGGATCATCGCCACCATTTCATCGGCAACCGCTACATTGGCTTGTTCTAAGGCACCTTGCTGGATCACGGGTGCATTCACCGTGGTTCCTGCTGCGTTGCTAGTCACATAGTTTTGACCAGCTGTAGTCAATGCTTCTGGGGGAAATGTTTGGATCTGAAAGTTCGCTGGTCCCAAGGCGCTGACTGCTTGTCCATTGGCACCTAAGACAAGATAGCCTTCTTGTGTCACGTATTGATTCTGCTGATTGACGCTAAAGTCGCCATTTCTCGTATACAACCGCTGCCCCGCATTGTTTTGAACGACAAAGTAGCCTTCGGAAAGCAGTGCAAAATCACTGGCTTGTCCCGTCTGTTTGACAGCACCTTGGTCTTGACTGATCGTACTGCCTGCTAATTGCGTCCCTAAAGACAATCCACCGATGTCACGGCGGGTATCCGCATTGGGCCCGCTTTGGTAATTATGCAATGCCACTTCGTCTAGCGTCGACTGGAATAAGGTTTTTGCTTGATACCCTGTTGTATTGACATTGGCAATATTGCCGCTCGTCGTCTCTTGTCGCTTTTGTAATAATGAAATGTTCCGTGATAAGACATCCAGTCCTCGAATCATGCCAGTTCCTCCTCAATCAATGTGCGCAATTTGGCAATCGTTTTGCCATGAATTTGTGAAACTCGCGGAATCGAGACTTCTAAGATTTCAGCGATTTCTTTTAACGTCAGTTCTTCGGTATAGTACAAACTTAAAATCAATTGTTCCCGTTCCCCTAATTTTTTGATGCACGCAACCAAAGCGGTGCGTTTTTCTTCAGCGACCAAGGTCTCTTCGACATTCTCGGCAGGATCTCGAACCATATCTTTTAACGTCATGCCTTCTTCTTGGTAAGCAAACAAGGTATCTTCCAAAGAGACGCTGGCTAAGTAGTGCAGACTCTCATAAATATCCGCTAGTTGACTTTGGTTGATTCCCAACTGTTTGCAGATCTCGGTGTCGGTCGCTTCTCTTTTGAGGCTTTGCTCCAACTCTTGCCGCGCTTGATAAAACTGATTGACTGCCGCCATTTTGTAACGGGAGATTTTGGCGTGCTTGCGTACTTCATCAATGATAGCCCCTTTGATGCGAATCGCTGCATAGCTTTCAAAAGGAACTTTTTTTGAGGGATCGAATTTCCGCAAGGCATCCATCAGCCCAATCACCCCAATATTGTAGAGATCGCCTGATTCATAATCGGCGGTTTTGATAGACAGGCGCTGAACCACCCGTTCCACTAGCGGCAGATACTTGATGATCTCCGCTTCTCGATCGACTTCATACATCGGCGATGCCCCTTCCTAAGAAAATTCTGCTTAAATGTCAATACTGCCCACCGTTTCGATCGCAATTTCATTGGGAATCTCATTCAGAGAAAGAACGGCGATATCTGGGAAATTAAAAACGATCATTTTTTTGAATGCTAACCGGATCTTAGGCGATGCCAGAATCACGAAATTGATATTTTGAGCGATCGCTGCATGTTGGATCCCACTGATGGAATCCAACAGCTTGGTCACGGTATCTGGTTTTAAGACCGGGTACGAGCCAGTTGCGGTTTTTTGGATACTTTGAGCGATGATTTCTTCTAGTTTCGGCTGGATCACCGCCACTTGCAGCTCGTGGTTCTCATTGGCATACTTGGCAGCGATCGTCCGTTTCAATGCTTGGCGGACATATTCTGTCAAAACTTCTACGTCTTTCGTGACAACGCCGTAATCGGCTAAAGTTTCTAAGATCGTTGCTAAGTCATTGATGGGAATTTGCTCATCCAATAAATTTTGTAAAACTTTTTGGACCTCGCCGAGCCGTAAAATATCGGGGATCAATTCATCGATCACGACATTGTACTGCTCTTTGATGCCCTCCAATAATTTCTTGACTTCTTGGCGACCTAACAGCTCTGGTGCATGGGCATAGATGATTTCTTTTAAGTGTGTTGCGATCACGGTCAACGGCTCGATAATCGTAAACCCTTGCAGATCCGCCATCTCCTTATCGGATTCATCGATCCACATAGCATCCAGATGAAAGGCTGGTTCTTTTGTTGCGATTCCTTGAAAAGGAAACGGCTCTTCATTCGGACTGATCACCATGACTTTATTCGGGTAAATATCGCCGCGGCCGACTTCGTTGCCGCGGATCTTGATCACGTAATCGTTGGCATCCAAATAGAGATTGTCGCGAATACGAACGGGACTGACTAAGATCCCTAATTCTCTAGCACTCTGTTTACGGATCGCCACGATGCGGTTCATCAAGCTGTTGTCGATCGAACTATCCACGATAGGGATCAGACCATAACCGATTTCCACTGAGATTGGTTCCACTTGGAAGGAAGCCACGGAATCGTCTTCTTCCTGTGCTTCTTTTTTGCGTTCCAGTGCCAATTTTTGTTCCCATTGTTTTTGTTCCACTCGCTGCTTTTCTTCTTTTTGCGTCACCAGAAAGCTGGCTGCGAAAAGGCCTAAGCCAATCAACACAAAAGGCACAAAAGGAAACCCGGGAACTAAGGCTAAAACGAAGAGAATCGCCCCCACGATCCGAAACAGTTGGGGATTACGCATCACATCTGCCGCAATATCCAAACCAAAGGAACTATCGTTATCGGAACGAGTCACGATCACCCCAGAAGCAATCGAAATCAGTAAAGAGGGAATCGAGCTGACCAAGCCATCCCCGATCGCCAGTTTCCCGAATTGGGCGAAGGCTTCCATGACGGTCATTTGTCCGCCCATGGAGAAAATGATCGCCCCACCAACTAAATTGATGACAGTGATCAAGATCCCTGCGATCGCATCTCCTTTGACAAACTTGCTGGCACCATCCATCGAACCAAAGAAATCAGCTTCTCGCTGCAGATCTTTTCGTCGTTTGCGGGCATCCGCTTCCGTGATCAAACCGGCATTTAGGTCGGAATCGATCGCCATTTGCTTGCCGGGCATCGCATCCAATGTGAATCGAGCAGTCACCTCTGAGACACGCCCTGCACCATTGGTCACGACGACTAGCTGAACCACCATGATGATCACGAACAAAATGATCCCCACGATATAATTGCTGCCGGCAACGACATTGGCAAAGGCATCGATCACGTGTCCGCCATTTCCTTGGGTCAAGATCAAACGAGTGGAAGATAGGTTCAAACCTAAACGAAACATCGTTGTGATCAGCAGCAAGGTTGGAAACGTAGTGAATTCCAACACTGATTTGGTAAACAGAGTGATCAGTAAAATGTTGATCGCAATCGTCAAATTGATAATGATCAAAATATCTAATAATGCACTCGGTAATGGAATAATAATCAAACCAATAATAGCTAGGATGATCACCGAGATTAAGATATCCGCCAGACCAATGCCTTTTTTCGGTTTTGAGGCAGCCTCATTCATTTTTGTTCCTCCTGTTTCCTTAAATCTTGCCGCGTTGGCTTTCTTCTAACTGATAGACCAAAGCGATGATTTCGGCAATGGCTTCATACATTTCAACAGGGATCAGATCCCCGGGTTCTACTTGACGATAAAGGGCCCGTGCCACTTCACGGTTTTCGATCTGTGGGATATTTTCTTTCAGGGCTTCTGCTTTCATCCGCTGCGCCAGCTGATCTGCCCCTTTGGCCAAGACCCGAGGCACCCCTTCACTGCTGGCATCGTAACGAATCGCAATGGCGAAATGGGTCGGATTGGTGATCAAAACCGTCGCTTCTTTGACGTTGGCGATGGCATTTTGGGTCATCGCACGGTACTTCGCTTTGCGCTGTGCTTTGACTTGCGGATCACCTTCCATTTGCTTGAACTCTTCTTTGACTTCCTGCTTGCTCATCATCAAGTTCTTACGATGGCTATAGCGCTGGTAGCCGTAGTCGACTACGGCTAAAATGATCAAGAAAATCGAAATCTGTAAAAACAATTCTTTGGCCCGCAGCAGCATGAACAGGATCGTTTTTTCCAACCCCACTTCACTCAAACCCAGTAAAACAGGGACGGCGGCTAAAAATTGTTGATAGCACAAGTAGACGATCACGCCGAATTTCGCCAATGTTTTGCCTAAATTCATCAACGAGCGCAAACTGAATTGCTGCTTGATCCCGCTGATGGGGTTCAGCTTTTTAAAATCTGGTTTGATGGCCTTGCCGGAAAACAACAGACCGACTTGGGCATAATTCGTGATAAGCCCGACTCCGAGCGCAACCAGAAAGACGGGCGCACACAACAAAAGCAGCAGCAAGATACTCTGCACCCCCAGTTTTGGCAGATCCGCCAAACTGGTTTGATAATCAGCCAGCTGCGCCAAACTTTGGGAAAAATAAGGCAAAAAAGAAGCGGCGAAAAACTGCCATAAAGACAGGATCAAAAATGAGAAGACCAGCAGCGAAACAGCAGCTGCTAATTCCTGGGTCTTAGGTACCTCCCCGCGTTTGCGGGCATCCCGCAGCCGCTTGGCACTGGGTAGCTCGGTTTTGCCATCTTTTTCTGCCATCTTCTCACCTCCTGCTGGCTGCCTGTTACTTTATTGAAAGGACTCGATAAACTCCTGCAAGTAGCGGACCGTATCTGGCAAGTGTTTGCCTAAGTACGAAAGGACATTGGGTAATAGCAAGAGAAACACCACAAAACTGATGGCAGTTTTCATCGAGAGACTCATCATCAAAATATTGATCTGGGGGATCGAACGAGAGATCACACCTAGCACGAGGTCCACCAACAGCAGCGCAATGATCATTGGTGCCGCAAGATTGACTGCCATCACCATCATTTGGCTGAAAAGTTTGACGATGCCTTCAACCGTCGTGCCTTGGATCACCACAGAGCCTAAGGGCACGATCCGAAAAGACAACAGCAGTGCTGTGATCAGTCGATGATGCAGATCAAGACCAAAAAACACAGCGATCGTCAGCCAATAGTACGTTTTGCCATACTGGGAAGAGGCGATTTGCAACGTCGGATCATAGGCTTGCGCCATCGAAAAGCCTACTTGAAAGTCGATCAATTGGCCCGCAATTTCCACACCGGTAAAGACCAGCTGGCTCAAATAGCCCATCGCCATCCCAAACAGTACTTCTTTGATGACGAAAACCGTCAGCATAAAGAGGGAAAGCTCGGGAATCGCAGGTGCCGTCGGCAGACATAGGACCGTCAACGCCATGCCAATCACGATTTTTGCCAGTGACGGAAAATTTTGCTGTGAGAAGATCGGACAAAGGACGACAAACGCCAATATTCGACAAAAAATCAACACCGTCGCTTGAATCGTCGCCATCAGGTTTCCTCCTTACATTGCCGCAATCATTTTGAAGATCATTTCGGTAAAATTCAACAAGAGATTCAGCATAAAATTTCCCGCTAAGATCAAAGTCAAAAAAATCGCTAATAGTTTCGGCACAAAGCTCAACGTTTGTTCTTGGATTTGGGTAGTGGCTTGAAAAATACTGATCACCAATCCAACGAGCATGCCGACCAATAAGGCGGGGCCAGATATCGCTAGAATTCGAAGAAAGGCTTCCCTTAGCACATCAAGTACCATTTCTACTGTCATTTCCTCTTGGCTCCTTTCTTAGCGGCTATTGAAAGCTCTTGATCAGCGACTCCACGATCAGATACCAGCCATCCACTAAAACAAAAAGTAAGATCTTGAAGGGCAGTGAGATCATGATCGGCGACAGCATCATCATCCCCATCGACATCAAGATACTAGAGACGACCAGATCAATGATCAAAAAGGGGATAAAAATCAAAAAGCCGATACTGAAAGCCGTTCGTAACTCACTGATAATAAACGCCGGTACCATAACGGTCAGAGGAACATCGTCAGAAGAATGATACTTTTCGGTCTCCCCATCAGCTTCCGCAAACAAGGCAATGTCTTTTTCCCGTGTCTGTACCATCATAAAGGCCTTGATCCGTTTTTCTGAGCGGTCAAAGGCTTCGGCTTGGCTGATCTCTTGTCGATCAAACGGTTCAATCGCTTGCTGATAGACGTCGGTATACACAGGTTTCATAATAAAAAATGTCAAGAATAAGGCCAACCCGATCAACACTTGATTGGGCGGGTTTTGCTGTGTACCTAACGAACTGCGCACAAAGGACAAAACCATGATGATACGAGTAAAAGAAGTCATCATGATCAGCAAGACTGGTAAAAGGGAAAGCAGCGTCAGCAACAAGAAAGTATTGATCGTATCACTTGAGCCATTCCCATTCGACAATAAATTGTTGATGGTGGAACTGACGTCTTCCGTGTCTAGCGCAAATGCCGTCTGCGGAAGCATCAGACTGCTGAAAAGGACCGCAGCCATGATCTTGATATCTCTGCCTTTGATCTTCATTTTTGCTTGCCTCGTTTTCCAGCAATTTCCGCCTTGGCTTTGTTTAGCCATTCAGAAAAATCTTTGCCAGCTTGCACTTGGGTGCTTTCTAGGCTTTGCTGTAAAAAAGCGGCCGTTTCTTCTTGCGTCAACTCTTTGATGATCTGATTTTGCTGTTCAGAAAAGCTCATGACGTAACATTTGTCCATGATTTGGACGATCCCGATCGAAGACGACTTGCTGACGGCGATTTTTTGCAAAATACGCAACTGGTGATTGTGCTGGTTCGTGTAACGATTCAAATATTTCAAACTAATGTTGATCAAATAAAGAATAAGCAGCAAAAACCCAATCATTTTGACCAGCGATAAAAATGTTTCCATCAACATGCCTCTTTCTATTGGATCACTAAATCCGTCACATAAACATCCTTGGCGATTTCTGATCCGTATTCCTGATTAATTGTTTCTTTCAATGCTTTTTTTAAATTCGGTACACTTTCGGCGGAGCTCAAAATACCGCTGGCCTTTTGTTGGCGCAATAAGTTTACGACGCTGTCACGAATGACAGCCACATTTTTCGTGGCTTCCGCGCTTTTTTCCTCATCCGCCACTAAAATCGATAAATTGACCTTCATGTATTGCTGCTCTTGGTTGTCTTCTTTTGCCAGATTGACTAAAAATTCATCCAATGCCACGATCGCTTCGTCTGAGGAGATTTTGCTGCTGTCTTTTGCTGTTTCAGCAGCTGCTGTTTTTTCCCCCGTCAAAAAGTGATTCGTCACTAAGGTTCCGCCGATACTGCCGCCGACTACCACGATCAAGAGGATCGGCAGTAAAACAACCATGTTCAAGCCTTTTTTCCCTTTTTCTGCTTTTGGTACTTTTTCTTCTTTTGCCATCTTTCCCACCCTTACGTTTTCACTTGGTTCGAATGGATCACCGTATGATACTCGATCACCCGCTGCGCAACTTCTTGCGCAGCTTCCGTCACCACTAAGGTTTTGCCGTCTGTCAGTGTGATCAATGTATCCGGCATTTCTTCGATCCGATAAATCAATGTTGGATTTAAATAGAATGGCTTGCCATTCAATGCGGTCACTAGAATCATGGTCAAACTCCTCTCAACGATGAAGCGTCACGTTCTTAACGTTTTAGATTCAATAATTCTTGCAGCATTTCATCAGAAGTCGTAATACTTCTTGAATTTGCTTGATAGGCACGGCTCGCAATGATCATTTCGGTAAATTCTGTCGAAAGATCGACATTCGACATTTCCAAGGCACCTGCTTGCAGCGTTCCCGCTCCATTATTGCCGGGGCCTGCAACGATCGCATTTCCTGAGTTGCTGGTTTGGATATAGTTGTTGCCGCCGACTTTTTCTAAGCCTTCTGGGTTATTGAAGGTTGCGACACCGACTTTTCCCATCACAAAGGTTTGATTGCCGTATTTTGCCAACACTAAGCCATTGGCATCGATTGCCATGGAGTTATAGGTCAAGGTTTCCCCATTGACGGTCAGTGTGCTTGGGATCGACAAGGGAGATACCGCACCCTGTCCGCTCAATGCCGTGTTTTCATCAAAGTTGTCATCATAGACAACTGGTTGACCGCCATTGACTGAACGACCTAAGACTTGCATCCCATCACTATTGGTCAAGGTTCCGTTGCTGTCGCGAACAAATGCGCCATCTCGTGTGTAATAGGTTTCGCCATTTGCTCCTGGTCCTTGTACCATAAAGTAGCCTTGTCCGCTGATATAAAAATCCATGCTGCGGCCAGTCGATTGCGGGGCACCGACTGTATTGATGGTATCGATGGAGCCCGTCTGAACCCCTAAACCGATCTGCGTTGCATTGATCCCACCTAAGCCGTTGCCTGGTGCAGTTGCGTTAGACATCGTTTGGCTCATCATGTCTTGGAAAAGGACTCGACTTGATTTGAACCCGACCGTATTGACGTTGGCGATATTATTTGAAACCACGTCCATTTTCGTTTGAAGATTTTTCATTCCACTGACACCTGAATATAATGATCGTAACATGCTTATTTTCCTCCTTATGGTTGGCGTATTTTCCTCTGTCATTCAGAAAATACTTGCAGCCCCTTTTCAGTCCAGCTGCTATTTGATAAATGTGGCGCTGTCAATATTGGTGACGGTGTGAAGCTCATTCATCCCCATCGCCGTAATGATGGTTCGTGAATGGACATCGGCGATCAAGCCCATATCTTTGTAAACAAGCAGTGATTCTTTGCTGCCTTTTTCCGCTAGCTCGCTAAGCGCCGTTGAAAGGGATTGGTAATCATCGTCTTGTAAGGTCAATTCCCTTGCGGTCAAACGCTTTTGCGCATGGTGCGAGACTTTGATGTCGTTTTGTTTTTGTTCAAGCATTGAAGAGAAGGCTTGTTTGTCCACGGCTTTGCGGGGATTTTGATAAGGCTCCCCGGCAACTTTTTGCAGCCCCTGTTGAATCGTCAAACTCATTTTGCTTCGCCGCCAATCTCTTGGATCGCACTCATACTGTATTCTTTGCCATTTACGACGATCGTGGCGTAGCCATTGGCAAAGCGGACCTTTTCGATGGTTCCTGACAATGTTTCTGTGCCGTCCATCAGAGTGACTTGTTTATTGATCAAGCTAAAAGCTTGCTGCTGTTGCTGTAAAATCACCGAGGTCGTCAACGTTTCGCTCAATTCATTCAAGCTCTCTAAGGTCGTAAATTGAACCAGTTGCGAGATATAGTCGGTGCTACCACTACCAGAAGAATCGCTGCCTCCCATCGATGGGTTGCTCATAGATGCTGCTAAGATCTTCAAAAAATCATCCATGGAGATATCTGAAGATTTTTTTGTTTGCGTTAATGCCGATGTATTGGCAATACCGGCCGCAGCTGCTGTAATTTCATCTGCCATAGGTCTCCTCCTTTACACTAAAATACTGATCGCATGATCGATCGGTGCTAATTGCTGCTCTTCTTCAACCGTATTGCTTTGATGAAATGGCTTTTTGCTTTGTCCTTTTTGAGCCTGTAAAAAACGCTGTTGGTTTAACTGACTGTCACTTGCCATCATACTGCCGGCAAAGGATTGATTTGACAGCGGACCAGCCTGCTGGACAGAAGCTAACGTAGGTTCTTTGATTGCTAGGATCGGCTGCTCTTGCTTTTGCAAAACTTGCTCTAGCTCATGCTTGATGGACAGCAATAATTCTTTGGCTTGCGGCTGCTGAACGGTCAGTTCTAAGCGGCTGCCTTGGGCATTCGTTTCTAGAGAAAGCTGGATCGTGCCTAATTTCTCGGGAACGAATTGCAACGTGATTTTTTTCTCGCTTGACGTGCTGCTCGTTTGGACGAGTTGGGCAGTCGCTTTTGCTAAGGGCAGAGCCGCTTGCTCCATACTCGCTTTTGTTGGCGCTAGTCCTTGCTTGCTCAAAAGGGGAGAAACATCAAGCAGTTGCAGTGCTGGTGTCGCCATTTCATTGTCGGTTACTGCCGAAAAAGCAATGGCTTGTGCAGAAACAGCTTCCGTATTTTTGGCGACTGTTTCCTTCATGCTTTGCAAGGTGCTAGTCGTATCCGTCGC
Organism: Candidatus Enterococcus avicola; assembly: GCF_047470845.1. NCBI lineage: Bacteria > Bacillati > Bacillota > Bacilli > Lactobacillales > Enterococcaceae > Enterococcus > Candidatus Enterococcus avicola. The sequence goes on along the minus strand of NZ_JBLGTY010000001.1, from coordinate 149,167 downwards.
TTGGTGGGTCACTGGCGACACTTGATCCAATGGTCCCGTTTGGCCCAATTGAGCGGTCCCTTCGGTGGACTGTTTCAGCTGTGCTTCTGTCGTCTGCGCAATCGCGGCTTTTGTTACTGAATCGATTTCCTTGAAAGTCGCGATCCCTTTTGCCGTGGACTGCTCTTCGCCTACTAAGTCTTCTGGCAAAGGCGTTTCAAGCGTTGGTGCTGCGGCTTCACTTCTGTCATTTGTCATCAAATCCAGACCTTCAAGCGTAGACTCGGAGGGGTCGATGACTGTGGTGGCTACGTCTATTGGTGCTAAAGCTGCTGTGGCGCTTGTTTGGTTCTGCTCCGTCGTTACCATTGATGCCTGTGCCGCTTCCTGAACCAAGCCTGCAAAAGGTGTCTGGCTGATCTGGCTCATTTCTGGCGCTTGCGTCGTTGCAGATTGTTCAGCTGCTGAAGTGATTTCTGACTCCTGCGGCAGATGTTCCATACTGCTGGCCGTACCCATTTCTGGTGCGGCGGCGATTTGCTCCGTCATCCCTGATGTTTCGATAGGGGCTGGCAGGTTGCTGCCTGCTTGAACTGTCAGCTGTCGCATCATCAAACTGAAGACCTCTGGTGACGCCTCCATCTTTTTTGATTTGCTACCGACAGGTACAGCGGTTGCGGCACTTGTTGTGATCTCTTTCATTGTTCACCTCCTCTCAGCTGATGCTTTAAAACCAAGGTCATCTCATCACTAAAACATTAGTTCTTTAAGAAAATAAGGCGCGATTGCCGAACTCATCCAATTGTTTTTGCTCTTCCAATTGCTGTTCATAGGTGTATTCAGCAAATTGTTTTTCTCGCAGTTTTTCCACGATCTTGCGTTCCTGCTGCGCTTCTACCACTACCGATAAAGACTCTGCCAATTCTTGCTTCACGTGAAACATTTTGTTCTGAACCTCATCGATGGTGGCATTCAAAGCAAGCAAATAGCGTTGCTGCACTTGCATCCGCCCAATGGTCATTTCATTGACATCAAAAAGCTGGGCTTTTTCCTGTGCCAGCGTGTTCAGGTGCTGTTCTTGCTGAATCAACAATTGCTGTTTTTGGGCGTACGCTCGTTTGGCTTCTTGCTCAATGGTTTTTCGGTGATCCAATACTTTTTCTAAGGAAAAGTGAAATGCTTGCATGGTTGCTCCTTTATGATCTGTTTTACATGGTCGAACGCTGGCGCTCGATCAGCGCTTCTTCACTGAACAAATGCGCCAATTCAAAAATCGTTTGTTCAAATGGGATCCGCTCATCCACTTTTTGCTGTAAAAACCGTAGGATGGGGTGATGCAACGCGATCGCTTGGTCGGTCAACGCATTACTGCCGCTTTTGTAAGCACCGATATCGATCAAATCCTTGGCCTCTGCATAAACGGCCATGTTTTCTTTTAGTTCCCCCGCATGTTCATGCTGTTCCTCAGAAACGAGGGTCTTCATCAAACGGCTGAGGCTGTTTTGAATATCGATGGCAGGATAATGATTTTGAGCGGCGATTTTCCGTGACAACAGAATATGACCGTCAAGAATCCCCCGCACCGCATCAGCGATCGGTTCATTCATGTCATCACCTTCTACCAAGACGGTATAAAAGGCAGTGATCGAGCCTTTGTCAGACATCCCACTGCGCTCTAACAACTTCGGTAAAGCTGTAAACACAGAAGGGGTATAGCCTTTGGTCGTCGGTGGTTCACCTGTTGATAAACCGATCTCCCGCTGCGCCATCGCAAAACGGGTCACCGAATCCATCATCAATACGACTTTCTTGCCTTGATCGCGGTAATACTCAGCGATCGCCGTTGCCACATGAGCCCCTTTTAGTCGTACAAGGGGTGGCATATCGGAGGTAGCACAGACAACGACCGACTTGCGGTAGCCTTCTGGGCCTAGATCATTTTCAATAAATTCTTTGACTTCTCGTCCTCGCTCGCCGATCAAGCCGATCACGATGACATCTGCTTCGCAATAACGAGCCAGCATCCCCAATAAGGTACTCTTACCGACCCCGCTGCCAGCAAAAATGCCGATCCGTTGGCCAAGGCCGACGGTCAAGAGACCATCGATCGCCCGGACACCTGTCGGCATGATCTCAGCGATTTTTTGACGACGAAAGGGGTCAGGAGAATCTTGACTAACTGGATATTCTGACGCAGTTTCCAGATCCAGCGCCATATCTAACGGTCGCCCTAGTCCATCTAAGGTGTGCCCTAGCAGCGTATCATCGATTTTTACCGTCAACGATTTGCCAGTTGGCCGCACTAAACAGCCCGGTCCGATGCCTTCTAGCTGATCAAGGGGCATCAGGAGCACGGTTTTTTTCACAAAGCCCACGACTTCGGCTAAAGCTGTATGTGTCTTGTTTTGCAGTGCGACTTCACAGATTTCTCCTATGAAAACCGACAACCCTTCGACTTTGATCAGCAGACCTACGACTTCGCTGACTTTGCCGTAAGTGGTAAAGAACGGCTGTGCTTGCGCTGTTTTGCGCAGCGCTGTGATCGGTAATTCAAACGTCATTCCTTCACACTGCTTTCTAAAAATTGGCTCAAAAAGCGAGCGATTTCTTCCCTCAGTTCAAAAACCACCAAGGCATTTTCAGATTCGATACAAAAATCGTGTTCCGCCAAGCCGTCATCTGCCATGAGTAAATAGCGAAACCCGCTGATCGTCTGTTTTTTGGTTTCCAACAATTCTCGCAACCCTGCAAGATGCTGCTCTTGGCTGCGAATAGTCACAAATTGATCGGGTTGTTCAAATTGCCATAGCACAGACTCCACAAAAGGCAGGAAGCCTGCTTGCTCGTCTGTAAAACGTTGATTGATCAAGGCTTCGGCGATTGCCGTGCCGTAAGCGATCATTTCTTGCTTTTTCTCTGAGCGAAAGGTGTTGATTTCAGAAACGGCTTCAGCGACATTGGCTTGGGCTTGTGTCATCAATGCTTGCGCGGCTTCTTTGCTGGCATTGAGTCCTTCTTGATAGCCTTGTTGAAAACCGTCTGCTTGTCCTGCTTGAAAGCCTTCCGTTCTCGCTTCTGCTAGAATTTGCGCCGCTTGCGCTTGTGCATCGGTCAAGATTTGCTGTTTCAAGGCTTCCATTTGCTGCAGATGCCGTTCCTGCTCCAACTGGCGTGCACGTCTAGCCGCTTGCAGTTCTGGGTCTAAGCTCGGTTTCTCAATCGGCGCTTTGATGGTCGTATCCGTCAAAATACTGCGAGCAGCTTCAGTCGTTTTGACCGCCTGCTGCTTCAATAAACTGCTATTTGACCACTGCATCTTGGTCGCCCCTTCCGATGTAGATCTCACCGGTTTCATCTAGCCGTCGAATCACAGCCACCACACTTTGTTGGGCTTCTTCTACAGCAGACAAGCGGGTAGGACCCATAAATTGAATTTCTTCTTGCAGATTTTCCACCGCCCGTGATGAGAGGTTGGAGAAAATAAAGTTCTTGATGTCGTCGGTCGTGCCTTTAAGCGCTAAGACTAAGACATCGTTTTGAACATCTCGCAAGACTTTTTGAACATCCAAGCGATCGAGGGTCACGATATCCTCGAAAGTAAACAAGCTTGATTTCACTTCGTTGGATAGTTCCGGTTGCCGCTTTTCCAAGTCGTTCAAAATGTTCTTTTCAGTACTGCGGCTGACTGAGTTCAAGATTTCTACCAGTGTATGCACACCACCGACATTTTCCGTATCGTTCTCAATGTAATTCGAGAATTTGTTCTCGATCACTTTTTCAATCCGTTCGATCACCAAAGGCGACGTACTGGAGATCGTCCCGATCCGTTCAGCGATCTCCACTTGCAAATGATCGGGAAACTGTGACAAGACGCTGGCCGCTTTGTCCGGCTGCATGTAGCACAAAATCAACGCTACCGTTTGTGGATGTTCGCCGATCAACAGATTGGTCAACTGTTGAACATCGGCTTTGCGAGCGATATTAAAGGGCCGTTCCCGCAGCTGAATCTGAGTCAATACGTCAATGACTTCTTTGGCTTTTTGAGGGCCTAATGCTTGGTTCAGCAAATTTTTGGCATAATCGATCCCGCCGTCTAAGACATATTTGCGGGCCGTTGCGGTATGAGAAAATTCCTCCAACACTTGATCCCGCTCTTCGGGACTGACAAAGTCGATGTTGGCGATCTCATAGCTCACTTTTTGTATAAATGATTCTGGCAGCAGCTTCATGATCTTTGCAGAGGTATCTGATCCTAGAGAAATCAGAAGAATCGCTGCTTTTTTTACCCCGTCTATTGTATCCATGGCTGCCCCCTTATTTTTCTTTCATCCAAGCTTTGATCAATTCCGCCGCTACTTCAGGATTGCTTTCGGCATAATTTCTAGCCGTTTGATCCAATGTTGGTTCTCCTGTATGTTCTGCTGTGGCTTCTTGTGTGGATGCTTCTGGCACCGCTGGTTTCGTTTCAGCAGACCGGTTACCGACACCGCCAAAAACGACTTCTTGTGCAACTGGGTTACTCGCTCCGATGCTAGCAGCGGACGGTTGTGCAAAAGTGACCATTTCATCCGTCACATCCACTTCCAACTCGTCTTCTTTGCGTCGGCGTCGGATCACGCCAACGATCATTAAGATCACCAAGAACAAGGTCAACACGATACCGCCGATGATGGCATACTTGACATAACCTTTGGCAGCTGCAATCTGTTCATTCCCTTGAGGATCAGCGGCTGGATCAACCTCTGCTTGGGCAAAGTCAAACCCTTGGATCGCAATTTGATCGCCACGGTCATTGTCATAGCCGACGGCGCTAGCAATCAACTGCTGCAATTCTGCTTGATCCGCTTGCGAAAGGTTCGCATTGATCACGATTGAGCTGGTCATTCGCTCGATCATGCCAGGAGCCGTAATGGTCGTAGTGGTCTCGGTATCCAATTCATTTTCAACGGAGCGACTGTAGGAATTGTTCCCCTCTCCGTCCGTGCCCGTCACATTGGAGACATTGTCATCCACAGTCCCTGTTTGGGCTTCTTGGACGGTCCCTTGCGAACCAGCAGCCTGCACTGTTTCACTCTTGATCTCTGGGTCATCATAAGTGACTTTCTTCCGCTCGATCGAATCAAAATTCAAGTCTAAATTGATCGACACTTGGAATTTGTCTGCACCATAGATCGGTGTCAGCAACTTCGCTACTTTTTCTTCTAGCGTTTTTTCATAGGAATCTTTGATGGCAATGTATTTATTGTTTAAGCCACTTAATTGACTGGCTTCATCTTCGGTTCTAGTCAACGTATTGCCCGCGCTATCAACGACTTTTACATTTTCAGGCTTCAGCTTTTCCACTGCGCCGGAAGTCAAGGTAACGATCCCTTGCACGGACTCGTCTGAGATTTGCTGATTTTTCAAGGACAACACGATAGAGGCCGTCGGCGCACTTTCCTCCGAAGAAAAGACACTTTCTTCTGGCATCACGAGTAAAACTTTGGCGGATTTGACCGCATCGATCGACTCGATTGCTCGCTGTAGTTCGCCCGTTACTGCCCGCTGATACATGATTTTGCGGTCTTCATCCGTTGTCATCATGTTGGCATCATCAAATAATTCAAAGCCTGTACTGGTATTTGGTAACTTATTGTCCACGGCAAGATTGATGCGGTATTCATCGACTTGGTCCTTATCGATCAAAATAGTCGTCCCATTGTCGGCTAATTTGTAGGCGATCTGCTGTTCATCCAAATCCTTGCTGATCGTTCCCGCATCGGCATCGCTTAGATCCGTAAACAAGATACCGTATTCAATTCGCGTATTTAAATAATAAACAGCTGCTGTGATTCCGAGAACGCTGATAACGGAAAGAACAACGATCATTTTCTTTAAAGAGCTTTGCATTTGCCAACGGTCTTTGAGTTGTTCTGTCCATTCTTTCACTTTATCCATCATTTATTCTTATTCCCTCACCCACTGCTAAAACTGCATATTTTTCACGTCATTGTAAGCTTCTAAACACTTGTTTCGTACTTGAACGGCTGTTTGTAGCGCCAATTGCGCCTCCGTCATGCGAATCATCACATTGCCTAGATCGCTTTCATCGCCGGTGATCAAATTGACAGTATCTTGATCCATGACCGCCGTTTTTTGATTCAACTGATCGACCGCATTGGTCAAGTAGGAAGAAAACTGGTTTTCCTTGGTGCCCACAACACTAGTCTCGTTTGAAGCAGCCCCCGTGCCTAGTGTCCGCAAAACGTTTTGGTAGTCTGTTAATCCTGTCGTTAAAAGTCCATCCATTTTCTCGTTACCCCTTTGATATTTCTAATGCTTTTTTCAAGATTGTTTTATTCATTTCTGAAGCAGAAACATTGGCTTCGTACGTTCGAACCGCTTGCAACATTGCCACCATTTCATCGGCAATATCCACATTTGATTGACCGACATATCCCTCAGCGTTGGCAGCGGGATTGGTAGGATCATAGGTCAGTTTTTCCGTCTCATCGGCAGCGATCCCCGTCACTTTGACACCGTATGTAGCCGGTGTTCCTTCACGACTATTTTTTAAATTTTCTGAAAAAAGAATACTCTTTTTTTGATAAGCCGCGGTTGTTTGTGTTTGATTTGTATTTACATTTGCGATATTGCTGGAGATTGTATCTAGTTTTAACCGTTCCAATGCTAGACCGCTCGCGTTGATCGTTAGTCCGTTAAATATACCCATTTGTTTTTCCTGCGCTTTCTATCAATTACTCAAGACAAGGTTCATCATTTGCAAGCGTCCGTTGACTTGTGCGGTCAATGCACTGTAATACAACCCATTGGCTGCTTGATCCAACATCTCTACCTCAAGATCCACGTTATTGCCGTTGTCTTTGATACTGGTAGTTGCATTTTCAGTGATTTTCGGTTTTACTTGAGAAACTGACGCTTCTGTTACAGCGTCGGTCCCTGACGAAGCGAGTGCCTGCTTTAATTCGCTTTCAAACACGATGCGTTTTGCTTTGTACCCATCCGTGTTGACATTAGCGATATTAGACGAAATCAATTCTGCGCGTTGTGCAGAAACGTTCATAGCTGTTTTTAATAAATCATAGGTATCCAACAATAATTGCTCCTTCCACCTTCTGTACCAAACGTTTTTTTCATCGATGGAACAGAAACAAATATATTTATTTATTTTTTTGTTATAGATTAAAAAAACAAGAAGACGTGATGTCATTATAGTAGAATTATTTTTATTTTACAATTTGATTTTTGCAACTTTACGGATATGACATTTAAGTTACAGACGTGTTATGTTATTTGTTAAACACTGTTTCATCGCAATTTCGTCCCCAGTTATAAAAAGCAAACGATCGATATAAAGCGTTTTACAAGCATATCTATGCCTTTTGATCAAAATCAGTTTTTTGATAAAAAAACAAGCATTATTCGAAAAATTGATTAAAATATTTTCATTTGTGCCTGATGACATGACAAACCCTGAGAAGCGCTTCACGAAAAAAAACGGTACCATCTATAAATATTCACAAAAATTGCAAGCTGTACCATTTCAACAATTTGACGAAACTTGTCAAAAAAAGAACAAAAAAAGGAGAAACAGAAAATTTATTTTAGTTATTTTTTGGATTATTTTTTTTTGCTATTAAGAATGATTTTAATTCACCGATAAAATAAATGAGGGTTTAAAACCTGGAAATAGAATTTAGGAGGACGCAACAAATGGATTTTTTCTTGCTGATCGGTATTATTTTAGGATTGATATCTGTGGTGGTTGGGATGATTGTAAAAGGTGCCAATGTGGCCGTTTTGATCAATCCGGCAGCCGCGATTATCATTTTCGTCGGTGTGATCGCAGCCGTTATCAATTCATTTCCCAGCAGTGATATCAAAAAAATCCCGAAGATCTTCGGCGTTCTGCTGAAAAATAAAGAATACGACTTAAAAACAACCATCAATACCATCGTTGAATTAGCTAACCAAGCTCGGCGCGATGGCCTACTATCTCTTGAAGGTGCTATCCAAAACTTAGAAGATCCTTTTTTAAAAAAGGGCTTGGAAATGGTGGTGGATGGCATCGCTGCCGAACAGATCCAAGAAATCATGGAAAATGAGATCTATGGGATCGAAGAACGGCATCGCATCGGCTCGGCTATTTTTAAAACCGCCGGCACGAGTTCCCCGACCTTAGGGGTGTTAGGAGCCGTGATCGGGCTGATAGGGGCGCTAGGCAATTTAGAGGATGTAGAAGCACTGGGTCATATGATCTCGGCGGCTTTTGTGGCGACCCTTTATGGTATTTTCTTCGGTTATGTGCTGTTCATTCCTTTTAGCTCACGATTAACTTTGAAATCGGAGCAAGAAGTCCAAATGATGTCGATCATCGTTGAAGGGGTCTTAGCGATCCAAGCCGGACAATCGCCGAAAAGTATTGAGAAAAAATTATACAGCTTGATCGATCCGAAAAAACGGCAAGAACAATTATAAAGGGTGAAGCGACATGAAGCGAAAAAAGAAACATGAAGAACATGTAGACGAAGCGTGGCTTTTGCCTTACTCGGATATGTTGACCTTGCTGCTGGCCTTATTCATCGTCATGTTTGCCATGGCGAAAGTCGATGATGAGAAGTTTCAAGAAATCCGAAGCGAATTCGGCACCATCCTTTCCAGCCACCACAGCAACGCCTCCGTCATCGGGTCAGTGATCGATATGGGCGAGACCACGCCGCGAAAAAAAGCCGCCACTTCTGCCGAAGCACAAGCGCAAGAAGCAGCGGTCCGGACCCAACTGGAAAATCAGCAGCTAGAAAAAATCAGCGACCAGCTGTCACAAGAACTCGCCGCTTCTGGCTTAAAAGACCAGACAGAAGTCCGCTTGGAATCCGATGGCTTGCATATCACGCTAGCCAGCAGCATCTTGTTTGCCTCTGGTAGCGCCGAGATCACGGACACCACTCGTCAGTCACTGGATCTACTATCGGACTCACTGAAAAAACTAAAAGCCAACAAAATCGTGATCGCCGGGCATACCGATAACGTACCGGAAAAAGGCAATGGCCGCTACCAATCTAACTGGGATCTTAGTTCCGCTCGTGCGATTACCGTTATGGAATACTTCATCAGCAAAGGCGCCGTTTTAGAAAAAAATGCTGCCATCCAAGCCTTTGCCGATACCGAACCGAAAGCCGATAACAACACCCCACAAGGCCGCTCGGAAAACCGCCGCGTGGAGATGATCATCCAGCGGACCGAAACGACACAATAGCCCGTAATACGGTTTTATAAATATCATTATGAAAAGCCAAGATGAGCAACATTCGTCTTGGCTTTTTTGTAGTCTCCTCCTCAACAAACAAAAATCACTCATCAGCCATTCTTGCGAATAGCTGATGAGTGATTTTTTTGCTTGATTTATTTTTCCACTTCAAACCGATTGGTCAATCGCTTCAACTCTTCTGCAATGTCTCTGAGATCGGCCACATGGTTGGTAAATTCATCCATGGTTGCCAAGACTTCTTCTGCATTTGCGGAAACTTCTTGTGTACCAGCGGCATTTTCTTCCGTTGATGCGGAAATGTTTTCTAAGTTTTCCAGTACACTGTTTTGAATGTTTTCGATACGGGCACTGGCTGCTTCAATATGATGGATACCTTCGATCATATAGCTGCTGCGTTGGAAAACTTCTTTTGAAGACGAGATCGCTTCTTTGATCAAGTTGGTTTGGCGAACGCCGCCTTTGACAGATGCCGACGTTTGTTTGACCATTTGACTAGACTGCTCACGAATTTCTTCAATGATCGCTTCGATCTCTTTGGTAGAAGCCTTGCTTTGTTCCGCCAATTTACGGATCTCAGCAGCCACGACGGCAAAGCCTTTGCCCGACTCACCTGCACTTGCGGCTTCGATCGATGCATTCAAGGCTAGCAAGTTGGTTTGGTAAGAAATATCGTTGATGACCCCAATGATCGAGTTGATGTTTTGGATACTATCATTCATTCCCGTCATGTTCGACATCAAACGCTCCATCTGTGCCAACTCTTGTCGCCAGCTGTCATCGACTTGATCCATGATCGTTAAGTTTTCTTGATTGATCTTCGTAGATTCTTGTGACTTGCTGCTCATGCCGCCAACATTTTCTCGTAATTCTTTCACGACCTGCGACAGATTTTGCATTTGGGACACGCTGTATTCTGTTTCTTGGGCTTGCGCACCGGTCACTTCAGCTATCCCTGTAATGGTTTGAGAGACTTCTTCTGTCGCAATATTGGTTTGTTTTGACAATTCTAATAAAGAATCCGACATTCCTGCGACACTGTTGCTTTCTTTTTGTACTTTTTGGATCAATGCACCCGTGCCTTCGATCATCACATTGTAATTGTCCGCCATTTGCTGGATCTCATTGCCTGCTTTGTCTGGATATACAACTCGGCGTGCCAATTGATCCCATGTCCATTTTTCGCCTTTGGCTCTTTTGGTTTTGCTCATCTTCTCTAGTTTGCCTTCACCGACTTTTCTAAAGTAACGATTGAAGCAATCGATGATTGCTGCGACTACTTTGATCGCGGCATAAGAAACCAGTCCTACAAAGAGCAGCATCAAGATCGTAACGATAATGGTGGTACGGACTAACGCCCCTAACTCTTTGTCTAGATCACTAGCTTTGACTTCGGAGTACGCCCAAACATTGGAATCAGCAGACTTGTCATACAACACATCGTTGACTTTATTCGAGTCGCCTAAACCAACCATGCCTGTCGGGTTTTTAGCTTCTTTGATTTTTTGGAATACTTCTTCTTCTTTGATATTCTTACCGATTTGTTTGGTGTTTTTTGAGGTCACGATGACCCCAGATTCTGAAACTAAGGTGACATTCCCAGTCCGCCCTACGGTAAAAGAAGACAAGATGTTTTGAATGCTTTCATAGGAAACATCGACGCTTAAAACCCCCACTTGATTATGGGAATTTTTGACCCTGATCGAAGCCGACGTCACAAATTGATTCGACACTGTATCTAAATAAGGTGCTGTCCAATACACTTCTCCTTCGGCTTTTACGGCCCCTTTGTACCATGGCCGAATCGTAGGCTTATAATCATCTGGTAAGGGATTGAAGGTTACATATTCATCATCTTCTGTTCCAAAAGTCACCGCTAAGAAGCTGTTGCTTCCAGCAATCGCTAAAGAAAGATCTGAACGGATGCGTCCCATGCTGAATTCTGTTTTCATCGCTGGCAGTTCAGCCATTGATTTCAATTTGCTTTCCGTCGATCGGCGCAAACTCTTTTCTTCCGCCAAGATCAAATTGACGGCACTTTCTTTGTTCAAATCATTTCGTTCAATCAATAAGTTCTTGGTGGTTAAATAGGAACTTGTCAGCATGACAATGATCGGGATCCCCGCAACCAGCATCAAGGTGATCATCACATAAATTCCTATCGTCTTTTTTCTTTTTTTCACAACTGTGCCACTCCTTCATTTCCAATTTCACACGATCCAATGAAGACTCGTCCGTAGACGACCCTTAGTAAGGATAATCGGTTATTTCTTTGAATGATTAAGAGGGTTCATTGGCAGAAACGGCTGCAAGCGCATTTTCTTTTTTGCTAAGGCTTACGGTTGCTGATCTAACGAATAGAAAAGCTCCTCAGTCATGAAGGAGCGTTGCGACTGCATAAAAATAGCCAGCACGGAAGTTTCCGCACTGGCTTCAGGTTCCCTTTAATGGGACTGCTTTTTATTGCCTATAATTCTTTGATGACGGCTTTTTCTTCCGCAGTCAAAGCGAAATCAAAGAGCGCTAAATTTTCGGCTTGATGTTTTTCTGAATGGGATTTCGGAATCACGATCATCCCACGCTCGATTTGGTAACGCAAGACCACTTGGCTCCAGGTTTTTTGATACGCTTCACCGATTTGGGTCAAGGTTTCCCGAGCCGCTTCTGAAATCCGTGAAAGTGGCCCCCAGGCTTCTGGAACTACCTGATTGGCTAAGGAATAGGCGATGATCGCATCGTTCCACTTGCCTGGATGCGATTCGATCTGATTGACCGCTGGTTTGATCCGACTGTTTGCCAATAAATAGCTAAGTTCTTCTTCTTGGAAATTGGACACCCCGATCGCTTTTAAGACTCCTTTATCGACATAAGCCTCAAGAACCGCCCAGACAGCGGCGATCTCTGCCAAGTTGTCCCACGGATGATGGATCAAATAAAGATCGATCGATTCCGTCTGCAAGGCTGCTAAACTCGCTTCGACAGACGCTTTCACGGCAGCTGCATCTTGCGTATGCTCTGGTTTGCCAGGAATCTTAGAAGTCAGGAAAAATTCGCTGCGGTCGATCCCGCTTTCCTTGATGGCTTTGCCTACCACGGCTTCGTTGCGGTAAGAAATCGCCGTATCAAAATGCCGATACCCAAGCTTGATGGCAGTCAACAGCTCTGTCGTATCATCATTGATCGCACCTTGGTATTCTCGGTTTTCTTTCCCAAATGTATTCGTCCCACTGCCGATCACTGGAATCTGAATGCCGGTATTCAATTCAATCGTTTCCATGCTGCTTCCCCCTTTGTGTTGTTTCTAGTCTATCAAAAAAGCAGGAGTATGGGGAAGAAAAACTCTTATTGCCGCTAAAAAACGGGGAAAAACACAAAACGCATGTTCAAGCTGCCCCTCCTCCGTTATACTGAGGGTAAGACACGAAACACCCAAATAAGGAGGGTTACTTTTGAAAAAAACACTATTTTTTCTTTGTGGATCACTGACATTCGGTCTAGGTACTTTAGGAATCTTTTTACCTTTCTTACCCACAACGGTCTTTTACTTGCTGACGGCTTATTTCTGGCTGCGGAGTTCCGATACCTATTATCAACGCTTGGTACAATCAGAAAATTATCAAAAATACATTGAAAAACCACTCGTACAAAAACAGCTGAGCACCAAGGCAATGGTTCGGATGTTTGCCATGATGCTGGTAGTCTTTGCAATTCCTGCACTATTGATCCCTAATCTGCTGGTACGTTTCGTCCTCGCTGCCATCTACCTCGCCCATGTCATTGGGATCACTTGGTATTTAAAAGGACGCAAACCCGCGATTCAAAAAACGGATCAGCCCCTGTAAGAACGACGCTGCACGAACACACCGTAATCCACCAAGCAGGCGAGCCTTGCTGGTGGACTGCGGTGTATTTTTTTCTCCTATTTTAGCGGGAGCCCACTGACGCCTCTTCGATGATGGGGGCGGATTGGGCGATCGCTAACCAGGCAGCAGGGATTCGGTATGGGGAGCAAGAAACATAGTCGATGCCGATCTCTCGCAAAAATGCAATGGAATAGGGATCACTACCGACTTCGCCACAAACACCGATCGAGTGCTCTGGCTGACGATCTCTTACGCCAGTGATCGCTTGGCGCATCAAGGTGCCAACACCCGCCTGATCTAAGTGCTGGTAAGGATCTTCTTGTAAGATCCCCGACTGCAAATAGGCTTGAATAAAGCTGCCTGCATCGTCCCGCGAAAAGCCAAACGTCATTTGGGTCAAGTCATTGGTACCAAAACTAAAGAACGCAGCATCTTCAGCACACTCCCCAGCGATCAAGCACGCTCTAGGTGTCTCGATCATCATGCCGATCTCGATGTGCAATGGTTGCTGCAGGGTTGCTTCTGCTTGAGCGATCACCTGCGTCAACGTCGCTTTCAACACCTGCAGCTCTGCGGGCAAACTGATCAGGGGCAATAAGATCGCCGCCTCTACCTCGACTCCTTGCTGCCGCAATTCCACAGCCGCTTCACAAATCGCCGCTGTTTGCATTTCATAAATTTCTGGATAGCTCAGTCCTAAACGGCTGCCGCGATGCCCCATCATGGGATTGACCTCTTGCAGCTCGTCAATTCGCCGCTCGATCACTGCCAATGATTTTTGACTACGGCGAGCCATTTCAAGGCGTTCATGCTCATGGGGCAAAAATTCATGAAGTGGTGGATCTAATAAACGAATCGTGCACTTCTTTCCTTGCGCGGCCTGCAGCATTTCTTGGAAATCGGCTTTTTGATAAGCCTTGATCTCAGCCAACGCCTTCAATCGTTCCGCCTTCGTTTCTGCCAAAATGACTTCCCGCATTTTCCACAAACGCTCTTCCCCAAAAAACATATGCTCCGTCCGTGCCAGACCGATGCCCGCTGCCCCAAAGGCCAGCGCAGCCTCAATGTCATTTTTTGTTTCCGCATTTGCGTAAACCTTTAGATCTGCCTGGGCTTGTGCCCACGTCAAAAGCTGATCCAGCAAGACCCGCTCCTGGACACTGGTCATAGGCAGCTGCCCTTGATACAGTTTGCCAGTGCTGCCGTCTACCGAAAGCACGTCACCTTCTTCAATCAGCAGCTCGCCGCAGCGAGCCTGCTTCAAAAATACATCGACACTTAATGCCTCGCACCCTACCACACAGCAGACCCCCAGACCACGGGCGACCACCGCTGCATGCGAAGTCATCCCCCCACGAGCGGTAATGATCGCTTCACTCACCACCATGCCTTCAATATCTTCAGGTGAGGTTTCCTGCCGCAGCAACAGGACTTTTTCTCCTGCGCGGCTGGCTTTTTCCGCCGCCTCTGCAGTGAAATAGACATGTCCTGAAGCTGCTCCTGGACTATCCGGCAAGCCCTGCGCAAAGGCTTTGGCTTGCTGTAAGGCTTCGGGGGCAAATAACGGGTGCAGCAATTGATCGATCATTTCTGGTGTGATGCGATCTAGTGCTTGCCTGATAGTGATCCGACCTTCTGCGACCATATCCGTTGCGATTTGCGCTGCGGCAGCGGCGGTTCGTTTGCCGTTTCTCGTTTGCAAGACAAACAGCTGGCCGTCATCGATGGTAAACTCAATGTCTTGCATGTCTTGATAGTGATCCTCCAAACGCTCAGCCAGTTGCTTTAATTCCTGATAGATCATGGGATGCTGCTGTGCCAACGCTTGGATCGGTTGCGGTGTACGAATCCCTGCAACCACATCTTCCCCTTGGGCACACACTAAAAATTCGCCGAAAAGTCCCGGTTCCCCGGTTGCTGGATTGCGGGTGAAGGCGACACCCGTCCCGCTATTTATCCCGCTGTTACCAAAAACCATTTCTTGAATCGTTACGGCAGTCCCTAGATCGTCAGGGATGCGATGGAGAGATCGGTAGGTCTTTGCCCGTGGGTTGTTCCATGAGCGAAAAACCGCCGTGATGGCTGCCAACAATTGCTGAAACGGGTCTTGCGGAAACGCTTCTTGAGTATGTTCCATATAAATACTTTGAAACACGCGGCAGATCATTTGCCAATCATTGCCGGTCATCATTTGGTCTGACGCATAATTCTGCTGTTTCTTATAATCTGTCAAGTAGGCTTCAAAGTGCTCTTTTGCTACACCTTTCACCACATCCCCATACATTTGGATCAAACGGCGGTAACAATCATAAGCAAAAACGGGGTCCCCCGTCTGCTGAGCCAAGCCTTGGACGGTTTCATCATTCAACCCAAGGTTTAAGATCGTATCCATCATCCCTGGCATGGAAAACTTAGCCCCACTGCGGACAGAAACCAACAACGGCGACTGCAGTCCGCCAAATGTTTTGTTCCTGCGCACTGCCAATTCTCCGATGGCAGCTTTGACTTGCTTGATGATCGCCTCAGGAAGAACCTGTTCTTCTAAATAGGTCAGGCAAATAGTCGCAGGGACGATAAATCCCTGGGGAACAGGCAAACCCAAATTGGTCATCTCCGCAAGATTTGCCCCTTTCCCGCCTAATAGTGCTTTTTGCTCTTTTGTGCCTTCTGAAAACCATACGACTGCTTTTTCCATCATGTTCCTCCTTTTAAATGTTATATACTATTTCGATTAATTAGCAGTATATAGTATGACACATTTAATCGTCAAGCTGAAAAAAGAAAACTTTTAAGGGATTTATCCTTTTTAAAAGAGAAGGATTGCCTTTTTATTCGGAAAATCATATAATCAATAGCATAGCACATAAAAGAAAGAAGGTGACACATTGGAATTAAGCCAAAGACAAATGAAAATCATTGAGATCGTCAAAGAGCATCAGCCGATCAGTGGGGAGACCATTGCGAAGCAGTTGGGCTTGAGCCGCGCAACCTTGCGGAATGACTTATCGATTTTGACCATGACCGGTTTATTAGACGCCCGACCGAAAGTCGGCTATTTCTATACAGGACAAACCGTTGAGCCTTTGCTTTTCGAAAAACTCTATCATACCAAAGTTGCAGAAATCATGATCCCACCGTTGCTGATCTCACAAACGGTCTCCGTTTATGAAGCGGTCACGACTTTGTTTATGTACGATGTCGGTTCCCTCTATGTCAAAAATGACCAAGACGAGCTGATTGGGGTCCTCTCCCGCAAAGACCTACTGCGCTTTGCGATCAGCAATGCCGCACCAGAAAAAACACCTGTAGCGATGATCATGACTCGCATGCCAAACATCGTGACCATCACAGCCGAAGAAACAATTTTGACGGCTGGTACGTTGTTAGGGCGACATGAAGTCGATACCTTGCCTGTGGTCGATCCGCAGGAACCAAAAAAAGTCATCGGCAAAATCACGAAGACACGGCTGATGAATTACTTTATTCAAGCAGGCAATGACAGTGACAACACACACTTTTAGGGGGCAAAAACAATGAAGAACGTTCGAATATATTTGATTTCAGATTCCGTAGGCGAAACGGCACAAAAGCTGATCGCAGCCGTTTCCGCGCAGTTTCCCACGATCGACCTTTCAGACATCCAGCTCTTTCCCTTTACTAATGATGAAGAGAGCTTAGGCGAGATCCTCAAAGATGCCTTGCTAGACAAATCGATCGTCGTTACCACCTTAGTCAATAAAGAATTAGTCGCCTTTGTTGATGCCTTTGCCAAGCGGACTGGTTTGCAATATGTCGACTTTATGTCGCCCTTGACCACGATGCTGGAAAAAACATTCGGTGTAGAGGCCGTCCAAGAGCCTGGTGCCTTGCATCGCTTGAACCAAGCATATTTCAGCCGGGTGGCAGCGATGGAATTTGCCGTAAAATACGACGACGGCAAAGACCCACGGGGATTTCTCGATGCTGACTTTGTCCTCTTAGGGGTTTCGCGAACCTCGAAGACACCATTGAGTTTATACATGGCAAACCGCGGCTACAAAGTGGCAAATCTGCCTTTGATTCCTGAAGTTGCTTTGCCAGCCGAAGTGCACCAAGTCGACCCGCGAAAAATGGTCGGTTTGACCACGAATCCAGAATCTCTGACCGAGATTCGGCGATCCCGAATGCATTCATTGGGCTTAAAAGAAGAGACCCATTACACCAATTGTGAACGAATCGAAGCAGAATTAGCTTACGCGAATGAATGGTTCAAAAAGCTGAACATTCCGGTGATCGATGTCAGCAAACGTTCCATTGAAGAAAGCGCGATGCTGATTGAAGAACAAGCCAAAGAACAGGCCCATGTTCAATAAAGACGCCTTGGCAAACCTGACCGAGATCATCAACTTGGAAGCCATCCAGCAGCTGCCGAAAGCCACCGAGCACTTTGTCAGCGATCTGCATGGTGAATACGATGCCTTTGACCATATTTTGCGGAATGGTTCTGGCAGTATCCGAGAAAAAGTCGAGATTTTGTTTACTGGCGTCTTGACGAAAGAAGAACAGACCGAACTTTGTTTTGTCATTTATTATCCAGAGGAGCTATTACAAGAACAGGCATGGACCCCTGCCGATTGGCGCTTAAAGATGGCACAGCTAGTGAAAGTTGCCCGCTTTACTTCCAGTAAATACACACGCTCCAAGGTACGCAAAGCACTGCCGTCTTCTTTTGCTTATATCTTAGAAGAACTGTTGTACCAATATGATGCTGACTTCAATAAAGAAGCTTACTATCGGGCGATTTTTGATAAGATCATTGAATTAGAGGCAGCCCCGCTTTTTTGCCAAGAACTGGCGTACTTGATTCAGCGCTTCGTAGTGGATCATCTCCACGTCTTAGGCGATATTTATGATCGCGGACCAGCGCCAGACAAAATCGTCGATCGCTTGATGACTTTGCCCTCACTGGATATTCAGCTAGGCAACCATGATATTTTGTGGATCGGCAGCTTTTGCGGCTCGCTGCCCTGTTTGGCCAATACGATCCGCATCGCTGCTCGCTACGGCAATCTGGCATTATTACAAGATGATTATGGCATCGATCTATCAAAAGCACTGGCTTTTAGCCAAAAATATTACACAGAAAATGAAGGCTTTTATCCGCAAAAAACAGTGGACCCTTTATCAAGCCAGCAAAAAAAAGCAGCCATGCTTTTGCAACAGGCGTTTGCCATCATCCAATTCAAAGTCGAAGCAGCCGTGATCCAGCGGCGACCAGCATTTGCGATGGCAGAGCGCTGCTTGTTGCATCGCTTGTCTCAAGATCGGCAACAAATCCAGCTAGACCAGACCTATCCTTTGATCAACGGCTGTTTTCAACTAGTAGATCCCGATGATCCTTACCGTTTGACAGCAGAAGAACATGAGGTACTGCAAGATTTGCTGAGCCAATTTCAACGCTCGCCCCGTTTAGCTGCGCATATGCGCTTTTTAGTTGAGCATGGCACCTTGTACCAGCGCTTCAACGACAACCTGCTGTATCACGGCTGCCTGCCTTGTCAGGAAAACGGCGATTTCCTGGCCTTTACTTTCCAGCAGCAGCCCTTAGCAGGCAAAGCGTTGATGGACTTTTTTCAGCAATGTTTGCAGGAAAGCTTTGCCCAACCAGAAAAACAAACAGACCTTGCCACCGATATGATCTGGTATCTTTGGTGCGGCGAAGGCTCTTCCCTCTTCGGCAAAAAAGCCATGAAAACCTTTGAGCGCTACTTTATAGCAGATCGCAACACCCATACGGAACAAAAAAATGCCTATTATTCTTTAAGGGAAAACGAAGACTTCTGCTGCCGTGTCCTAGCTGCCTTCGGTCTGCCGCCGACAGGCCACATCATCAATGGCCACACCCCTGTCAAAGTCCGTAAAGGCGAGACGCCCATCAAGGCAAATGGTCGTTTATTGGTGATCGATGGCGGACTCTCTCGCTCCTACCAATCCGTCACAGGCATTGCCGGTTACACGCTGTTGTCAAATTCCTTCGGCATGACCTTAGCAGCCCATCAACCCTTTACAGATCGCCAGCAAGCCATCCAGCAGCGACGTGACATCGTCACTCAGAAAAAAATCGTCGTGCGGCAAACGGAAAGAACAACGGTAGGGCAAACAGATATCGGCAAGCGGCTGCAGCAAGAAAGCCGAGTGCTTTTTGAAGAATTAAAAAATCATCCGATCCCTTGACGAGTCATTCGTCAACCAATCGGATGATTTTTTTTACAGTCCTTTAGAACTATGAAAGGCTTTGAGTTTTTCCAACGCCTGCAGCACAATGATCAAGACCAAGATCGCTAAGGCCAAAAAGAGCGTTTCTAACCCTTTTCCTTGTGCCAAAAGCAGCTCTCTTAAAATTGCTGTAATACTGATCAAAATCAAGTAACGCACCGGAATATGGTGACCTTCTTTTACGTAACGCAATAACATCAAAATAATTTCCAGTAAAATAAACAATGTCGCGATCTCTTCGATCAATAAGGAAAGATCACTGACTTCATGCAGCGGGATCACATGGACAACGATTTTGTAGATCGCTTCCGCCATCACCACCAAAACCAACAGAACCAACAGTCCTAACATAATATCAACAATCACACTAATCATTTTTTCGAAGTGCTTAAAATACTTTCCCATAACACCCCTCCTCGCACTTATTATAGCGAAACTGTTCAAAATCACTTTACGATATGCTTGCAAGTGCAGCTTTTTTTAGGAAGGAAGGAAATAAACACGCAGGACTGAGGGTAGTCGCTTTTTTCACTAGTCAAAAGGGATAGCTGCTTTCTGCGACTTTACGGCAACACAGCCACGAAAAAGCCTGTTTATGGCAATGGCCGGGCGTGACTCCTTCACGCAAGCAAATAAAAAAGCTAGGCATAAAGCCTAGCTGAAATGGTGCCTTTGGATTGGACTGGTTTTCCTTATAAACTGGAATCAGTTGACCCCTTCGACTGTTAGATCAACGTTTTCACTCGTATCTTCCGCAGCTTCGTCATCGCTATTGGAGGTTTCCGAAGACGGTTCAGTCGTTTCACTGCTGGAGCTGCTTGTTGTAGTACTGGTCGAACTCGTAGACGAAGAGCTTGAAGAACTGCTGCTAGCGCTACTGCTGGAGGTATCGCTGGTGGTCGTTGAGCCGCCACTCGGCGCGGTACTCGAACTGCTTTCGCTACTTGCAGAAGTACTGACGCTAGGCTCTGTCTCTACTTCGCTTACAGAAACAGACGTGCCTTCATTTGTCGACGCTTCGATCGAGCGACTAGTCGTTGAAGACGGTGTATACGAACTAACACTGGCTTCATAAAAAATCTGACTGGAATCAGAGGTTTCTTCGATACTGCTGCTTGCGGTCTGGTAAGGTGGCTCGGAGGAACTACTGGAAGAATCTCGAACAAAGGGCGCGGCAACAAAGGCATTGGCATCTTGATTGATCGCCACACTCAAAAAAACCGCAACAAAACAACTGACTAATGCCGACTGCATATTGAACTTGAATTTCATCGCACTCCCCATCCTTTCCCAAAAATATGGTTGGACCTTCCGTCAATGATCTATCTCATTCTTATATTATACAAAAAAAAGCAATCGTCAACAAATTAAGTTTTATTTTCAAAGATGACAAAGACATGAATGCCCGTTGCGCAACAAAAAAAGCCCGAGGGCGACGGTCGATCACCTGCGGGCCCATCCCTTCACTAAGGGTTGGCAGGTGCGACGGATGCTCGTTCCTCTGGCTTTAATGGTTCCTTTACTTAAGAAATTCTTTTACTTATAAGTTTCGCAGATGATTCGGGTCATGGATCGGTGCTTCAATATCACTGTCTCCCATGCGCGGTGTTGGATGAACGGACTCATCGGGCATCGCTGTTTCACCTGGTAACGGTTGATCGATGATTGGCTCAGTATCTGCATCACGATCCGTTATTTTGTCCATCGGCTGATAATCGTAGACGCCGACAACGAGTTTGTCTCGTTCGATGTCATCTCGGTAGCCGTATAATGGATCATGTTCATCGTCTCTGTGATCTGAATCGCCAAAAGAAAACGCATCTTTGATTTTTTCCCAAAGCGAACGATCTTCGTCTTCACTAGCAGCATGCTCCACTTCCACATCATCGATGGATTCTAACCCAAATTGATCGATGACTGTTTGATTCGCATACAGCACGATATCGTCTTTGCCATAGCCTTCGTTTGTCAATTGCTCAATAACCGGTAATACTTCTGTTCGAGTGTCGTAACTGCCAATAATCGTTAGGTTTCTGTTGTGCATGTGAAATCCTCCTTATTTTGTGTACGCTTCGATTGTTCTGGTTCTGAAGCAATTCTTTTAAAACTAGCAATTTCTATTGCTTCTTTCATTCTAACGCAGGGTTCCCTGATTGACCAAATAGTTTGATTGCGCTTACGAAAAACAAGTAGTTTCTTGATAAACCGCTAGCAGCTTAGTGAACGCTTGATCCAGCATAAAAAACCGCGTGAGCCAATGGCATACACGCGGTTGCTTTTGCTTATTATTTGGAAACGATCAACTTTTGCCCGACATAGATCGTATAGCTGCTGTTGATCTTGTTCCATGATGCGATTTGGCTGATGCTGGTGTTGTATTTTTGTGCCAGTGACCATAGGCTGTCACCTGATTTCACCGTGTGCGTCTTCGTTGAACTGCTGCTGGTATTCGTATTAGAAGACCCACTGCTAGCAGCTGTCAAGTAGGCACCGCTGACCCAGCCTTTGCCAGAAACATAATACCATTTGTTCGTGCCATTGACGGTCGTCCCGGTTTTTGTTGCGGTAACCGTGACGGTTGCCCCTTTACTTAAAGAACCAGTAATACTGCTGCTGGTAGAAGCATCGGAACGAACATTTAAAATATCGGTGGTTTTCATTTTCTGATTTGTCGTCGTTGAACCGCTGTTATTGGAAGAGCTGCTGGTTGTTGTCAAGTAGGCACCACTGACCCAACCTTTGCCAGAAACGTAGTACCACGTTTTATTGCCTTCCACTGAAGTGCCGTTCTTTTTCGCTGTCACGGTAACGGTCACCCCTTGACCAAGCGTCGTCACGACACGGCTGCTGGTAGAAGCATCCGAGCGGACATTCAATGCGGCCGTCGTCTTCATTTTTTGATTGATGCTTGAACTGTTGTCTTCTTTTTCTGCTTCAGAAGCATTATTGTTGGTCACTTCAGTAAGGTAGGCACCGCTGACCCAACCTTTGCTAGAGACATAGTACCAATTTTTGTTGCCGTTGACTGATGTGCCGGTTTTCATAGAAGTGGCTGTAAAGGTCGTGCCTTTGCTAAGTGATCCTACCACTGATCCGCTAGTAGAAGCGCTGGAACGAATATTCATCGCTTCCGTCGTCTTCATTTTTTTGTTGATCGTCGTGCCAGAATTGCTATTGTCAGAACCGGTGTTGCCTGATCCGCTATTGTTATTTGAAGAATCGGTCGAAACCTTCGTCAAATATGCACCGCTGACCCAGCCTTTGCCAGAAATTTTATACCACGTGGTGTTGCCGTTGACGCTGGTGCCCGTTTTGGTCGCCGTTGCCGTAAACGTCGTATTGGCTGCTAACGAACCAGTAATAGAGGCACTGGTGGAGGCATCCGAACGAATATTCATGGATGACGTGGTTTTCATTTGCTGATTGATCGCTGTTTCATCACTGACGATCGTTTCATTGCTATTGCCGCCGCCTGCATTTGAGCTGCCAGTGTCATATTGCGTTAAATTATACGTACTGATCAAATTGTTTAATTTGCTGGCATAAGAAGTATCGGTTGCATACCGCCCTTGCAGCCAAGCGGTCGCTTGCGTGTAAGAGGTCGTATTGCTTTTCCACGCACCGCTGTAATAGTAGTTGCCGCTAGAAAAACTCGTGTTGCGCAACACATACGCATTGTCTTCAAAAGACTCTTTTAATGATGGGTATTTCCGAAACTTGGCGCTGATCAAATAATAATTGCCTGAACCATCATCTTCATACGTATCCATTGTCACGTATTGGCCATTATAGCTACCTTTGATCCCAAACATATTGTTGGCCGTGGTCGTCAAAGTTGATGCGCCCCAGCCAGATTCCAAAATCGCTTGTGCCATCATGACAGAGGCATACAGATCGTTTGCTGCCGCTACTTCCGTTGCATAGCCGCAAATCTGACTGATAAAGGCAGCCGGATCGATCGTTGCCCGTGAAAATAATGCCCGACTGGTCAAATCCGAAAGGGCTGATGGTACTTCATCTGCTTCTAAGACTTCATCACTAGCGACTGTTGTGCTTTCTGTCGTCGCTGTTTCTGATCCCTCAGTGACTACTTCCGTCCCTGACTCCTCCGTCGTTTCCGAAGTTTCTTCGGTCACAACAGGTGCTGTCGTCGATGCTGTCGTTTCCTCAACCGGTGTGCTGTCGGTTTCTGGTGTCGTGTTTGTTGTTTGTTCAACGACCTTGAGGTCATTGCTAGTTTCTGTCGTTGCCGTTTCAGCCGCATGCCCTAAGGTCGGGATAAACGTTGATCCCGCTACTAAAGTAGTAGCCATCGTAATACTTTTTTGGGTATATTGTGTGCGCTTCAAGCGCTTTTCTAAGCGGCGTCGTTCTTTACGAATTGTCATTTAATCCCTCCGTCGTATTAGCCTTTTTTTATTGTAACACGATTTATTAAAAAATGGGGGGTTAAGATGAAAAAACAGTGAAATCAACGAGATAATTTCTTGCTATGAAACAGTTCTCTCTTTTGCTTCATCAGTCAATCCTCTGTTTTAAAAAAAGAAAAAAGAGTGGTTTTGGCACCAAAAAAGCAGCCTTTATCAAAAAGACTGCTTTGGTTGAATTGTTATTTAATAACAGGTGCGGGCTTTTTGGCTTTTTTCAGCATCGCATAGCCAATGTTGAGAACGAGCCCAAAAACCGCCAAGAAAATTGCCGTATAAAAGGCTTTTGTATAATCTCCTTGGTTACTTTCAGCGATTGCTGCTGCCACTCTAGGCCCAAAGAATGCCGCCGTAGAATAACCAATAAAGACGATTCCATAGTTGACTCCTTGATTGATCGGTCCGTAATTTTCCATAACGATCGATGGGAAAACCCCCATCACGCCCCCGAAGCACAGTCCTAAACCGATGATCCCGACAGTGAAGATCACGGTTGTCTGACCAAGTGTCAATAGGAATAAGGACAATGCCACCACGCCATAGATGATCATCAACGTATTCGTCCGACCAATTTTATCAGAAACGGTGCCCCAAAGGACACGACCAAAACAGTTGCTCAATGAGTACAAGCTGACATAAAAAGCAGCGGCGGCTGCCGTCAAACCGAACATACTTTGCCCGATCACTGATGCGTTAGAAGCAATCATCAAACCTGAGAAAGCCCCTGCACCTAACATAACGATAATCAAGTAGAAGGTTGGGGTCTTTAGCATGTCCAACCAATTCAGATTGATTTGTGGGCCATTTTTCCCTTGCGCAGCTGGTTGCCAACCTGCTGGGCGATAATCTTCTGGTGCCTTGCGAATAAACAGACTAGCCACTAAGACGATCACGATATAGGCGATCCCTAAAATCCGAAACGCTGCTAGTACATCTTGTGATTCGATCAAACGATTTGCAATCGGTGCGGCAATAATCGCTGCCCCACCCATACCTGCTGTGATCAAGCCCGACGCCAGTCCCCGTTTATCCGGGAATAGCCGAATCGTATTGCTTAAACAAGCCGAATAGGCAAAGCCTTGCCCTAAACCAGCAAAGACTCCATAAGTCAGGTACAACATGGCGGGTGAGTTGACCAATCCCGTCAGGAAGAAGCCCGCTCCGAACAACACGCCTCCACCAGCGATGACCCATCTAGCGGCTCCGCGGTCTGTCAGCAAACCACCCAAAATCATGGTAATCGGGCCAACTGCGGCATTGATGGTAAAGGCTAACATGATCTCTTCCATGGACCAGCCTTTTAATTGACTAAGAGGTCCTGCAAAAACACTAAAGGCGTAAACAGCGCCCGTACACAGCAATACCGCGGTCGAAGCGATCAGAATCAGCCAGCGATTGATTTTTGTTTCCATTTTTTCTCTCCTTTGCTTTAAGCATGTTACTTTATTCACATGTTTTTTCAAAAGCTAGCGCGCGTGTCGAGACACAACGCGCAAGGCTTTTTATTCGAGATGTTCTGCGACTGCTGTTTTTCCAGCAATTCGGCCAAAAGTAAAGATGTCTGTCAACGAGTTGCCGCCTAAGCGATTGCCAGCATGGATCCCCCCAGCAACTTCCCCTGCTGCATACAGCCCTTCAATGATTTGATCTTCCTTCGTCAACACATGGGTTTGCGGATCGATCTTCAATCCCCCCATCGTGTGGTGAACCGCTGGTTTTCTTGGTGTGGCATAGAAAGGTGCTTTTTCCACTTTCAAGTCGAAGACATCCTTGCCAAACTCTGGATCCTTCCCAGCATCCACATAGCTGTTGTATTTCGCAACGGTCGTCTCTAAGACGGCTGGATCAACATTGATCTGCTCTGCCAGGCCAGCCAAGGTCTCACTGCGGAACAGCGTACCAGCAGCTACTTGCTTATCGATTTTTTCTTGGCTCGTGTTATAAGCGGTTTTCTTGATCTCTTCATCCGCGATCAAATAGAACAATCCGCCATTATCGATCGCCGCTTGGGTCAATACATCGCGGCTTTCGTATTCATTGACAAAGCGTTCACCCTTTTGATTGACCATCACAAAGTTAGCAGGTGGCACTTGCAGGCCACTGAACAAAGCCCCTGTGTTTGGATCAGATACGGGCATCATTTGCGAAAAGCCCATGCCAACAAGGTCCGCGCCAGCACTTTCCCCTAGTTTGATCCCGTCACCAGTGATCGCTGGTGAATTTGACGTTTTGATATCGTCTTCGATCTCTGTCCAATACGTATTGTATTGTTTCAACATTTTCGTATTCGCTCCGAACCCACCAGAAGCTAAAATCACTGCTTTGGCATGGATCGTGACTTTTTGACCGTTACGGCCTTCCCCGATGATTCCAGTAACCTTGCCATCTTCGATCAATAATTCTTTGACAGGCGTATCGGTTAAGATCGTTCCCCCATGTTCTTTCACGAATTGATGCAAAGCAGAGACAAAGGCATACCCTTCGTTTTTGACTGGTTTATGTCCTCGGCGCCATTTCGCTCCTACTGGCATATCGACATTGTTCATATCAAATTCTACGCCGATTTCTTCTAGCCATTTCACTGAGTCCAATGCTTGATCCGTCAAGATCTTCACTAGCTCGTATTTCCCATAGATCGGTTGACCATTCAAATCTTTGCGTTTTCCGCCTAAATAGGTTTGAATTCGATGCCACAAAGCAGAATCAAACAAGTATTCTTTTTCTGGCGTCGTTTCTGAAAGATACGCAGTGATTTGTGCCTTCAAAGCTTTGAAGTCTGGTAAGTATTCTGCATCGATCTCTTGCTCATCGATCGTCAGCACTTCTTCTAAAGCACTGCGTTCGCCAGGCAATGCGGAAAAGCCGTTTTGCCATTTTGGATCCGCGGCATTCATCGGTCCGCCAGTACGTACAGTATTGCCACCGATCGCTGGGAATTTTTCTACTAAGATCACATCTTTATTGGCTTGCAGCACACTGGCAGCTGCACTCAGACCCGCGCCGCCACCACCTACGACAACGACATCGGTGGTATACGTTTCATCTTCTGTTTGCAAAGCACTGGCGGCTTTTGGCCGTTTGCGCAAGACATCTGGGTTCGCACCAGCCATTTTCACGGCTTTTGCTACGCCATCAACGACACCGTTACTAGTAACCGAAGCACCAGAGATCGCATCGACATTTAAGGTTTGCCCTTCAATGATCTCTTGAGGAATCCGTACGAAAACGACATCAGCGATCCCTTCGGATTCACCAGAAGTATCGATATCGATAGCTTCGATCCGTTCTTCGCTCAATTTGACGACCATTGGTAGATCCCCGTTATGTCCTGGTGCTGTGACGGTGTATTCGCCAGGCTCATAAACGACTTCTTCTGGTACGTTCAACAAATTAGCGACTTCCGTAAACCGAACGAACTTGCGGAAACAGCTTTCCAAAAAATCGACCGTTCGTTGATCTTTTAAATTGCCTTGTTCATCAAAGGCTTGATGGGCACGTCCCAGCAAGAACTCATTTCCTGGCATGACTGTCGCATTGACACCCGGTGCATCAAGGATTTGGCGCAAATGAAGCTGTGCTCGCGAAGAGCCTTGTACATCGTAGGATGCACCGACGATCATTACCGGTTTGCCATCAAAGGGATGGAGATTGAAGGAGAGCCATTCCAAGACGCTTTTCAATGCGGAAGGAATCGAATGGTTATGCTCTGGTGTCGCAATGATCACCCCATCGGCTGCTAAAATCTTGCTATTTAACCGTTGGATCACTTCACTATTGGTTTGATCTTGTGTTTCATTGAACATTGGGACATCCTTGATTTCCAGTAGTTCAATTTCTGCTAGAGCAGCAAATTCTCGCTGCATAAACGCCACTAATTGGCGATTGGTGGATTTTTTGGCGTTCGTTCCGATTAGGCCGACAAATTTCATGACTGGTTCCTCTCTTTCTTATGCTTGTTCCCACGAAAATTTCTTTGCTCGTTCTTTAGCCGTTGAATATTCACTGACCAGACGGTTCGTGATTTCGACAAACAAGACAAATTCATTGAAACAATCTTCTAGTTCGGCAACTTTTTCGCTATCGATCAAGTTTCCTTGTTCATCGAAGGCTTGCATGGAGTGCCCTAATAAAAATTCCGCACTCGGCATGATTCGGGCTTTTACTTCTGGTGCATCTAAGATCTGACGCAAGTGGGCTTGGGCTCTCGATGAACCTAATGCACCAAGAGAAGCACCTGTGATCATCACTGGTTTATCAATCAAAGGCCGCGTCGTATAAGAAAGCCATTCAATCATGCTTTTTAGCACCGCTGGGATCGAGTGATCGTATTCTGGTGTACTGATGATCACCCCATCGGCTGCTTCGATCTTCTCTGACAAGGCTTGGACTGCCGCTGGTGCCGTCCGATCTTCTGGTTCATTAAATGCCGGCAGATCACTGATTTCGCAAAGTTCGATCTCCGCTTGGTCACTAAAATGGCTTTGAATAAATTGCAGTAAGCGACGGTTGGTCGAACGCGTCGAGTTGGTTCCTACGATTCCAATCAATTTCATTATCATCTCTCCTAATTGTGAATAATTTAACATTTAACAATAAATAAAAAGTTTTTGACCATTGGCTTTGATTTCTTTTTTCAATCGTTTCTCAAGTTGGTTTTTAAGACCTACTGAGATGAAAGGCTTCTTCCTAAACAAAAAAATCTTCCCCAAGTACCCATTTAGTGTACGACTGATTTCTTTATTTGTGAAATATTTATTTAACTATCTATCGATAACAAATTTGTTATAATGAGAAAAATGACTAGGAGGACCACGCAATGGCACTTAAAGATTCCCATCTGATGCTGCAATACCTCGATACCTTGTTAAAGCATAGCAACTATACCAAAGCCGCCAAAGACCTCTACATCTCACAGCCTTACTTGACACAAACCGTGAAACGTGCCGAACAAGAGCTAGGGACCCCCATCATCAATCGGCAGCCGGGTCATTTTCAACTGACGGAAGCTGGTAAAATCTATTATCAATATCTGGAAACCTTGGAAACAGAGTCTGCCAAATTGAAAAGTCGGCTGTCTTGGTATACCGCGACCGAGAAGCGTTCTTTGCGCTTAGGCATCTTGCCCAGCCTTGGTTCCTATCTGCTGCCACTCTTTTTGCCTGCATATTATGAACACTATCCCAACGTACACTTTTTCTTACGGGAAGACCTGCCGAAGCACAATGAAAAACGACTGTTGAATGGGCAGCTGGACTTTTTTATCGGACAAAATCCTGAGACGATCGCACCGAATCTAACAGTCCACAGTACCAATCAAGAACGGTATCTAGCGATCATTCCGCCTTGTTCTCCCCTGTATCAACCAGAGAAGCGGTATTTAGCACCTGATTCATTGGCAGTCAAAGACTTGCTGCAAAGTCCGTTGATTTTGACTGCCAGTGGCTCGGCGATTCGGCGCCAAATCGATCAATTGCTGCAAAAATACAAAGTAGAGGCGACCGTTCTCATAGAAAGCAGCAATATTTATACAGCAGCAGCATTAGCAGAAAACAATCTTGGGATTGCGATCGTACCCGAAAGCGTGCTGCAAGCAGCGACTGCGACCCCTTTTAATCTTTATCCGATGCCAGAGGAACTCTTGTCCCTCACCTATTTTATTGCCCATCAAGCCGAACGGGCATTGTCAAACAACGAAGCCGACTTGATCGAGACCTTTTTGCAACACGTCTAGCTTTCTTTTTACAAAAAAACAAGCAGCCACCACCTATATTCCTAGGTGATCGCTGCTTGTTTTCATTCTGCTGTTGGCGTTTCGATCAAACGGGCTAATTCTTGCGGATAGATCAACTCTCCATGTTTGGTAATGATTAACCCAGTGATTCCTTCTAACGGCGCCAGCTCCTGCAAGATGGCTTGTGGCTCTTTGCCGAACAAGCGGGTCGTCCAAATCTCTCCATCAACCGATTGGTCGGAGAGAATCGTGACACTGGCAATGGCTGACTCTAACGGATAGCCCGTATCTCGATCAAAAATATGATGATAGGTCTTGCCCGCTACCTGATAGGTTCGTTCATAGATCCCTGATGTAACGACTGATTGATTACGAACCTTCAACGCTGCGACAAAATTCCCTCTTGGTAAGAAAGGGTTTTGGATCCCGATCCGCCAATAGCCATCTTGATGGCTTGGGGCATCGCCGTAAGTCACCACATTGCCTCCAAGATCGATCAAAGCGGCTGTAACACCAACCTGTTTGAAATAGGTCATCAACAAATCAGCAAAATATCCTTTTGCCACAGCCCCTAGATCAAGCTTCATGCCAGCAGCTAATCCGACGGTCTGCAGCGTTTCATCCAAAATGATCTTGGCAGGATCAGTCTTTGGCAGCAGCTCCGCGATTTTCTCAGGCGTTGGTAGATGAGCATCTTGGAACCCGATCCGCCATTCCTGCACCAAAGGACCGATGGCAATATTTAAGTAGCTATCTTTGGGTACGCTATGGGCTTTCCCTAGTGCGATCAATTCAAACAATTCCTGTGTGGCAGCGATCGCTCCTTGTCCTGCCTGCTGATTGATCTGCATCAACTCCGACGTCGGGTCATTGGCACTAAAACGCTGTTCAAAGGCCGCAGCTCTTTTGGCTGCTTCCTCTAAAATCACTTCTGGGGTTTCATGCTGCACCCAAATCGTGATCACTGTTCCCATTCCCTGTAACACTCGTTGGCCTTCTGGCATTGTCCTTGCTCCTTTGTTCTGTTCTTTTGGCTATCATAGCAGTTTCTGGGAGAAAAAAGTAGTCTGCGGGATACCGCTGCTGCTTTTTTTGAAAAAAAACTGCGAGGTCACCCTCGCAGTCTGCTGTTTCTATTGCTCAATGATAAAAGTCGAAGCGGCCTTTCGCCAATACTTCTTTGACCCCACCGGTTTGGTACAAGGAACGGTCCATAATGGCTTTTTTCACCACGGAAGCGGGATAGCCTTTGATGCCCATTTTCCCTACTAAGCCAAAGGCATGGGTATTGCCGATCGATGCCACTGAACCTAATGATTCAAAGTGGAAATCTGCTGGTTTTTCCCCGTTCATTTGACGTAAGATGTTTTTACCCGCATGCTGCCCCATCTTCAAAGCGATTTGAGCCGTTGTTGGATACGGGCGATTGGTCGCTGGGTCCATGACTGCTGAAACATCACCGACAACATAGACGTTACTATGATCAGGGTCTGTTAGGTCTTGATTGACCATCACGCGACCACGACGAGCAGAAAAGTCTGATTCAGCCATCACATGGCTGCCGCTGACGCCTGTGGTCCAAACGATGGTTTTGGCTGATAGTTCTGCTGTTGCTCCTGTATCGGCATCATTTTGATAGACAACGACACCTGGTTTGATTGCTTTGATGGGTTTACCAGTCAGGAAGTTTACGCCCCATTTAACGAGATTTTTGATCCCGTAATCCGATAGTTTTTCATCAAACATCGGTAATAAACGAGTCACTGCTTCGACACAGTACAGTTTGATGTCTTCTGGTTTGACACCTGCTGCTTTCGCGAAGGTTTTACGGTTTTCCACCAATGAACCTAGCAATTCGATTCCAGTGAAACCAGCACCGCAGACAACGATTTTTAGGTAGTCAGGATTTTGTGTTTCTTTGTATGCCTTCATTTGTTTCAACAAATGATGATAGATGTTTTCTGCGGAGTCGACATCCACCATTTCCAACGCATGCTCCTCGACACCAGGGATCCCAAATGATTCTGATTCAAAGCCTAATGCCACGATCAAATAATCATAGGTGCACGTGGATTGATCTTTAAAAACGATCACTTGCTGGTTACGATCGATCGACGCCACTTCCTTTTGAACAAAGGTGGTCTTTTGGGGACGAACGACATCATTGATGGGATAGCAAATGCGGTCTCTTGGTTGCGTACCGGCCGCAACTTCATGAAGATCGGTTGCCTCATAATGATAATCGTTTTTGTCGATCAATGTGATGTGAAACGCTTCTTTTGCTCCTTGCAGTACGTGCAATGCTCGCAATCCAGCATACCCTGCTCCTAAAATGACAACTTCCTTCATGTTTCCTTACTTCCTTTCTTTGCTGTAAAAATTATAAAATCAAACCAATCGCAAAACTCAGCACTTGTACGCATGCTCCGACCGCAAGGATCCGAACGGCACAAATGAAGGTCTCTCTTTTGATTTGTTTTTGCATAAATCGTTTTGTCTGTTGCCAGACAAAGGGCGCCGCGAAAAAGGTCAGAACCAGTGACCAAGGCGCAATGTTGAGGACAACTGAGGCAATGATCGCAACAAACGCCAAGACGTTCATCGTGATAAATAATTTCAACGCACGGGCTTTACCAAGGTAATGCACCAGCGTATAGCGCTCATTTTTTTCATCCTCTTCCAGATCACAAATATTGTTTGCCAGCATCAAGTTGGCGATCCATAATGTGTTGGGTAATGAGATCAAGAAAATACTGCCAATCGTGGCAATGTTCCATTCAAAGGTTTGATAGGCATTAAGGTAGACACAGATCAATGAGATCATAAAGCCCATCGTAAAGCCAGAAAAGAACTCGCCTAAAGGCAAACTAGAAAGCGGCCGTGGACCAGAGGAATAAAAGATCCCGACTAGGTAACAATACAGTCCCATCCAAAAGAGCGGCCAACCAACTACCATTGCCAAGGCGATTCCCATGGCGGCGGAAACGATGATCATGGAGACCATCAACCAAAAAACCAATTTGACAGACAACTGTTCCCGACCAATGATATTGGTTTTTTCTTTGTAATCATGCCCTTCTGTGGCATGATGGTAATCGTTGTAGTTATCTAAAATATCCACCGCCATATTGAAGATCAGCATGGCAATGAAATACAATAGGACATAGCCAAGATGAATCGTTTGATAATTGTACCAGCTGTAGCAGACACCAATGAAAAATGGCAAAATACTGGCGGTTTTTGCTTTAAATTCGACAAGTTCTAAAAATACAGGTAGCGTCACAACTTCACCTCCTTTAGTGAGTGCATTAAACTAGTCAATCACGCCCCTTTACGCTAGAATAAGGGCTGAATGACTGTTAGAAAGGGTTATACTATGTTTGACTTTTGGATCGATTATCCGACGATCGAACAACGATTGAAAACCGTATGTTCCATCATTGAAGAACACGTTACTGTTCGTAACAAAGAGATACAAGATGTTTTGATCGACTTTACTTATTCAGGTGGAAAAATGCTGCGGCCAGCGCTCTTTTTTTTGTTTGCTGACTTAGGCGATCCCCATTATAAAAAAACCGACCAATTAACAAAAATTGCTGCTTCTCTAGAAATTTTACACATGGCCACTTTGATCCACGACGACATCATTGACGATTCGCCGCTGCGGCGCAGTCAAGTCACTGTTCAAGCCAAATACGGCAAGGATATCGCGGTCTACACGGGTGATCTTTTGTTCACCCAATTTTTTGAGCTTTTGATCGAAAGTATGAATGGCTCCCCGTTTTTAAAAACCAACGCACAAGCCATGAAACGACTCCTTTTAGGTGAACTTGATCAAATGCACACTCGCTACAACATCCATGAATCGATTGACGACTATCTGCAAAGCATCAACGGCAAAACCGCTGAACTGTTTTGGCTCGCTTGTCTCGAAGGCGCTCATTTTGGCGGCCTCGACACAGAAAACCAAGAGCGGGCGGGTGAGATCGGTCGCAACATCGGGATCGCCTTTCAAGTATTCGACGATATTCTCGACTACACCTCTGATAGTGGCACCTTGAAAAAACCGATTCTAGAAGATTTGGCACAAGGAGTCTATACCTTACCGCTGCTATTTGCCAAAGAACAGGCACCTGCAGCATTCGCTCCTTATTTGAATAAAAAAGCAGCACTCTCCTTGGCAGAAGCCCAAGAAGTTGCGGATCTTGTCGTCCGTTACGGCGGTGTCGAAAAAGCGCGCGCTTTCGCGGTCACCTACACGCAAAAAGCCTTAGACGACATCGATCTGCTGCCCGAAGCACCTAGCAAAGCCAAAATTCGTTCATTAACTGAACTGCTCTTGCAGCGCAATTACTGAGCCATAGAGCAATGAGAAGAAAAGCGTCCATCACTGATTGATGGACGCTCTTTTTTATCGTCGTCCTTGGTCAATGGCCAATAAGTGTTGAAAATGTTTGTTTTCTGCTGCCAATTCGGCAGGTGTTCCGCTCATGGTCAACTGACCATCTTCAATAAAGAGCACACGGTCCATCATCGAAATTCCTTGCAAGTGGTGGGTGATCCAAATGATCGTTTTGTTCTCCAGCACTTGGAAAAAGGTTTCGAGCACGCCTTGCTCCGTGATCGGGTCTAAGCCGACGGTTGGCTCATCCAATAAGATGATCGGGGTGTCTTTTAGCAAGATCCGCGCCAATGCCAAACGATGGCGTTCTCCACCAGAAAAACGCAAGCCGGCTTCATCCACCATCGTCGCCAAGCCGTTAGGCAAAGCTGCCACCATTTCTTTCAACCCGACTTGCTCCAGTACACGCCAGACTTCTTCTTCCGAAGCCGACTCATTGCCTAGCCGAATATTATTCAAGACGGTCGTATGGAAAAGATAGGGACTTTGATTGATGACACCGATCAAGTCACTGATCGACTCACTCAATGCCGTCACAGGCACGTCGTTTAAGGTGATCGACCCTTGCGTCGGTTGCAGATCGCCTCGCAACAAGGAGGCAAATGTACTTTTCCCAGAACCGCTGCGACCAAGGATCGCTAGTTTTTGATGCGCAGGAATCGTTAGATCCAACCCATGAAGCACTTCTTTGCCTTCAGGATACTGAAAATGCAAGTCCTTGACTGTGATCGACACGAGGCCCGTCACTTCAGGGACTGACGGTTGCTCCATGGAGACTTGGCGATTTTCTTCTGGCAATGCATTGAAGCGATCGATAGAGTCTTTGTAGCGATTGGTTTCTTGAGCAGCTGACGGTAATGGCGCAAATGCATCAACTAAAGGAAAGACACACAGGACAAAGGCAGCGATCCAGTTGGCTGCTCCTCCGTGGTTACCTGGAAAGCGAATGCTGGTCCAAAGCAGCAATGCGACAGCGATCACTCCAAAGATGCTTTGTAAAAGAAAATCACGCCGGCGATCAAAGGACAGCATCTGTTCATCCACCGCCCGCAACTGTGTTTCCAGTTCCTTATGGGCAGCCACGTACTCGCTGCCTCTTTGAGAGAAGACCCAATCAGAAACCCCTAATACATTATCCGTCAGTGTCGTATACAAGTTGTTTTTCATGTGTTTTTGTTTTTCTTGCCGCGCGCCGTTGATGATCACCGACCAAAGCGGCAAGACAAAGACGATGATCCCTAATAGTAGCAGCATCACCAAAGCAAACCACCAAGAAAAATAGCCGAGTCCAATGATCAAGAACGCATACAAGATCCAAGCGATCACGGTAGGAAAGATCGTCCGCAAATACAGGTTTTGAATATGGTTGATATCTTCTGCCAATAAGCCCAAGATATCCCCTGTGCGATGCGCTTGCTTAAAGAAGATCGCATCTTTTTCTACTACGTTGTACAATTTCAATCGTAAATTAGAGGTCATGCGCAAGACCCAGCTATGACTGGTCAACCGTTCCAAATAGCGAAAGACTGGACGGCCGATCCCAAACGCTCTGGTCAGTACGATGGGGATGTAAACCAATAGAATGTTTTCTGGGATCGATGCCGAGCGGCTGATCAGGTACCCAGAATTAAACATCAGTGCCCCACCACAGAAAAAGGTCAAGAAGCCTAGGAATAAGGCCAGCGCCAAAACGTTTTTGTATTTTGACAAGAAAGGCTTGACCCACGTATCAGTTTTCAATGAGCGCAATAAGCCGATTTTATTCAAGCTGTTCCCTCCTCATTCCATTGACTAGTTCTGTAAAAGCACCTTGCTTTTGCTGCAGTTGTGCCAAGGTTCCTTGTTCCACGATTCTTCCTTGATCCATCACGATGATTTCATCCATTTCTTCCATCCAGTGCAAGCGATGAGTTGCAAAAAAGACTAAACGGTTTTCCATCAGCGGTAGCATCCGTTCCTTTAAAGCAACTTCGGTTTCAATATCCAAATGAGCCGTTGGTTCATCAAACAAAAGAATCTTTCGTTGCTGGTCTAAAAAGGCACGGGCTAGAGCGATCCGTTGGGCTTGTCCGCCACTTAGATGCCGTTCCCCTTCTCCTAACATCGTGTCCAACCCTTGCGGCAGCTCCGCCAAAAGCTCAGTCAAGCCTGCCACTTCAATGGCTTTCAGTACGGCTTCTTTGGTAGCTGTCGGCTGATAAAACGCGACATTTTCCTGCAAGGTCAACCGATAGATATAAGGATTTTGCGGAATATAGATCAGCTGTTCTTGCCAGCTTGCTTGGCGAAAGGCCGTGGTCTTCGCCCCTCCGAGAGTGATCTCGCCACTGTCTGGCACGAGAAAGCCACTCAAGGTATTGATCAAGGTAGACTTGCCAGAACCGCTCAAACCGATGATCCCGATCTTTTTGAAGCCAGTCACGTTCAAGTTGATATCCGTCAAAGCCGCTTTTTCCTCGTAGGAAAACGCCAGCTGATCGATCGTTAACTGGGCGTCTTCCTGCCAACGAGGCACCGTTACTGCCGGTACTTGGGCTTCGGACTGATGCAAGATCTCCGTCACCGCAGTCATCGCATTTTTTCCGTCTAAGGTTGCATGGTAATCACTGGAAAAGTCGCGGATCGGCAAGAAGTATTCTGGTGCTAAAATCAAGATGGTTAACGCTGGAAACAGCAAGATTCCTTCATTGATCAGCCGCAAGCCTAGCAAGACTGCCACGACGGCAATCGATAAGGTCGTGAAAAAGTCTAAGGCGAAGGTCGATAAAATACCGACTTTTAATGAAGCCATCGTCGCTTTCCGAAACCGTTCGCTGGAAGCAAAGATACTCTTGCCATATTTTTTACTGACCCCAAACAATTTCAGCGTGTCGATCCCTCGAAGGGAGTCGATGAAATGATTGGACAGTAATTGAAACGTTCGGTATTGTTTTTCCGCTTTGCTTTGCGCGGCATAGCCCAAGATGATCATAAAAATGATGATCAAGGGGAACACCAACAGCAAGACCAAGCCCGACTCCCAATCCAGATAAAAAACGAGTGCCAAAATGACCCAAGGAATGATCGACATATTCATGATTTTGGCAAGAATCAATTTCAAGTAGTTTTCGACTTGGTTGATCCCTTCCAAGACCATCGTTGTTACATTCCCCGTCCCTTGCTGTTGTGCGATCTGAGGACCGACCCGAAACAATTTCTCCAACAATTGATCCCGCAGATCGGCGGCTTGCTGGTAACTGTAATCATCGAGTCTTTTGGAACGGAAATAGATAACGGCTTGTCGGGCGATAAACGAACAAAAGAACAGCAGAATCCAGCCCCACTGTTCCTCTAATGGTCGTCCTTCCCATAAGCCAGTGATGGCACGTGCCAATCCATACGCCTGCCCAATAATGAAGAGCGCCTGCAGGAACGAAAGTCCCGCAAGCAGCCCTAAAAGTTGTTTCATTCCTGGGAGCTTCATGATTTGTTTATCAATCATTTATACCCCTCCAACGCCTCCGTATGACTGATCCGTTTACGGAAGATATAGTAACTCCAAGCCGTATAGGCCAAGACGAAAGGTAAGATCGTCAGTGAAAGATAACTCATGATCTTCAATGTGTAGCGGCTTGAAGACGCATCAGCGATCAACAGGTCATAGCTTGAATCGATCGAACTGATCAAGACTCTTGGGAATAACCCTGTGAAGATCAATGCCACCAAAGCGATCAACGTCAAGCCGCTCGCAATGAAAGCCATCATTTCTTTGCCTTTAAAGACGCCGATATTTGCAATCAGTGTCAGGACAACGATCACGAGCAACAAACCAAGCGTTGTCGCAAAATGATTCTCGAAGAAATCCGTTTGGAAGTAAAGCATCACAGCAAAGACGACTAAGCCTGCATATAAGATGCCATAAAAAATACTTGCATAGTTGCGTGCCCGTGCCCGAATCGGACCTTCCGTTTTCAAAGCGATATAGTTTAATCCGTGCAAGTAGCACAACAAAGTCAACGCGATCCCGCCAACGATTGAAAAGGGATTGACGTAATCCGTAAAGGTTGCCGTCATGTTGCCATCTTCACCCAAAGGCATTCCTTGGATCATGCTGACAAACATCAGACCGAAGAAAAACGGTACGATCGTACTGCCGATCGTCAACGTCCAGTTCCAAATGTTTTTGTGCTCTTTCGGGAAGTTCGCTCGAAACTCAAAGGAGACACCACGAATGATCAACCCAACTAAGATCAACAGCAAAATCAAATAAAACCCGCTGAACAAAGAAGCATACCAGTATGGAAATGAGGCGAACATCGCTCCGCCGGCGGTCAATAGCCACACTTCATTGCCATCCCAGACAGGCCCGATCGTTTTAACGATCTGGTCTTTTTCCTCTTCATTGTGAGCCAATGTCTGCACAGACATCCCCACACCAAAGTCAAACCCTTCTAAGAAGAAGAATCCGGAAAATAAAAGCCCAATCAACGTGAACCATAGTAATTGCAGACCGGTCATCCTTCAAACGCCTCCTTATCAAATGGGTCTTCGTACCCTTCTTGGTTGTCTCCTTGGCTGATTTCGCCGAAGGCTTCTTTTTCAGGTCCATGATCCATTTCCCGTTTCACCAGATAGACCATCGTTCCGCCTAAGCCAGAGAATAAGAGGAAGTAAACGATATTTGAGATCAAGAGAGAGGTCACGGAAACGTTTGGTGACACACTATCTTCGATCGTAAACAAGCCGTAAACCGTCCATGGGTAACGCCCTAACTCCGTGATCAGCCAACCAGCTGTATTGGCAATAAATGGGGTGAACAAAGTGATTGCCACTACCCAAAGTAACCAGCGTTTTTCAAAGAGCCATGGTTTCTTCTTACGCGTAAAATACAACCCCAGACCAGAAACCAACAGCATCAAGGCACCAAAACCAGCCATGATCCGAAAGCTCCAAAAGAGTGTGTTGACCGGCGGGTAGTAATTACGGTCGCCGTAGGTTTCAATCAATTGCTGATTGACCGTATCCATCCCATCGATTGAGCCGAAGGGTTCATTGAAGGCTAAGATACTCAACATATATGGAATCGAAATACCGAAGACTTGGTGATGTTCCGCTTCATTCGCCCAAGCAACGACGGTCCAAGCCGCAGGACTCCCGGTATCTTCATAAGTTCCTTCCATTGCGGCAAATTTCATTGGTTGTTCTTCAACCAAGTATTTCATTTGTTCATCCCCGGCTAGCAAGACGGTGAATGAACCGAACAATGCCACCGCAAAACCGATCCGCATTGATTTTTTGAAGAAATCGCGGTCAATGTCTTTGTCTTTCTTCAATAGACGAAAGGCTGATAAACCAGCAACAATGATCCCACCCATCGTGATGGCAGCGGTGATCACGTGTAAAAACTCATACCACACCTGTGGATTTGCCAATAATGCACCGAAGTCAGTCATTTCTGCCCGGCCATTGTTCAAGGTATACCCCACTGGATGCTGCATAAAACTATTGGCAGCTAAGATCCAAAACGCCGATAGCATCGAACCAAGCGTCACCAACCAGAAAAAGGTGGCGTGCAGCTTGGGACTGACCCGATCCCATGTAAAGATCCACAGTCCTAAGAACGTCGATTCTAAGAAGAACGCCAACAAAGCTTCTAAAGCCAAGGGCGCACCAAAAATATCCCCGACAAAACGAGAATAGTCTGACCAGTTCATCCCAAATTGAAATTCTTGAATGATCCCTGTCACGACCCCGACAGCAAAACTCAATAGAAAAATATTCCCCCAAAACTTCGTCATCCGG
The DNA here is from genome assembly GCF_047470845.1 of Candidatus Enterococcus avicola. Taxonomy (NCBI): domain Bacteria; kingdom Bacillati; phylum Bacillota; class Bacilli; order Lactobacillales; family Enterococcaceae; genus Enterococcus; species Candidatus Enterococcus avicola. The sequence goes on along the minus strand of NZ_JBLGTY010000001.1, from coordinate 109,464 downwards.
CGATATTTTTCATCTTTTTTGATCACATAAAGTGTCTCCATAATTGCAACGACGACACCAGTTCCGATCGAAAACGGTACAAAGAAAAAGTGAAAAATCGTCGTCATCGCAAACTGGATTCGCGCTAGTGTCACAATATCCATCCTACATCCTCCTATTTCATAAAAAAGTGCATTAAAATAATTCTAAAGAAAGAAAAATTCCAACTTCGAATATACTCCTCTAATCAGTAAAAAAGAAGCAAATTGCTTGCATTTACTGATTTTTAATCACTTCCTCTCCGATTCTTAAACATAAGGCGCTTTCATCAGCGGAATATAGCTTTTTAAGGCTCTTCCCAACCGTAACGAGTTCCCTCAGAAAGCAAAGGATCACTCAATAAAATTCCCGGGAAATCCTCATTTAAAACAAACGTGCTTAATGACTGATACATGGAAAACGTGTTCTTCATCCCTAATCTTTCCAGCTGATCTAACGTTTGCTGCATCAAGTCCGCCGCTTGTGCCTTGTTTTGTTTTAATAGATGCGTCCAGCCTTCAAAAAATGGCATAAAGACCGCTTGTTCAATGTGCTCTTTTTCATAAACATGATCTCGCCATAAATGAAAGGTCTTTTCCGCATAATCCACCTCATCAAAAACAGCAAAGACAGAAAATACCGTCTCAAACGTGTTGTACAAAATATCTTCATTGCCAGGAATTTTTGCAAAGCGCTGACTCTTTTTGATGGCGATCGTCAAGCAGCGCCAAAGCAAAGCTGGCTCCATCGAAATTGCTACGCGGGCAAACAGCCGCAGCTCATAAACACCCCATGTATCGGTATTCAGCAAGTAATGCTTGGCAGAGTCCAAACAATAATTGTGTTTCGGGTACGCCTCCTGGATGGGCACCCCTTTAAAAAGCTCCTCTTTCATCAAGTAGTCAAAACGGATCAGTTGTAAGAAGTGGTCCAGCTCCAAGGAGTAATGTCGTTGAAAGTAGGTGGTCAGCTTTTGATATTTCTTTTTTAGTTTAGGTACTTCATCAATGGATTCGATCCCCATCGAACGGACATAGTCAACCATTAGCTTTTGAGCCTCCGAATGATGCTCCCCCGTATGCAGCAGTTGAAATTCGGCAAAACTCACTTCTAGTTTATCTAGCAAACGATGAAATCGTTCGCAGGAAATCGTCGTTTTGCCATTTTCAAATTGCGATAACAAAGACATCGACAATTGTTCGTCCACTAATTCCTTCATTAGTAAGCCTTTGCTTTTGCGAAGCTCTTTCACTGTCGCACCATAATTGTTCATTTTTTCACCTTCTTTTTCAATATATTGAAATAAGCAGTTGCTTTTCCCGAAGAGCCTTTATAGTTGAATTATCTTATAGAAACGAGGGAAAAGCTATGGATACCCATATAAAAAAGAAAATGCTTCACGTGAAACATTTACAAAAAAGCTTCAAAGACAAAACCGTTTTGAAAGAGGTCACTTTTGACGTCACTCCTGGCGAAGTATTTGTCTTACTAGGATCAAACGGCGCTGGAAAAACCACATTAGTCAAAATTTTGTCCACTATCCTACCTTTTGACCAAGGAACCGCGCTGATCGACGGGATCGACTTGACCAAAGATCCAGCAGCGATTCGCGACAAAATCAGTCTGACGGGGCAATTTTCCGCCGTCGATCAAGAACTGACCGGTCGAGAAAACTTGCTGATGATTGCTGCCTTGCGCCATGTCAAAAACAAACAGTTTATCGTCCAACATTTGTTAGAGCGTTTTGATTTGGTGGATGCCAGCAACCGACTAGTCAAAAATTATTCTGGTGGCATGCGACGACGCTTAGACATCGCCATGAGTTTTATCGGCGAACCTGACCTGCTCTTTTTGGATGAACCAACGACCGGGTTAGACCCGCAAAACCGCTTAGCCACATGGCACATGATCAAAGAGATCGCCGCTCAAGGACGAACGATTTTCCTGACGACCCAATACCTCGAAGAAGCTGAATTTTTAGCAGACCAAGTCGCCATCTTGCATGAAGGGAAAATCATCTTGCAAGGAACACCAACGGAAGTCAAAGCACTGCATCCTTCACAAACGATGGAAATCAGCGTATTGACGAAAGAACACTTGCAGACCGTGCGTCAGCATCTGTCTGATTTTCCGCTGCAAGTCAATGAGTCCAGTCTCTCTCTGGCATTTCCCGTCAGTCAAGACTTCCAGCATTCCTTCACGCTGTTGCAGGAACTCAATCAACTACCGATCACCATCACTAGTTTTAATCAAAAGAATGCTTCGTTAGAAGATATTTTTCTAACACTTGTCCAAGGAGGAAACCAATGAAAGCAATTATAGAAACCAACACCTTATTCAAACGCAACCTCTTGCTATCGATTCGCAGTATGGAGACTTTGCTAAGTGGGATTTTGACCCCAGCGATTTTAATGATCCTCTTCGTCTATGTTTTCGGGGGAGCCATGAACGTCGGCGATACCTCTTATGTCGATTTTGTCGTTCCTGGTGTTCTCGTCCAATGTATCGCCCAAAGCGCCTCCTCCGTTGGGGTAACGGTGACGGAAGATTTGAAATCCGGCATGGTGGAACGGCTGATGACCTTGAACATCTCTAACTCAGCCTTTTTAAACGGGCATGTCTTCGCCGCGACCCTTCGGAGCTTGATCAGCACCTTGGTCGTGTTGATCGTTGCCATGGTCATCGGTTTTCGCCCTCAAGCCACAGTTGCTGGCTGGGGAATCGCTTTCCTATTGATCTTTTGCTTCACCTTCGCCTTTACTTGGGTCTCCGTTCTGGTTGGTCTCATCGCCAAAAGCCCCGAGACAGCTACCTTGTTTACTGTCTTGATCACCCTTTTTCCCTACTTAAGCTCTGGTTTCGTCCCTACGGAAACCATGCCGCGCCCATTAGCCATTTTTGCTGAATACCAACCAATGTCGCCGATCATCCATTCTTTGCGCGGGCTTTTGTTAAACTTGAAAGATACCACCTTTATCAGTGCCTTTAGCTGGTGTGGCGGTATCGTAGTGGTGAGCTGGTTCTTGGCACGAATGCTTTATCAGAAACGGTTACGCTAGGTAAAAGGAATCAGTGGTATAATATAAGTAGTTTTCTATTATAAAAAGGCAGGGATACCCATGGATCTTAAAAACCGGCTGATCGCCTTCGCTCAGACCTTCAATGATGTTCAGATCGACCATCCATTTGCAAAGTTTCCCGAGTACCAAGTCTTGCGGCACCGTAAAAGCGGTAAATGGTTTGGCTTGCTGATGACTGTAGAAAAGCAAAAATTAGGCTTGGAAGGAACGGAAATGATCGAAATTTTAGATGTCAAAGCAGCGCCCGAAATGGTTTCGATCATCAATCAAAGTCGCGGCTATTTACCCGCTTATCACATGAATAAAAACCATTGGCTCACCGCATTACTAGATGGCTCTGTATCAGAAAAACAACTCCAATCTTTGTTACGAGACAGCTATGAACGTACCCGTTAAAACCAAATATCAAAAAAAAACCGATCAACGATGCGCCTGTATAGGAGCACCGTTGATCGGTTTTCTTTTATAACGGATCCTGTGTCATCCGTGAGTCTAACGAAACACTTAGGCCAACTCTTCTCCGTTTGTTGCAATGACTTGCTTGTACCAATCGAAGGATTTTTTCTTGGAACGATCCATCGTGCCGTTGCCTTCGTCATCAAAGTCAACATAAATAAAGCCATAGCGTTTGCTCATTTCGCCTGTTGAAGCACTGACAAGGTCGATACAGCCCCATGGCGTGTAACCGATCAAGTCTACGCCATCAGCGATCGCTTCCCCCATTGCTTCAATGTGGCGGCGCAAGTAATCGATACGATAGTCATCTTCGATCTTACCTTCTTCGTTAAAGGTATCAATGGCTCCTAAGCCGTTTTCCACGATAAACAACGGTTTTTGATAACGATCATACAATTCATTCAACGCGATGCGCAGCCCTTCTGGGTCGATTTGCCAGCCCCATTCACTTGCTTCTAAGAATGGATTGCGGACGCCGCCTAACAAGTTTCCTTGCACTTCATCGGCTTCTTCTGTGGTGATATCCACGGCAGAAGACATGTAGTAGCTGAAGCCAACATAGTCAACAGTATGTTCAGCAATCAAGGCTAAGTCTTCTTCGGTAATCTCAAGATCCTCTTTATTGACGCCGTGTTCTTTGTACAAACGATCCGTAAAGGATGGGTATTTTCCACGTACCTGCACGTCGGCACAGTAGTAGTTGAAGGCTTGATTATGGATCATCGTCGCCACTTGGTTGACTGGGTTCGCATCAATGCTGTAAGTCGTTGCATAAATGATCATACAACCGATCTGTAACTCTGGGTTTAATTCATGGCCGATTTTGACTGCTTTACTGCTGGCAACAAATTGGTTGTGCCACGCTTGGATCACATTTGTAAAGTCGCTGGCACCCGTGCTGTTGACCATTCCTTGACTCAATGCGGAGAAATGGAAAGCAGAGTTGATCTCATTGAAGGTCATCCAGTATTTGACTTTGCTGTGGAACCGTTCCAAGACAACTTTTGCAAAACGTTCATAGAAATCGATCAATGCTCGGTTTTTCCAGCCACCGTATTCTTTGGCTAAATGCAAAGGCATTTCATAGTGAGAGATCGTAACCACTGGCTCGATCCCGTATTTCAAACATTCATCGATCAGCGCATCGTAAAATGCTAGCCCAGCTTCGTTTGGTGTCGTTTCATCGCCTTTTGGAAAAATACGTGTCCATGCGATGGAAAAACGATAGCTCTTGAAGCCCATTTCTGCAAACAACGCAATGTCTTCTTTGAAACGGTCATAATGGTCGATCCCGCGATGATTTGGGTAGGTGTATTTGTCCTCATCGATCGTCCAATCAAACGTATCACTGCCTAAAATCGCTAAACGCTGTTTGCCGCCAGGCATTGCATCCGCCACTGACAAGCCTTTGCCATCGCGATCGAACGCCCCTTCTAATTGATTCGCTGCGGTCGCGCCGCCCCATAAGAAATTTTCTGGAAATTTTGCCATTTGCTCGTTCTCCTTTTGTTTTCTTTTGATAAACCTACCTAGCTGATTACTGAAAAATCCCCGATAAAAAACAAAAAACCTAAATAAGAGCCGCTGCTAAAACGAGAAGAGCGCTTTCTTATTTAGGTCTTGCCTGATCGAGTCAGTAACAATCCACGTGGGTTTTCTTTCTTTAACTATAGCACTAACTCATTGGCTTGTCACCATAAAATCGGTTTCTTTTAACCAGCGATCTTTTGAAAAAAGGGGAAATTTAACCAGTAATCCCTGTCAAATTAGCTTCTTTTAAAGAGTTTTTTATGAGTAGCCATTAAACAATTTCCTAACAATTACTGTTGACCCTTTCTATACGTTTAAGCAACTCCCTTTGATCTTCAACCATCAAGAAATCACTCGATCCATGCTTTGTTCTGCTGCTTTTTCTTGCGTTTCTTGCGCCAATTCTTGTTCGGCATTTTTCTTATCCAAAATGCGGACAAATGGGTAATAGATCAAGGCACACAAAGGAATCATCAGTAACTGAGCTACCCCGAGTTTCCAACTTCCTTGCAGAATACCTGAGAGAACGATGGGGGCACCAAAAGGCACTTGCATCCCGATAGGAATTGGTAAAATATTCGTGATGGTTAAGATATAGCCAATCACCACGCAAACAACTGGGCTTAAAATGTAGGGAATCGCCAGAATCGGGTTCATTACGATCGGTAATCCGAAGATCAGCGGTTCATGAATCCCGAAAAGTGCTCCTGGTGCTCCCAGCTTCCCGATAATTTTGAATTGTTTACTCTTTGACAAAAAGAGTAAAACTACTACTAGACCAAGCATGGCGGAAAAATTAGCATAAATACTCCAAAAAGAACCAGTCACTAAGTTAGGCATCGGTTCTCCTGCTTGATAAGCAGCCAAATTCTCAAGATCCAGAGCAGTCATTATTGGACGAATAACCGCTAATACAACGATTGCTCCGTGAATCCCAAAGACCCACAACAACTGCATGATCAATAAGGCGATACAAATCGACCAAATCGAACCTCCGAGACTTTGCAGTGGAATTTGTAGAATCGTGTATACAAATTGATGGAAACTACCGAATTCCGTCATCTTCCACAAACCGGCTGTTATCGTAAATAAGACTGCTACTAACACTGCTGGAACCAGTCCCGAAAATGTTTTGGCAATCGTTGGTGGTACACCCTCCGGCATCGTGATAACCAAGTTTTTATCGACAAAAAACACATACAAACGGGCAGTTAAGACACCCACGATCATCGCCGCAAACAACCCTCTAGCCCCCAGCCAGTCAAAGGTCAAGGCATTGATCACAAGCTCTCCATCTTCAAAAACACTGATTGGTGTTAAGACTAAAAAGGAAAATAAGGAAACAAAACCAGGGATCAAGCCTTCTTTTCCATACAAGCCTGCCAATTTGTAAGCGATGGAAAAAGCGGCATAAATAGCTAATGCATTTGTCGTAAATTGTGCCGGTAAGGCGATAATATCGCGAAACGGGGCAATCATTGATTGATAGACTTCGATTTGCATGGAAGACAACAGTGTACTGAATGCGCCGATGATCATGATCGGCAATAGCGACATCAATCCATTAGAGATTGCTTGCATATACTTATTTTGCTGAATCTTACTTGCGTAGTACTGGCCTTTTTCGGTGAACTTCTCTGCGAAAGTCATATAATACACTCCTTTTTGATCTGTGTCCGAGAAACAAAACGTCTTGATAGCAATTGTGGGGGAGCAGCTGGTATCTTTTTTAAAAAGACCCACACTGAGTAAAATCAAAAATCAGAAAATCTATTTGTGTCACATTTGCATTAGGATCATCGGCGTTTCCCCGAACCATTCGATTACTAAATAGATCAATCAGAGCCTATCTGCTTTCGGGAATGGCCGATCATTGACTGGATTCACCGTCTTAAGAAATCAAGTGTGCAAAAATTCACCTTGTCCCTTGTTGAAGAAGAACAAGGTCCTGCCTTTTACGCATTGTTCCCCTGAAGTCAGACGGTTTCTCCAGCTGGATCGATACTTTCAGTTTGACCCTCCGCTTGCGCAGCTTCTGCTTCGGTTTTTAATTTTCCTTTATCTAATATTTTGACAAAAGGAATGTACAGCAAGCAGCCTGCCAAAACGCAAACGACTTGTAGAACTGCGACCTGCCAGCCTCCAGCTAGAAACCCATTTAGAAAAATCGGTGTGCCAAAGGGAACTTGTACGCCACTAAGTCGTGGGACGATCCCACTCCAGATCGCTAGGTACGCCACAAGCACTTGAACCAATGGTGTTAATATGAACGGAATCGCCATGATTGGATTCAAAATCAGCGGTAAGCCAAAAATCACCGGCTCATTAATGGTGAACAATCCAGGAACGGCACTCAGGTTAGCGACTGTCCGTGATTGTTTTGATTTCGCCAACAGCAAAATAACGATAATCAATGACAATGTTCCCCCAGCCCCACCAATACCAGCAAACAAATCATAAAACGACTTGCTCAAAATATTCGGCAACTCGGAACGAGCAACGCCGCTAGCCAAAGCATCCATATTTTCCACATCCATTGGTAAGTACAAAGCGGTGACAAAGCTACCCACCACCAACGAACCATGGATACCGAAGAACCATAGCACCATTTGGATCAGTACAATAAATAACAACGAACCTACACTAGAAGACAAGCTTTGCAGCGGCATTGCCAAGATTTGATAGATGAAATCTGAGAATGAGCCATAAGAAGTAAAACTGAATGCCCAGCTAATGACGATCGCGGTAAACCCAGAAATAATTGCTGGAATCAAACCGGCAAAGGTATCCGTCACAAATTGCGGCACGCCTGCTGGCATTTTGATGGCGATATTTTTTTCTAAAATAAAGCAGTACAAACGAGCAAAGACTAAGCCACAGATCATAGCGGTAAACAAGCCTTGAGCACCGAGTTTGCTCATGTCGAGGGTCGTTGTTTCCTCTAAGGTAACCATTGGCGTCATCATCAAAAAGGCAAACAGTGAAACGATGCCGGCAGGAACCGCCGATTGCTTAAATTCTGTCGCTAAACGGTGACCGACCAGAAAGGAAGCGTACACTGAGATAACCCCGACGGTCATACTGTAACCGACGGAAAAATAGCCGCCAATATTGATCGAATTGATAAAGTCTGTCCATCCTTGAATCGGCAAAACTGCTAACAATAAGGCGATCGAACCAATAATGTTGATCGGCAGCGTCGCCATCAACCCGTTTGAAATTGCCTTTAAATACCGATTGTTGGAGATTTTATCTGCAAATACTAACACCTTATCCATATATTTATCCATTTTCTTTTCACTCCTTTATTTGGATGACAAACAATACATCTTCATGACAATTGTGGGGATGGAAAACAGTGATACCATCGGTAACTGTCAGTTTTGGTTTCAAGAAACGATTGGTATTCAAATCGATCAATGTGACAGTCGCTGTAGAAAGATCTCCTTGCAGGCGAACTGTTGTATTGCTTGGCAAGTAAAGCAACGCATCCTTCGATCCTGCGATGGCTGCCATACGAATCTGTTCATCTGCATCGATCAAGCGCTCTTGGCAAGGCACAAGCTCCTGAATATTTAATAATTCGAATAATTGCTTGATAAAGCCATAGTCATCTGCCCCAGGAAAAGATAAAGCTTCTGGCCAAATCATCGGACGATCAAACGCTTCCCCGATTTCTTCCGCAAAAGTCGCCGTCGGGGTTTGCCAACTCCAGATGCCGTGGGCACCGTACGTGATCCCAGCCGCGCCGCCGGCTAACAGTGATTGCCATGCCGCTTTGCGGACATCCTTTTGACCAAATCGGCCGTATACGTGACGGGCATAGCCCATTTGTTCATAACAAGGTTCTGAGTTGATGATCGGCAGCTGCGGTTGTCTTTGATAAAAACGCTCTGCCAAATAATAAGGCATATTCAAAAAGGCGCTGTTATGACCTGATTGGTATAAAAATAAGTCCAAATGTTCGACGATCGTTGCGGGAATCTCTTCAAAACGTCCCTTGATATGAATCGTTTTCAGGGTATTGGGCGAATGCTTTTCAAAGAAAGCAAAGGCTTCTAGATACGTATCGATGGTTGGCTGTGTTGGGAAATCCGTATCGCCACCAATAAAATAGATCGGATGGAAGGCATCAAAAGTCGCAATCACTTTTTGATAGTAGGCCTGGCGGCAATCCTCCGGCAACACGTTGCGTTCTTTGTCCAACTGGCTAGCCCACGTGCCTGCGACATAGTTTGACCACAAGACGACCAACGCTAAAGTAAAGCCTTTCTCGTCGGCAATTTTACAAAGACGCTGAGCCCGTTCGAAATAGGCATCCTCCCAAACAGTAAAATCAAAGACGCCCGCATCAAGAGGAAACGGCAAGCAGTCAAATTGACCACGGCTGCGATCCCATTGCGGTAACACATTGATTTGAAGGGTATTGAAGCCCTGCTCTTTGCGTTTGTCTAAGTAGGTGATCCAGTCATTTTCTTGAATACTAGTAAAGGCACTCCAGCAAGTATCGGCTAAATAAAAGAAATGCTGTCCGTCTCGCAATAAGGTGCGTTTGTTTTGGCTTACGGTGATTTTCACAGTGGTGCTCTCCTTTCATCGGCACAAGTTGTGCACCGACGATTTTTTAATCAATATAACTACTGAGCCAGCCTTCGCACAGCTCAAACCATTTAGCGACATGGGCATTGTGGTGACTTGGCTTGCGTGCCGTTGTTCGATCCGCTAATGCCAGTCCGTGTTCGCCTTTTTCAAAAATATGCAGTTCGAATGGAATCTTGGCTTCTCTTAATTTGACCGCCAGCTTCAACGAGTGCGCCACATCAACTAAGACGTCTTCCGTCGTATGCCAGAGAAACATCGGAGGTGTCCACTGATCGACATGATGCAAAATGTTCATGGATTGAATGGCTTCTTCCGTCGGTTGTTTACTCCCAAAAAAGCGTTCGTTGGCAGTTAAAGGTGTTTCGATCAGACTAGCAGCAAAGCCTAGCTCATCGATTGGGAAGGCATGCTCTTGATAAACCAATGGGTAGCCGGCGATCGCCAAATTCACTTTCAGTAAGTCACTGCTAACGCCCAACGCTTCTGCCAGCTCAGCATCGTGCCAGCGCGTCGCTAACTGCAACGCTAGATGTCCGCCTGCTGAAAAACCGCAAACGATGATTTGCTCCTCATCCACCAACCATTCTTGAGCATGCGCACGAATGGTTTTGACGGTTTGGGCGGCTTCCATCAAGGCATTGTGGGGAACGTTTTTCACTTGGTCACCGGTGGTGTACCATAAAACAACACTATTTAGCCCGATACTATTGAATTTCAAGGCAATGACTTCCGCCTCTCGATCACTGGTAAATGCGTAGCCGCCGCCTGGACAGACGATCACTAGCGGTCGTTTCTTGCCGACATTGTACTCTTTGGATTGGTGCAATAAATAGGTATCCACGTAAGCCGTTTGATTCAATTGGATTCGTTGGGTCTCCATATAGTTCCTCCTTTATCCTTCACTAAAAGCAGCTGATTTCTCAATGAACCGTTTCCATTTTTCATATTTCAAACGGATCACGGCCTGTTCGGCTTGCGGAACGATCGTGGTTTGCTGAATAGCTGGTTCATTCATGATTGAATTGGCAACAAGCATCGTGCCGATGGCTGAAAATTCTTCGACTTCGCTGACGATGACGGGTTTATTGATTAAAGTCGCCAATAAGCTCATCAAGGCGCGGTTTTTCGAAACACCGCCATCGATCATTACCTGATTGATCAGTCGTTCCGCGACTTCTTCCATCACATCGATCACTGCTTTAATTTGAAAAATGATGCTTTCTAGAACGGCTTTCAACAGCTCATGAGTCGTCGTCGTGCGTTTCATGCCGACAAAGCTGGCAGTCATCGTATTATCCCAAAAAGGGGCACCCATTCCTTGCAATGCTGGGATAAAATAGATGTCTTCTTGACTGTCATTGGTCAGCACTTCTTGACAGATCTCAGCTACATCTGGCAGCGGAGCCACTTGCTCACTGAACCAGTTGATGGCGTCACCACAGGAACGGATGATGCCTTCTAGCGCAAACGCTGTTTCCTGGCTAGTTTGCCAGCCGACCGTCGTCAAAATGCGGCGATCTCGCAACATCTGCTCCTGCTGCACTTGCATCATGATCGAACAACCAGTGCCCATCGTGATTTTTACATCCCCAAGGCTTTGACAACCTTCCCCGAATAATGCCGCTTGTGAATCGGCTAAGATCCCTTTGATAGGGATTCCGTGATAGCTACCGAAAACCGTATCAGCAGGTTTGATCGCTGGCAAGTCTGCTAGATGGATGCCAAAAAGTTTGACGAGTTCTGCATCCCAACGGCCCTCTTCAACATTGTAAAACAATGTTCGGCACGCGTTGCTGGCTTCGGTCGCAAATACTGTCCCTTGCGTTAAATTCCACAACAGCCAGCTGTCCATCGTACCGATCGCCAACTCGCCAGTTCCCGACTTTTCCTTGATGGCCGATAATTCTTGTGCCAGCCATTTCACTTTGGTGCCAGAAAAATACGGGTCTAAGCGTAAACCGGTCTTTTGATTGATCGTCCTTTCCCAGCCTTGTGCCGTCAATTCTTCACAAATCGCGGCGCTGCGGTTGCATTGCCACACGATCGCATTGTACAAGGGATTACCAGTCAATCGGTCCCATGCAACGATCGTTTCTCGCTGATTGGTCAAGGACAAGGAAACGATTTGACCTGCAGTGATCGCTTGTTCTTGAAACACTTGTGCCAGCAATTCTTGGACATTTTGCCAAATCTCGAGGGGATCATGTTCGACCCACCCGACTTTTGGATAAATTTGGCGATGTTTTTTATCGTAACGCTGCAGGATTTTCCCTTCTTGAAACAGTAAGAGCTTGGTACCGGATGTACTCTGATCTAAAACCAGCTGATAGGTCTTGTCCATCTTAAGCTCCTAGAAACGCAACCGCTGTTTTCGCTATGGAGGCACCGTCTAAGCCATAATGGGCAAACAGTTCTGACGAAGAACCAGTAATCAAGGCTTCATCCGGAAAAGCAATGATTTTTTGTCGAATGTCCGTTTCTTCTGTCAGTGTTTCCGCCACGGCAGCTCCTAAGCCGTTGTATTGGCTGTGTTCTTCCACAGTGATCACGGTGCCTGTTTCTTTCGCCACTCGTTTGACCGTTTCTGAATCAAAGGGCTTCAAGGAATGAACATTTAAAACGGTAGCAGTGATGCCTTGTTTTTCCAATAGCTCAGCAGCATCCAACGCTTGGCGCACGGTTTCGCCGGTGGCGATCAATGCGACATCTTGGCCGCTTCTCAGCTCAATGGCTTTGCCGATCTCAAAAGGATAATCTGCAGAATCATAACAATCTTCAACAGGATTGCGACCGAGACGGATATAGGCTGGTTCATTTGATGCCGCTAAGGCTTTAAACATTTGGATCGTTTCAAAGCGATCTGCTGGCAACAGCACTTGCAAATTAGGGATCGCTCGTGCCACTGCGATGTCTTGCAAGGAATGATGACTCATGCCTAATGCCCCATAACTGACACCGCCGCTGATGCCTACGAGTTTGACATTCTTATTCGAATACGCGACATCGACTTTGATCTGCTCGATACTGCGCATGCTGAGAAAACAAGCTGGAGATGCAACGAAAGGGCGTTTGCCCATATGGGCTAAGCCAGCCGCAATACTGACGATGTTTTGCTCTGCGATCCCTACTTCCACCAATTGTGTCGGTAATTCCTTGGCAAAAGGTGCTAACGAAGCGGAACCACGAGAATCACTGGTCAACACCGTGATCGCAGGATTCTTTTTTCCTTCTTCAATCAATACGTCGCACATCGCTTGGCGATTGGCAATATTATTTTTTCCCATGAGTCAAAACCTCCATTTGCTGATCAAGTTCGGCAATGGCTTGTGCAAGCTCTTCTGCCGTGGGCACTTTATGATGCCATTGCGCTTGATTTTCGGCTGCAGAATAGCCTTTGCCTTTGATGGTTTTAGCAATGATCAGCTTCGGTTGATTGGGCTGATGCGGTTTTTCTAATGCAGCCACCAAGGCAGCCATATCATTGCCATCAACGATATGCACATCCCAACCAAAGGCACGCCATTTTTCATCTAGCGGCTCCACTGCCATCACATCTTCCGAGGCTCCAGTGATCTGCAAGCCGTTGCGATCAATGATGGCGGTCAAATTGTCCAGCTGGTAGTTGGCAGCTGCCATGGCTCCTTCCCATACCGAGCCTTCTGCTAGTTCGCCATCTCCCAACAACGTATAGGTTTGATACGTGCGGTGATCCAGTTTGCCTGCCAAGGCGATCCCTACTGCGACAGGTAAGCCGTGGCCTAGCGAACCAGTATTCATCTCAACACCAGCTACTTTATTGTTTGGATGACCGATCAGTCGTGAACCAAATTGCGAAAAGGTGGCTAATTCTTCTTTCGGCAAAAAACCTTTGTCCGCTAAAACGGCCCATAGTACTTCTGCCGCATGTCCTTTACTTTGGATATACTGGTCACGATCTTGCTTTTGAGGATCTTTCGCATCGACATTCATTATCCGATAATACAAGGCCACTAAAATATCGGTACAAGAAAGATCCGAACCAGTATGACCCGTTTTTGCTTGATAGATCAGCTCTAACACGGATTTTCGAATCGTTAAAGCCTTCATCTCCAGCTCGTTTATTTCCATGATTGATCCCCTCTCAAGTATGCTTTGACGTCTTCTTCGATTGGATCATAAAAATCTGGCTGCACGCCGATGTATTTGCACGCTTCATACAAGATCGGCACCACATTTTTTCTGACCGCCGCAACATGATGAATATAAGGGCCTTCAACGAGTTTGAATTCCAAGCGATTCAAATTTGCAAATTCCAGATAGAGATAGGTCCCTTGATTGTATGGGCCATCGATCCCTTTACCAGTACCCATCAGTAGGGAGTACTCGCCGTTGTCCCCATCAAAGCGACACAGCGTATACTCGTCTTTGATTGCCCGAAAAGCGACTGATCCTGGATAGTCAAAAACAAAATGTCGTTGCGGCAAGATCGGTTTGGTCTCTGCGGTGGAATAAGCAAAAACTCCTAAGTGCTGCAGCAATTCGCCATTCTCATTTTCTGGATGGCGGCAGTTGACATCCGCAAAGATTGCTCGGTGTTCCCCCAACGAAGCGGCTTCGACCAACAGTTCCGAGATCGCCCCATGGACATCCGTCTCACAGACAAAAGGCAAACCTTCTTCTTGTAACAGCGACAAGGAGGCATACGGTAAAATACCGATTTCGTCTTGTAAGGCCGTCCAACACTGGATGACTCCTGCATTGCAGCCGTAGCTTTCACATAAGTTTTGCAAAGCCACTTTAAGGGCTGCCACCATCTCCAAATCTTTCGCCGAAATTTGGACTTCCGTATTGGTTTCGAAATAATCAATGACTGCTTGCACTTTATCTGGCTGCTGTTCTTTGACTTTCTTGATTTCTTGCACCACTTCTTGGATCGGTACTGGTGATAGCGAAATATTGAAACGCTCCAATAGTTCTCCTTCGTTGCAGATCACAGTCCAAAAATCAAAGGGGCGTGGGCCAACTTGCAAGATTCGTGTTTGTTTGAAGGTCTTGACGACATTGCAGACTTTAATAAAGTCTTGCAAGCCGCGGGCAAATTCTGGTGAATCAATATCAGAATTTTTGACATAGGTGAAAGGTACCTTGAAACGGCGCAAGACTTTCCCAATAGCGAAAAGACCGCATTGCGTATCCCGCAAACGTGAACCGTCGGCGGCTGGCGTCTCATCTTTAGGTCCCCACAGTAAGACGGGGACATCTAGTTTTTTGGCTAGACGAGCACAGGCATATTCCGTACCAAAGTTTTCATTGGCTAGAAAAAGACCGTCGATCTTCGCTGCTTTGAATTTTTCGGCGATTTTTTCAACCCCTTCATCATCGTATAGTAAGCCGTCTTCGTTGATATCTAAAATATCTACATAATCAATGGCGAGTTCGTCCATTTTTTGTCGTGTCAGATTGGCGTACTCAATGGCTGCTTCTGCACTAAACAAATTTCTTCTAGTCGGGGCGAACCCGATGGTTACTTTATCCATAAAACCACCCTTTGCGTTTTAGTATATTTAGCTAAATTTTTATTTCTTCGACGATTCGTGCTACATTTTTGCTCAGAAATTCCTCATCCGTCAGTAAAACGATTTTTTTATCAGGAAAGGCTGCTGCGACTTTCGCTTGATTGAAGCGGGTTTGAGGAGCTAAAATCAAAAAATCATAGTCATTCTCCACCATAAATATTTCTGAAAAAGGCGCGGAATTGACTTGGTAATGCTGTTCATCCGCTAGTTGCTCTTTGAGCGCTTTGACGAGCAGTGCACTGGAGAGCCCAGTGGCACAAAAGAGACCGATCTGTGTCATCTATTCACTTCCTCAAAATGTAATCCCTTACTTTTTACACCTTAAATATAGCACAAGCTAAATATTTTGCAATAGTTTTAGATAAATATTTTTGTTTAATAACTAAAAAAGGACAAAACGCTTGCTAAACGTTTTGTCCTTCTTCTTATTTTTCATATTATTTTTACTCTTAATTGATGCTTTCGCGTTCGACGATCGTCGTGGCGACCAGCATTTTCAGATGGTTTTCATCTTCACTCGTGATTTTCTCGATCAAGCGTCGCACGGCTTGGCGACCAAGGTACACTTTATCTACTTTGACGGTGGTCAGTGGTGGGTTGCAAAATTCCGCCAAAGGAATATCATCGAACCCAACAATGGTCAACGGATGATCGAGAAACACTTCGCGAATGGCTTTCATGGCACCGATGGCGATATTGTCATTGACCGCAAAAAAGGCGCTTGGCAACGGTCGCTGATCGGCACGCAAGGATTCCAAATAGACCTTCATGTCTTGATAGGAGCCTTCCAAGGTGGGTTCTACTAAGGCTTCCGTCTCTTCATAATGGATCAGATCATGCTCTTGGATCGCTTGGATGAACCCTTGCTTGCGTTCACGGAAGTTGTTGATTTGAAAGGTAGAATTGATAATGCCGATGTCACGGTGGCCTTTTTCGATCATCTTTTCAACGATCTCATAGGCACTGTCACGATTATTGATGGCGACAAAATCAAAGTCCTGCGAATTAAACACCGTATCTAAAATCACTAACGGTACTTCCAAATGGCGAAAGACTGCTAAATCTTGTTTTTCCAATTCCGTTCCTAACAATAGCAAACCATCTGCTAATTCTGGACGAATCTTTTCGATCGGGTCTTCTTCTGGTGCCAGTGTGATATGGGAAATGACCAGTTCATAGCCTAACGCACTGCACTCCATTTCGATTCCTCGGATCAATTCAGAAAAGAAAGGCGTATCCCCTACGACATTTCCTTGTTTGTTCATTATGACAAATTTGATTTTTTGGCTTTCCGTTTTTTTATTTTCTCGCTGATCAAAATACCCCATCTCACGAGCGATCTTCAAGATCGCTTGCCGTTTTTGTTCACTGATCCCCTTACGATTGTTGATCGCATTAGAGACTGTTCCGCTGGAAACGCCAGCTTTTCGGGCAATATCAGAGATCACAACTTTCATTTGCTCACCGCTTTCTGCTTCTCATTCTGTTAAAAGTATAGCAAAAGAATTGTTTTTTTACTACCAAAAAAGCTAAAACAAACTAAAATTTTTAGTTTGTTTTAGCTTCTACTTTGATTAGTTACTTTGTTCCGCCAAAATGCAGAAGGACAATGGGTCGATGGTTATCCTTGGGGCTGCTACGCCGCGAGAAGCGATCCCAGCTCCTTTGGGGTCAGCAACGAGGTGCCAAGAAGTATTTTCTGTTGCCGTCGGTAAGTCAAAGGACCAGCTTTCTTCCGTGCTGTTGAGTAAAACGAACAAGGAACGCCATGGATGCTGTTCGTCACGATTGGGTACTTGATACGCCAAGCGATTTTCATCCTTTGTCTCATAAAAGACCATGCTTTCAGCCGTTTGGATCGTGGCATCTCTCAATGGTGCATAGGACTGTCGCAATGCCCACAAGCCCCGATACAGCTCGCGCAATTCTTTGAAGGTTTTGGCACGTGCCCAATCCAGCTGATTGACTGTCAGTGGCGAACGGAAGGAGTTTTCATCGCCTTCTTTGGTACGGCCAAATTCTTCCCCAGCTTGGGTTAGCACGGCTCCTTGGCTAGTAAACAAAATGGCTGCTGCTAGTTTGTTACGAGCTAAAAGCTCAGGATCAAAATCATAATTTCTTTCCTTCGCTGAAGCCTGCATGGTTGCCACCAGTTTGTCCCATAAGGTCAAATTATCATGGACTGACGCATAGGCGATCACTTGACGGGGCGATTTTGCCCAGCGCTCGGCGCCTTCTTGTCCAGCAACTTTCGTATTTCCTTGAATCGCCGTTGCCAAATTTGCTGCATAAAAGGTTTGCTTGACTTGCGGTTGACCATTCATTCCTTGAATAAACGCGCCGTCTGTTTCTTCAAAGACATCGCCTTTGATACTGTCTCTTAAATCATTGCTAAAAACCGCAACGCCTTCTGACAGTGCCCAAACATTGCTTTTGTTCGCTGGGATATTCGGCTGAATAATTTGATTGCTGCCGGCATCCCATGGCTCGCCGTATAAAATCACATGGCTGAAGCCGGCATCATCTAGGCGTTGCCGCAACTGGTTCATGGTTTCCACATCGATCAAGCCCATCAAATCAAAACGAAAGCCGTCGATTTTGTATTCTTGCGCCCAATATAAAACTGAATCAATGATAAATTTGCGCATCATTTTCCGTTCAGAAGCCACTTCATTGCCGCAAGCAGAACCGTCCGCAAAATTCCCCGCATCATCTTGGCGGTAGTAATAATCAGGCACCGTCAAATTAAACCATGATTCTTCTGTGATCGCAGTGTGATTGAAGACCACATCCATTACAACGCCGATGGCTTCTTCATGCAGCGATTGGATCATTTGCTTGCATTCACGAATCCGCGCCTTGGGATCACTAGGATCAGAAGCGTATCGTCCTTCAGGGACATTGTAATTTTTCGGATCATAGCCCCAGTTGTAGGCAGACGAAGTTTCATCATTGTCAAAATCGAAGATCGGCAGCAGATGAACATAATTGATCCCCAGCTCTTTTAAATAAGCCATGCCAGTTGGTTGACTTTCATCCCCCACCAGATGGGTCTTTTTTTCAGTAAAGGCTAAATATTTCCCGCGATTTTCTGGTGAAATCCCGCTGTTTTCGGCGCCGCTGAAATCTTCGACATGCAATTCCCAAATATAGGCATCTGTGATCGATTGCTGACCGATGCCGTGAGTCTCCTGCCAGCCTTCAGGATCTGTTTCCTTTAAATCAATGATGGCCCCACGGTTCCCGTTGATCCCTACTGCCTTGGCATAAAGATCCACCGCTTCGACTTTTTGACCGTCTCGTTGAAATTCAAACGTATAAAACAGCTCTTTGACGGTTTCTTCCGTCGTGACTTGCCAACAGTTGTCTTCTTGGACCATTGGCAGTGTCAGCAGGCGATCGTCAGTCCCAGCGACACCGCTTTGATAAATCAATACTGAAACAGCCTCTGCCTCTGGTGACCAGCATTTGAACGTGGTTTGCTGTCCTTGAAAAGTCACACCAAGATCATTCCCGTGATACGTATGTTCTTCTAAAAAACCGATCCTGCGATCGATCGCAATCTTTTTTTCTCCATACTGCGTGTTTTGTCCCATCAAAATTCCTCCATTCAACGTTGCTAACCATAAAACCCAGTTACTTTTCTGCTATTTCTACCTTCTCATATTTCTTGAAAATTGCCAACAATAACTGACAGCGTACATACAAAAAACAGCTAAGACCAAAAAAGCAGGCAATGTACATGCTGAAAACCAGCGCATAGGGTGAAAGAAGCATGATGACAATAGGGGCTACAGTCAGAAGATGAAGACTAAGTATTTTAAAAGGGTGCTTTGCGGCGACTTTGATGCTGTTCAAAAGGATCGTTTTGATTTCGCTATCGTAACGTGCGAGTAAGAAAAACGAAACTTGGAAAAACTGAAGCCACATGAACGTACAAATTACTAAGCCTACGGTAAAAAGATCAGGAGTCCCTTTTAGTTGGAAATAATACAACCAATCAGCAGTCAAAAGCCACAAAGAAAAAAGTAGACTAAGCCAGATGAGAGTGCTCTTTCGAAAGCTTTGGCAAAAGACCGACCAAAACTGCTGAACAACAGTCGGTGCTTTTCCTTCTATCAGATCAGTCGCCACTTTAGAACCCGCAGTGATGGCTGCGCCGATCGTGAAGAGCGGCAAACTAAAAAACAAGAGCAGTACATTCAATAGGAGCAACTGGCTGAATTTCCAAGCGATTCGTGCGAAGAAGTTTTCTGAATGAAAAAAGTGTATCATGTGGGTTTACTCCTTTACTGATCCGACAACGATTCCTTGAACGAAATATTTTTGTAGAAGCGGATAAATAATCAATAACGGCACCACTGCCACCACGATCTTCGCTGCATTCAAGTTTCGATCAGAGACCGCTAGTAGACTTTGTAGCTGCTCGGAAGTCAAATTTCCGGCTTGTTGCATTGTTTCAGCAATGTTGACTGATAGTGTTTGGATATAGGTCATTAAAGGATAGTTTTCAGTCTTGGTCATATAGATCAGTCCACTGAAAAAATCATTCCAACTGCCGACAATACTGAATAGAGAAACTGTTGCCAAACAAGGCAATGACATTGGGATATAGATTCGTCCCAAAATCTGCAGTGGGTTGGCACCATCGATCCGAGCAGATTCTTCCAATGATTTGGGGATTCCCCGAAAGAAATTCATCACCAAGATCACACTGCCGATAGGGACTGCACTAGGTAAAATCAGGGACCAAATCGTATTCAATAACCCTAGATTGCGAACGACTAAATACGTTGGGATCATGCCGCCGCTGAAGAGCATAGCAAAAACCATCACGCCCATGAATAATTTTCTCGTTCGAAATACTTTTTTTGATTTAGACAGCGGGTAAGCCATCGTTACGATCATCAAAAGGTTCAACAGCAGCGAAACGATCACACGAATGACCGAGATTCCAAAGGAACGCCAAAATTGCTGATCGCTCATGATGCGCTCATAAGCTGCTAAGGTCAGATCCACTGGCCATAGCCCCACAGCATTTGCCGCGACCGCACTGCTGCTGCTTAAAGAAAGTGCCACGACATTCAACATCGGTACTAAACAAGAAAGAGCTAAAACAATGACGATCAAATAAATTACTGCATGCCGTATACTAAATTTTTCTTTCATCTCTTTTTTCCTTTCCTTAAAACATCACTCTGTCAGTCTTCTTCTCCGCAATTTTGTTGGAAGACCAAATCAAGAATAGACCGATCACCGATTTGACCAGACCAACGGCAGTCCCTAAGCTGTAGTCTCTACCGATCAGACCGATTCGGTAGACATAGGTATCGATAATATCACCGCTTTGATACACAACCGGAGAATACAGGTTATAAATTTGGTCGAAGCCGGCATTTAAGATATTAGGCAGCGACAAAATCGTCATCAGTAAAATAAAAGGCATCATCCCAGGCAGGGTTACATGCCAGACTTTTTTTGACCAAGAAGCACCATCCATCGTGGCTGCTTCATATAACCCTGGATCAATCGAGGTAATGGCAGCAAGGTACACGATCGAACTGTAACCGAAACTTTTCCAAACATCGGTCCCGATCAGCAAACGCGGAAACAACTGATTACTACCCAAAAAGTTTAATGGTTCTACACCAAAGTTTTGTAAAATCTGATTCACCGTTCCATCAAGGCTGAATAAATTGACCACTACTGAAGCCAGTATGACCCATGAAAGAAAATGGGGCAAATAAACGATGGTCTGAATGGAGCGTTTCATCCACTTTACACGTACTTCATTTAATAGAATCGCAAAAAGAATCGGTACGATCGTATTAAAGATAATTTTCCAAAAAGCGATAAAAATCGTGTTTTTAGTCACTAAGAAAATATCTGGTAAACTGAACAAATAGCGAAAGTGCTCGAATCCCACAAATTCAGAACCTAATACACCTTTCGCTGGCACATAATCTTGAAATGCCATCAACAGCCCAAACATAGGACCATAAGAAAAAATCAAAATAAAAATGATGCCTGGTAAAATCATCCCTAAAAAGAAAAGCTGGTCTCGAGAAAACCACTTTTTCTTTTCTTTTTTGCTTTCTTTTTCAACAGAAAGTTCCATTTACTTACTCCTCCATAAATTTTTTGCCTCACCAGCCGCTTGATGAAAAAATTCGAACAAAGAAAAGGCACCTGCAGTCGATTTCCCTGCATACAACCTTGCTTTTCTTTGTTCGAAAGACGAGTGTCAGAACCGCTGGAGTGGCCGCTTAATTATCTGCTCGCTGATCTACTACTTCTTGCATTTCTTCAAGTATGGCTGTTCCACCTTGGCTATTCCAGGTTTCAACATAGTTATCGAAGTTTTCCAGGGGTTCTTCTCCAGTGATAAACTTAATGAAGGTCTCTTCCTCCAGTTTCCCTACTTGTGCGCCGTTTCGTTCATTGGCTTTGATCGAATCAAAACGCGGTGGTTTCACTTCATTCAAGCGTCCTTGCTCTCTGATACCGCCCATCACATTATTGACGGCTAAATAGCGGGAAGCATAGCGGGTCCAGTCCACCGGATCAGTTTCTTCAGGGCTATCCAGATATTGCTTGATTTTTTCGGCATTTTCTTTGATGAAGAAGTTAGAGATATCATCGATAGATGTTTCACCAACCGCCGCCTTGGAAGCTTCTACAGCATCATCAATCTCACTATAGGCTTTTAAGAAAACAACATTCCATGGACGAACCGTCCCATCGACATCCACTTTCGCATAGTCATAAATTTCCGGAAACTCGGTTTCAATATCTTCCGAGTTGGCAACTTCACCATAAATCAGATTGATCATCTCCATGATTTTTTCCGGCTCAGAAAAACCTTTGCGCACCACGATGTATTGCCCAGTGCCACGGTTAGCCACGGCATTGACCTCGCCATCGCCGTTAGCATTTTCAAGCGCATAAGGAACAAATTCAGCATTCGGATCATTTTGTTTAGCTTGTACTAACCCCCAGTCAGGCATGTGCCAAGGACCAAAAGCGATGCCCGTTTCTCCATTAACCATCATGGCATGGATATCGTCATACGTCCGGGTACCAAATTGCGGATCCATGAACCCTTCATCTTGCCATTCCTTCAACAGCGTTAGTGCTTCTTTCATTTCTGGCGTATTGGATCCATAAAACATCTGTCCATTCTCATCTTGGAGATACGATTTTGGGTAGGCTCCAAACGCATTCATAATGGCTGTCCCTGTATATGCCGTGCCGCCATGATTTGGCGAGGACAACCAGAAGGCCAATGGCAAACCAACCGCTTTTCCGGTGTTGGCTAAATCATTTTCTTGAAAAGCAATCGCTGTTTCCTTCAACTCATCCAATGTAATTGAGCGATTGCCATCTTTATCCAGTTCAATCCCCAGCTCATCTAGCCAGTCCTGGCGCAACCAGACAAGATTGGGCCCGAAGTCATCGCTAGTAGATGGGATCGCCATCAAGCGATCATCAAACGTAGCTGCTTCTAACTGAATCCCATCAAACGAATCATAGATGTCTTTTAGAAAATCGTCGGCATGCTCCTCAAATACTTCGGTCAAGTCTTCCACTAAATCATTGTTAACTAATTCTTCCAATTCATCTCTTGATCCGACGATCATTGTATCCGGTAATTCCCCTGAAGCGATCGCTAGCGATACTTGCCGATCGTAATCTTCCCCGTGGGCTTCAAAGGCACTCTCCAGTTCGATGCCCAAGCGTTCTTGAATCAATCGAGTATACGCGTTGTTGCTGTAAGAGTCCCCCTCCGGCAGTTTTGAGTTCGGTGCGGTTTGGCGTCCGATCGTAATCACGGTATCCCCATTTTCATTGGTCTTTACTTCTTCTGAACTGCATCCTGTCATAATAAGTGCTGAAGCCATGGCTGTTAAAATTGCTGTTCCCCGCCTGAATTTCATTGTTTTCCTCCTCAAACTTTTTTGATATCCTTATTATACGCAATCGCTTCCATAGAAAATATAGCACTTTTTTCAGATTTATAGCACGATTTCCAGAAAATAAAACGTTTACAAATTTGCTCTGTTGCTTTTTTTGTTTATCGCTTACTATAGAAAGAAGAAGCGACTGTGTAATTTTCTCTATACGAAAGGACGGCGAAAACCATGTACCGACTGCTGCTTGCTGATGACAGCTACGATCAAAGAGAAGTGATCAAATACTTCTTGAGTCAGCATGAAAAAGAATGGCGGATCGAAGAAGCCAAAAATGGCCGCGAAGCCTGGCAACTTTTTCAGAAACAGCCCTTTGACTTGATAATTACCGACGTAAAGATGCCCTTTATGGATGGACATGCCCTCGTAGCGAGAATCAAAGAAGCAGTTCCTGAAATTCCTGTGATGTTTATCAGCGGCTTTGAAGATTTTCATTATGTAAAAAAAGCCATACAGTTACAAGCGGTTGACTACCTCTTAAAACCAATCGACCCTGATGATTTTTATGAACAAATAAATAAAATCATTCTTTTTATTGATCAACAAAAGCAGCGCTCTTACACAAAAACAATCGCACAAACCCATTACTTGAAAGAGATTTTGAGTAAACTTTTTTATGGCTATCCTTGGCATTCACTGCCGAAAGAAGAGCAATCGGTTGCACAAGATTTTTTTAAGACTCATCCCTCTTTTTTTCTCGTTACTTGGCCGCTGGATTCTTGGAATGCGCCGGATTTTGTTCCTTCGCTGTCTGCTGCATTTCCTGAAATGTTCAGTTTGTTTTTAGCTCCAGCACAACTGCTCTTTTTTAACGAACCTTTGCCAAAAAGGGAAATCGAGGAGCGAAAAAACAACTTGACTACCTATTTTTCCGAGCAGTTTCAGCAAAAAATAACACTTTTTGACAGCGGACCAGTTCCCCATCATTCCGGGGTGTACGGCACCTATCATGACTTACTGAAGACCAGTCAGCGGTCTTTTTATCAGCAAAACAAAGGGAAAATCTGCCAGCTGCTTCCGGGAGATCACTACATCGTCAAGAAAGCTCTTTTTGAAAAAACCGTTTCGTATGTGAATCAATACGAAAGTAAAAAAGCACACGCGCTTGTGAAAACAGTTTTCGACTGCTTTGAAACAAATGGACGTGAGGAACCAACCAATACCAAATTTTATTTTGCGACCTTTTATCAAACCATCATCGATCAGTGCACGATCGCCTTTGATGCGGAGCATGGCGCTAATCAGATCGGAAAAATACTGGAAGCGCCAAGTCTACAATTAATTGCGGATATTTTTGATGCCCTCTTCCGTTATATCCATGATGCACTGCTTCAAATCAACGGGAGTCAGTCAAATGACTATGTGCGCCAAGTAAAATCCTATATATTCGCTCATTTTCACCAAGAGTTGAGCTTGGAGCGCTTAGCAAAGGAAGTCAATATCAATCCTAACTACCTAAGCGAATTATTCAGTACTTCTGAAGGCATGGGTATCACCAAATACATCAAGTCTTACCGTATCAAACAGGCTCAGAAGCGTTTAAAGAACTCGAACTGCAGCATTCGAACTATCTCCAAACAAGTTGGCTTTAATCATTATTCCTATTTTTGCAAAACGTTCCGAGAAATTGTCGGAATGACGCCGGATGCCTATAGAAAGAGAGGTCCCTCTTGTTAAGAAAAGTCCACGATTGTTTTAAAAATTTTCGTTTTCAAAAAAAGATCGCCCTTATTTCGATTCTTTCAAGCATTGTTCCTCTGATCGTTTTGACCTTTGTCGGGGTATCTATCATCCGAGCCTTTATCCAACAGCAGGAAAAAAGTGCTTACTCCGATAATCTCAAAAGTATCAGCTATCAGTTAGAAAGCAAGATCCATACCTATCGGGACAGCCTGCTTTTCTTAGCCAACAATACCGCCTTGACGCAAGAACTTTCTAGTCAACGCTTCTCAAACTTTGATCAATACAATCTCTTTCAAAATACGATCGTGCCTTTGTTTCACAGTGTTCGTTTTCCGCAAGCAGATATCAAAGGCATCACGCTATACACCACGATCGATCTTTATGATCATGGGCAATATGTCAAAAAAATCACTGCTGACACGGCGCTACCTTTTCTCAAAGAGAAACCCTCGACTGAAATTCGCACGTATTTTGACAAAGAACGGGAGGAACTTTCTTTTTATACCAACCTTTTTTTAAAAGGCCATACCGCAGATTCCCTAAACTACATCGTTTTGACCATCGATCGAGCAGCATTGTTCACGAATCTTGATGCAGTCACTGAAGAACCTTACGATTTGACGATCCAGTCAGAGACCGGGCAGACGCTTTACCGCATTGATTATTTGACGAAGCAGCAGCGTACTCAAAAACAGTGGTTGGTTGGAAGCGCAGTTATTGAAGAAGCCCCTGTACTGCTGGATAATCATTGGCAAATCGTTTTTGTTAAAACCGCACAGTCATTTTTCAGCAGTCTACTGTATCTAGTTGGTGCGGCACTCATTATCTTTGGTTTTGTATTAGTGATATTGGTTTTATCCAGCTGGTGGCTAGCAAAAACAGTGGTACAGCCGATCAATTCTTTGGCCCAGCAAATGGCTTCTTTATCAATGGATCAATTCAAAATCGAGCATAGTTATTCTTCAGAAGATGAAGTTGGACAGTTATACACCAATTTTCAAAAAATGCTAGATAAAATCGCTGAGCTGATCAATGAAGTGTATGAAGCCGAACTGAAACAAAAAGAATACGAATTGCGAGCTCTGCAAGCCCAGATCAATCCGCATTTCTTTTATAATTCCTTAGCATTGATCAGCAATACTGCCACACTAAACGGCAACCACGAAATCCGTGAGATGGCTCAGCTGCTGTCTCGATTCTACCGTCTCAGCCTAAACCAAGGATCCAATCGGTTATCCGTCAGCAAAGAACTCGATCTGACGATCACCTATGCTAAAATTCAGCAAAAAATGCATCACCATTCCTTTGATTTAGTCCTCGAAATTGACTCAAATATCGATGAATATCCGATGATCAATCTACTCTTGCAGCCGTTTGTCGAAAATGCCGTCTTTCATGGGCTGGATCATATTGAAGATGACCGCAGAGGTGTATTGACGATCCGCTGCCTCAAAGAAGGACAATGGCTGCGGTTTGAGATTCAAGACAATGGTCCCGGGATTGATCCTGAACAGCTAAAACAACTGGAGCAACCTTCTGATCAACATTATGGTATCAACAATGTACGCCAGCGGCTAGCACTGTACTATGGCACGCAAGCTTCCTTAGCGATTCAATCAGTAAAAGGTGAAAAAACCACAATTGTTCTACTCATACCGCAAGACTTGCCTCCTCAAAAAAAACCGTTAGTGAAGAATGTTTGATCACTAACGGTTTTTTGGTGTCGAAATATTCAGATATTTATTTTAATGCTTGATTTCAAGTACCTATTCTTCTACAGCAAACGCACCAGCCTCTAACAATGCTTGCGGTCCCCGATCACGTGGCGCGCTTTTTGGTTCCTTTAACATTCGTTCCCAATACTCAATGGTATCTTTCATAAAATCATTCTTGCTGTCACTACACCCTTCACGAATAAACAGCAATACCAACCCACTAAAAAAGATCAAGGCTTCTTCATGATATTTTCTCAGATCGCTTTTATGCGCACATTGAAAAACAGCTGATTCAGCAATTGCTTCTTGAAAATAAGCAAAAGAACGCTCTTTTATGTAAGGACCACAGCCAATATCATTTAAAAAAAGTGCGAAAAAGAGGTTACGATTGCGGCTGGCAAATACGTAATAGTCCTGCCAAAAGCTGTATAAGGAATCGAGTGTCTCTTCTGACTCTTTTTTTGTTTCGTGAATGTCGCGAAACACATCATCAACCATCGCCTGTTTATAATTTTGCATGTTTGAAAAATTTAAATAGATCGGTTGGGTCGATGTTCGTGCATATTTAGCAATGTCGCGGACAGTGATTGGTCGATAAAGATATTCCACCAGATATTTTTTTAAGCAATTGATCAAATATTTTTTCGTAATCGTTGCTTTTCTCATAATACCCCTTCCTTTCTGGACGTCACCAATTCTTGCTGATGTTCGTCTCATTCACTTTGACTACTTGCAGCTTTTAGAAGCACAACCAACGCCCATTTTCTTACTGAAAGTAATCTTTATACTTCTACTTTAACAAAAAAGAGCACGTTAACCTATACTTTCCGCCGATTTTCTTAATTTTATTTTTTATTTTTGACCATTTTATTAAAGAAACTCTTGTTGTCTTATGGTGCTCAGACTTAAGGCTGATTTTGACTGGTGCTGCTTGTGGAATGATACTATGTAATGTATAGTATGAGTATGAACAGGAGGAGAGCCTTTGGATGCCCAATTAAAAAAAGGATTATTGGAAATTTGTGTGTTGGCTTATTTGCAGCATGGTGACTCTTATGGCTATGAATTAGTCAAAAACATATCTCCTTTACTGCCAATCTCAGAATCAACGCTCTATCCTATCTTGAAGCGCTTAGAAGCCAGCCGAGCGGTTGAGACTTATAATAAAAGCCATCAAGGACGGACCCGAAAATATTACCGCTTGACCAAAATCGGAAAACAGCGGATCGACGATTTTTTAACCAACGACTGGCCCCAATTGACATTGATCCAGCGATTTATTAAAGGAGGAACATTAGATGAACAGAGTTGATTTTATCAAGGCATTGGCTGCGGAATTATCTGAAAAAGTCAGACCTAGCGAGATTCATCAGCTGATCAACTATTATGACGAGATGATCGAAGATTTGATGGAAGAAGGATACACCGAAGAAGAAGCCGTGGCACGCCTTGGCTCCCCAAAAGAACTGATCCAAGCAGTTACCGAAACGGAAGAGGTCGTAGTAGAGATTCCCCGCCGCTTTCATCCCTTTTTGCTCTTGATTTTAGTACTGGGCTTCCCATTGTGGGGCAGCCTCTTGTTAAGTGCCGCTTTGCTGATCCTAAGCTTTTTAATAATCATCTGGTGTGTGCCTTTCACCACTGGCATGATTGGTGTCACTACGTTTATCGGTGGGATCGCCAGCGTTGTCTTAAGTCCCATGCTGATGGCGGATGGTTTCTATCTCTTTTTAAGTCAGTTAGGCATGGGGATTTTCTTATTTGGTTTAGGGCTGCTTTGCCTGATCGCCACTTATAGTATGAGCCGACCTTTTTCACGTCTTACCCACTCCCTTGTTGTTTGGCCGAAATCATTTGTTCAAAACTATCGAAAGAAGGCAGTCCTATGATCAAAATCAATAAGCGCTTTTTCGTTTTTCTCAGTCTGTTGTTTATTATTCTCGGACTGGTCATCACCTTTATCGGTTTTTCAATGTCAGGCTACTCACCTGATGCCTACCATATTGAGCATCGTCGCTGGTATCAACTCGTTGGTTTCTATACGGAATAACAGACGGAAAATAATTATAAGTTGATTTTTTCGTCAGAAAAACTATCAATTTGCATTAATTTCATGTATCGGTGAAAAAATTGAACTTCTCTTTTTGACGGAACCATATTACTATATAGGTACATCCTGTATCCTATTTCATAGGGTAACCAGAAAAACCCATACCATCCTATGGGTTTTTTTGCTGTCTATAAAAGCAAAAAAACGTGCCGCAAGTCCAGGTATCGCCAAGCCAGCTGTTTTAGCTAACCTTGGCAGAACCTGTCTGCAGTACGTTTTTTCTAATGATCGATTATTCCCCTAGTACTGGCTGTTCTTGCACAGTGCCAATAGGAAACAAGGCGCGAAACACTCGGCGAACGATTGGACCTGCAATGAACAATTGCAACGGCAATGCGACGATCACATTTTTCCCAATGTTGCTTAGCCAATTGACGAACACCGAGTGATCAGGGTTTGGGTGCATCAACGCACCAAAGAGTGACATACAGATCACCATGCCGGCGATCATCAATGAAGAAATCAACCCGATTTTTTTCCAAGTAGCTGATTGATGGTCCAAAAATCGAAACGCCAAACCTTTTGCCGGACCAGAAACAATGAACCAATCCAAAATAAAGGCCACACAAAGGGCTAATGGCAATTCATTCCACGCCAATTGGAATGCCAATGCAGAAACACCGACTTGAAACATGAGGTTATAAACACTCATAAAATACACCATAAAAATACACATAAGTGTCGTATAGATCAAACTTTCTTTTTTGTTGATGGGCATGTAACAACTTCCTTTCTCTTTTTCGTACTCGACTATTCTAGCAGAAGAAAATTTTTCGTGTAAGTAAAAGTTTGAAAACTTTCAAAAAAGTTTTTTGCTATTTTTTTATCCACTTCTCTTGACACTTTCTTATGAAGTCAGTAGAATAGCGATAGATTAAATCGTACAGATAACAAGCGGGTTCGCTTGTCGAGAGAGAGGCGGTTTCTATGAGAATAGAAACGGTCTCTTTTTTTGCGAATTTTTAGAGGTGAGAATATGGAAAACAACAAAAAACTCGTGGGGGCGATCCTCGCAACCGGATTGATGTCATTTGCAGGTGTGCTGATTGAAACAGCCATGAATGTAACGTTTCCGACATTGATCGATCAATTTACGCTTTCAACATCCGATGTTCAATGGGTGACGACCATCTACTTACTTGTCATCTCCATCATTGTCCCAATATCGACCTACCTTTTGAAACGCTTCTCATTGAGAACCTTGTTTCTAGCTGCCAATGCCTTTTTCCTTGTTGGCTTGGTGATCGACTTTTTATCGCCGACGTTTGCCGTTTTGCTGATTGGCCGCTTTTTCCAAGGTGCCAGCACAGGGATCGCACTGCCTTTGATGTTCCACATCATTTTGACTTACTCCCCCTTTGAAAAACGGGGAGCGACAATCGGCTTAGGGAATTTGACCACTTCCATCGCTCCAGCGATCGGACCGACATATGGGGGCTTATTGACCGCCCATTGGTCTTGGAATGCGATCTTTCTTTTCTTGATCCCAGTCTTGCTGATCTCCCTAGTACTCGGCCTTTACTCGATCCCTAAAACGGCTGGGGCAAAAGACACTTCCCTGGATTTACTGAGTGTATTAGGAATCGTCTTGATGTTCAGCGGCTTCTTATTGTTCTTGAATCAAGTAGGCACCTTAGCGAGTCTACTGCCGCTGCTTTTCGGTTTCATTGGTGCTGGCTTGTTTTATCAACGCTCAAAAGGCCCGAACCCTTTGATTCGTTTGGCTGTTTTGAAAAACCGTAGCTTCAGTTTGTTTCTGTTTGGCTTTCTTGTTTGTCAGTTCCTTTTACTGGGCATTTCCTTTGTCTTGCCGAACTTTGTCCAACTCGTCTTGGGAAAAGATGCCTTTACTGCAGGATTAGTTATGCTTCCTGGGGCGGCGATCGGGGCGATCCTTGCGCCGATCTCTGGTCGGTTGCTGGATAAAGTTGGACCGAAAAAACCGATCCTGTCTGGTTTGACGTTGATTGCCATCGGTTGGCTTTCCTTAGCCCTCGTTTTGCGTTCGCCTTTCATTTGGAGCCTAGTTGCTGGACATGTCTTTTACATGATCGGGATCGGCTTAGCCTACAGCAATATGATGACCACCGGCTTAAACAAGCTGACTCCTGCGTTGTACGCGGACGGTAATGCGATCTTTAATACGCTACAGCAATTTTCTGGTGCAGTGGCGACGGCTGTGGTGGCGACCATCATCAATTTGGCACAAAATGCGGCGACCGATTACACCCAAGGGACGGTCATCGGCTCTCAAATCGCCTTATTCTTTTTGTGGGCCTTAGTCTTACTGACTTTCCTATTAACGATCAACTACTTCCGTAAAAGCACCGACAAAAAAGCCGTCAGCTAACTGCGGCTTTACCCATTGAAAACCAAGACAAAAGCCGCTCTCCCTTGAGGGCGGCCATAAAAAAATCCGCTTCCGATCCCCCTTCTTAGTCAAAGGGCGCTCTCGGAAACGGATTATTTTTTTAGTTTAATTCAGCGGAACCAACCGCTGTTTTGGCTGTCACTGTGCCTGTGGTCGTCAATGAAAGCTGACGCACTTTTTCGGCATTCGTGATGACTGTTAAAACATCTGTCTGTTTGCCAGCAGCGGTCACTGCATCTAGATCCATCACTGCAATCTTCGTTTCTGGTGTGACCGTGTCACCTTCAGAAACAAGGACCTCAAATGGCGCACCTTTTAATTCCACAGTATCTAAGCCCATATGAACAAGAACTTCCGCGCCACCAGACGTTAAAATCCCAATTGCATGCTTTGTTTCAAAAATGCTAGAGATCGTACCTGCAACAGGAGCATAAATCGTTCCATTCGTTGGCTGAACAGCAAAGCCGTCACCCATCATTTTTTGAGAAAAGACAGGATCAGAAACTTCAGTGATGGCAACTACTTTCCCATCAGCTGGGGCATAAAGGGTTTCTTCTGAAACTTGTGCCGCTTCTGGGGCTGCAGTTGTCGGTGCAGCCGTCGTTGGTGCAACAGCCGCTGCTGCAGCTGTATCAGCAGCCAATTGCGGTTCTAATTTATTTAAGAAGGTAACTTTTCTAAAGATGATGGTGCAAACAAACGTGATGGCAATCGTCACCGCCATTGAGATGAAGACCATTGGATAGTTTTCAATTTTAAATGATAAGAAGCCAGGCAGTCCCCCTACACCAATACCTAATGCACGGGTATTCGTTGCAGTGATCAGCATTCCACCAAAGGCAGAACCTACCATTGCTGCGACAAATGGGTAAACATATTTCAAATTGATCCCGAACATCGCTGGTTCAGTAACCCCCATGTAAGCAGAAATCGTTGCTGGAACAGAGACTTGTTCTTCTTTTTTATTGCCACGGTGAAGGAACCAAATCGCCAATACTGCCGTACCTTGCGCAATATTTGACAGCATGATCATTGGCCAAAGGTTGGTTGTCCCAAAATCCGCTACTAATTGAGAGTCGATCGCTAGCGTTGTATGATGCAATCCGGTAATAACCAAAGGCGCATACAAGCCACCGAAAATGAAACCAAATAACCAGTTTAATGGTGAGGTCAAGCCAGCATTTACGACCCAAGAAATGCCTGATCCGATTTGCCAACCGATTGGACCTAACACCATGTGGGCTGCTAAAATAGTTGGCAGCAATGAGAACAATGGAACGAAGATCATTGAAACCGCTTCTGGAATCCATTTCCGGAAGAATCTTTCAAGATAAACCAATAAGAAACCTGCCAGCATTGCTGGGATCACTTGTGCTTGATACCCAATTTTATCAATAGTGAAGAACCCGAAGTCCCACGTATAATTTTGAGCAATTTCTGCAGCAGAAGTTGAACTTACTGAATAAGCATTTAATAATTGCGGTGAAACCAATGTAATCCCTAAAACAATCCCTAATATTTGCGTGGTTCCCATCTTACGTGTAATACTCCAAGTAATCCCTACTGGTAGAAAGTGAAAGATGGCTTCACAGGGCAGCCATAAAAAGCCGTTGACACCGTTCCAAAAAGTAGAAGCTTGTGTAATGGTTTGTCCACCTAGAGCTTCTAGCGGTACACCTTCTAAGAAATTTCTCAGCCCTAGCATCAAACCACCGACAATAATCGCTGGTAATAACGGGGTAAAGATCTCAGCTAACGTAGCGATCGCTCGTTGCACGATATTTTGATTGTTTTTTGCAATCGCTTTACTTTGTTCTTTAGAAACACCTTCTATTCCTGATACATCGGTAAAATCATTGTAAAACGTTGAGACATCATTGCCGATAATGACTTGGAATTGTCCCGCATTGGTAAACATTCCTTTGACACTTGGAATTTCTTCAATTGCCTTTTCGTTTGCTTTTGACTGATCGTTCAAAACAAAACGCATCCGTGTCGCGCAATGTGTTACTGCGGCGATATTTTCTTTGCCGCCAACATATTCCAGCAGCTTCTCAGCATCATCACGATACTTTCCCATAATTAATAAACCCCTTTCATCTCCACTTGTATATATATGTTTTGATTACGCACTAATCATAACTTGATAATTTTGATATTGCAAGCGTTTCAAACCATTTTTTTTTACTTTTTCTATAAACAATACAAGCAAATAGCAAAGGTACCATATAAAAACCTTGATAAATAAACGTTTTTTAAAATGTTTCATTAATATAAAATAATATTGCCAACAACTTTATTTACTGTTTATTTGACAAAAAAGAATAAAAAAACAGGCTAGATAAATTGAAATAGCTTACAATTTACGTTATAATCATTTTGCATGTATAGACAAGTTTAAAGGAGGACAACTACTGTGAATACGATTATATTGTCTAAGGAACAATGGCTGTTAACGGATCAAACTGGTACGACCTATCCGTTTTCTGGGACTGACAGTGAGCGCGTTGCCGTACTGACCGCGCAGCTGCAACAAATGGAAGGTGGCGGGATCGTCTCTGAATCGCTGGTGTTTACAAATGAAGAAGGGACTTTTTCACTGGACCAATGGTTGACAGAAAAATTGAATCGTCCCTTTGTTTGCACTACGAAAGAACAGTATGAAGAAAAAACTGCTGAAATTCCTTGGCGCCTCGAATACTATGGCTACACCCCTGGTAAAGATGAATACTCGGTGGAGTCACTTTTAACCGTCGGTAACGGCTATTTAGGGCTGCGAGGCACAACGCCTGAGATGACCATTTGTGAAGCGAACTATCCAGGACTGTATTTAGCAAGTCTTTACAATACGGTGGAATCGGATGTTTCTGGTCATACCATCAGCAATGAAGACTTCGTCAATGCACCGAATCTGCAAAAAATGTACGTAAAGATCGATGATGAAGTGATCGATATCGCCAACAATCAGCTCCTTTCCTTTAAACGGACATTGGATTTGAAGACCGGCTTGTTCCAATCAGTGGCAGAAATTGAAACCAAAAAACAAAAGCGTCTGCGAATCGAAACGAAGAAGATCGCCAATATGCAAGACGTTCACCAATACAGTTTGGTCTATCAGTTTACTCCGCTGAACTTTTCTGGCACCCTTACCTTCGTCAGTGAAGCCGACGGATCGGTCTATAACTATAACGTCGCTCGTTACCGTAGTTTAACTAACCAGCATTTGACCGTGAAAGAGGCAGCAGCTGAACAAAACAAAGCGCATTTAGTGGTCACCACTAACCAATCACAGATTACCGTTGTCCAATCCTCTGAACTGTTTTCACAGGACCTACCATTGGCTGAGCTGCAAGCTGAAACAAATGACCAGGTCGTCCGTCAACAAGTAACCCTTGAGGTGACGGAAGGACAAACTTATCGGGTCGAAAAATCAGTTACTGTTGCCGCTTATCGCCAAGAAGAGCCGCAACCGGCATTTACGTTTTCTTCCTTAGCATTACCTGATTTTGCGACGATGTATACCGCCTCAAAACAAGCCTGGGCTGAATTATGGGCAAAAGCGGCCATCGAAATCACTGGTGACTTGATGTCGCAAAAAATGCTGAATCTGCATACGTATCATCTGCTGGTCTCCGCAGCACCGAATGCTTATCAGGAGTCCTTAGATGCCAGTATCACTGCCCGTGGCCTACATGGTGAAGCCTATCGCGGTCATATTTTCTGGGATGAACTGTTTATCTTACCGTTTTACATTCTACATTTTCCTGACACCGCCAAAGAAATTCTGCTGTATCGCTACCGCCGCTTAGCTGCTGCCAAAAAAGATGCCCAAAAAGCTGGCTACCAAGGCGCCATGTTCCCATGGCAATCAGGATTGGATGGCAGTGAGCAATCCCAAGAACTGCATTTGAACCCTATCAGCGGCGAATGGAAAGAAGATCACAGTCGCTTGCAACGCCATGTCTCCTTAGCGATCGCTTATAACATTTGGCAATACTGGCACAACACGCAAGATCGAGTCTTCATGGAACAATATGGGTTAGAATTGATGTTAGAAGTCGCTCATTTCTGGCAAAGTGCTGCCACCTGGGATGATGCTGCTCAACGTTACTTTATCGATAAAGTCATGGGACCAGATGAATTTCATGAAAGCTACCCAAATAGTGAACAAGGCGGCTTGAAAAACAACGCCTATACCAATATGATGGTAGTATGGTTGTTTGAAGAGATCGAGAACCTTCAACAACAACTTTCCGCAGAGAGCTTCCAAGCGGTATTAGAGAAAACGGCTTTAACCCCTGCAGATATTGCTGCTATGGCAGATATTCGTACCAAGCTGGGCTTAGAGATTGATCCAGAAGGCATCATTGCACAATTTGAAGGGTACTTCCAGCTGGAAGATCTGGATTGGGCTCACTACAAAGAGAAATATGGCAACATCTATCGGATGGACCGCATCTTGAACGCTGAAGGCAAGAGTGCTGACAGCTACAAAGTCGCGAAACAAGCGGATAGTTTGATGATTTTCTACAATTTCTCAAAAGAGCAAGTCAATCAGATTTTGGCAGATCTTTCTTACCAGCTGCCAACAGACTATATTGAAAAAAATCTCCATTATTACTTGGCTCGTACCTCCCACGGCTCGACGTTGTCACGCATCGTTCATGCCCAGTTGGCGGCAATGGTAGATGATCAGGAGTTGGCTTGGTCGTTATACCAAGAAGCCCTCTCTTCTGATTACCGTGATATCCAAGGCGGGACTACAGCAGAAGGCATTCACGCCGGTGTCATGGCTGCTACGTTGTTTATTCCATTAACCACTTTTGCTGGGATCGATATTCGAGAAGAGCAGCTGCAGATCACGCCAAACTTGCCGAAAGCTTGGGACAGCTTAGCCTTTCAGCTAGAAGTTCGCGGCACCCGCTTTGCAATGAATGTTACACATGAAACATTGACGATTACCGCTGATCAGCCAGTCACGATCTTAGTGAATGGGCAACAAGTTTCTCTAGAAGCAAAGAAAGAAGCAACGATTACTTACTAAAAGGAGTGTTACACATGAAAAAAGGATTTGTTTTTGATTTAGACGGCGTTATCACGGATACGGCCAAATACCACTACATTGCATGGAAAGAATTAGCTGCGGAGATCGGGATCGAGATCGATTTGAAGTTCAACGAGCAGTTAAAAGGCATCAGCCGCATGGACTCTTTAGAGCGAATCTTAACCCTAGGCAACAAAAATGATGCCTACACAGAAGTCGAAAAAGAAGCGTTAGCGACGAAGAAAAATACCCACTATGTACAATTGTTACAAAGCTTGACTCCTGATGATCTATTGCCAGGGGTGAAGACATTCCTTGATGAAGCCAAAGCAAAAAACATTCCTTGTGCGATCGCTTCGGCATCCAAAAATGCACCGTTTATTTTGGACAAACTTGGGGTCATGCAAGACTTTGATACGATCGTTGACCCAGCAACCTTGAAAAAAGGCAAACCAGATCCAGAAATCTTTATCCAAGCAGCGCTGGCACTAGGCATTGAACCGGCAGAAGCAGTTGGCTTTGAAGATGCTCAAGCAGGGATCGACGGCATCAAAGCTGCTGGTATGTATGCGGTAGGTGTTTATTCAGGAGAAGAATTACACGGTACAGATGTGATCGTTGAAAAATTAACGGACCTAAACATTGACGAACTTTTGGCGAAATAGTCGATTGCATTTCCAAATTGGCCTCGCTATAATAGCCAAAGAGGGGGCAATCCGATGAACAAGTTCAAAGAAATATTTTTAGATTTAGAACAAAAAATTCTAGCAAACGAATACCCTCCGCATTCTTTGCTGCCTAGCGAAAACCAATTGATCAAAACTTATGGTGTCTCCCGCGAGACTGTCCGTAAGGCATTGAATTTATTGCGGGATGCTGGTTATATCCAAAAGAAACAAGGGAAAGGTTCAATCGTTTTAGACTTGAATCGCTTTGATTTCCCGATTTCTGGCTTGACGAGTTTTCGAGAGCTGCAAGATACCCAACGCATTCCTAGTGAAACAAAGGTTGTCGAGATCCGCAAGATCGCCGTTTCGCCAAAGCTGCACGAGACCACTGGTTGGCCTGTTGCTTCTGAGGCATGGAAACTGATCCGTCAGCGGAGAATTGATGGAGAAGTGGTGATTTTGGATAAAGATTACCTTGATGCTTCTATCATCGAAGAGTTGCCAGAAAACCGAGCGAAAGTATCGATTTTTGATTACTTTGAAAATGATCTTGGCCTTGAGATCGCTTATGCACAAAAAGAAATCACTGTTGACCCCGTCAACAAAGAATTGCGGGATCTAATGGATCTGCGTCCTGAAGATCAGCATGTCGTTACGGTTCGCAGCCTCGTGTATCTAGAAGACACGCGCTGTTTTGAATACACCGAATCGATCCACCGACTGGATAAATTCCGCTTTGTGGACTTTGCCCGCCGACGCAAGATTTGATGGACGTATAGACGTGAAACACATGAAACAGACCTGGACTTCCCCGAGAAGTCTGGGTCTGTTTTGTTTTTCAATAGCCCCCCAATCGATAATACTGGATCGATCCTCCCATTTTTCGCCTCTGTCGCTATCGAGCCATCCTTTTGCTTGTTCGTTGTTCTGTTGCCGACGAATAAAAAAGGCACGATCATTTATGGGACTGATGAAATAGAGTCGATTTTGCACAACTCAGCCGTCCTTATTGACAATCAGCTACACAAAAAAGCAGTATCCTCTGAGAGGATACTGCTTTTGCTTGCTATTTGGCGTAATCCGTTGCGCGGGTCTCGCGAATAACGGTTACTTTGATATGACCTGGGTAATCCAAATCGTCTTCGATCTTCTTGCGGATGTCGCGAACCAATCGTACAGCATCCAAATCAGAAATCTCTTCTGGTTTGACCATTACACGGACTTCACGTCCGGCTTGGACTGCAAAACTGGAATCGACCCCTTTGAAGCCGTTGGCGATATTTTCTAGGTTTTGCAAGCGGCGAATATAATTTTCCAATGATTCGCTGCGGGCACCTGGACGGGCTGCTGACAAGGCATCTGCGGCTGCAACTAAAACAGAGATAACCGATGTTGCTTCAACATCTCCATGGTGAGAAGCAATCGCATTGATCACCACACCATTTTCTTTGTATTTGGCAGCTAACTCAGCCCCGATCTCAACGTGAGAGCCTTCAATTTCATGGTCAAGGGCTTTCCCGATATCATGCAAGAGTCCAGCACGTTTGGCTAACTGGATATCTTCGCCTAATTCTGCGGCAAGAACACCGGTTAGTTTTGCGACTTCGATCGAGTGGTTCAAGACGTTTTGTCCGTAGCTGGTACGGAAACGCAAACGACCTAAAATCTTGATCAAGTCTGGATGAAGGGTGTGGGCGCCGACTTCAAAGGCTGCTTGTTCCCCATATTCACGAATATGCTCATCCATTTCTTTCCGAGATTTTTCGACCATTTCTTCAATTCGAGCTGGATGGATCCGGCCGTCTTGAATCAGTTTTTCAAGGGTCATACGAGCAATTTCACGGCGAATCGGATCAAATCCTGATAAGACGACTGCTTCTGGCGTGTCATCAATGATCAAATCGATCCCTGTCAATGTTTCAAGGGTGCGAATGTTCCGACCTTCTCTTCCGATGATTCGACCTTTCATCTCATCGTTTGGCAATGATACGACCGATACCGTGGTTTCAGACACTTGGTCTGCGGCACAACGTTGGATTGCTAAGGACAAGAGATTTTTTGCTTTTCGATCTGCTTCTTCCTTCGCACGCTGTTCAGATTCTTTGACCATGATCGTTAATTCATGGTTCAATTCCTCTTCCGTTGATTTCATGATCAACTCTTTTGCTTCATCTCTAGACAGCGCAGCGATGCGCTCTAATTCTTTCTGTTGTCCATCGATTAAGTTTTCTACTTCTTTTTCTCGCTCGTCAATTAATTGTTGTTTCTCACTAAGTCTGCCTTCTTTATCTTCAAGTGAGCGTTCTCGTTTTTCCAAAGAATCGTCCTTACGATCAAGAACTTGTTCTCTTTGGAGTAAACGATTTTCTTGTGATTTTAAATCAAGTTTGCTTTCTTTCAACTCACTTTCAATCTCTGACCGATACTTCTGATTTTCTTCCTTAGCTTCTAACAATGCTTCTTTTTTAAGAGTTTCTGCTTCTTTCTTAGCGCTTTCGATAATTCCAGCTGCAGAATTTTGGGCGCCGTTGATTTCTTTCTCATGACGAGATTTCGTCACATAAACTCCTAATCCAAGACCGACAATTAAACCGATGATAGCGAGGAGAATGTAAAGTAGTTCCAATGAATCCACCTCCATACTATCTTTTTAAATATTTTGTAATTTTGATTAACAAAGGATAACAAAATTATCAATTCGCTACTTCTTATGTGGAAATCCACATACGTTTATTCTAATGTTTGAACACAAGAGTGTCAACTTTAAATAATAAAGTAAACTTTCGCAACCCTTCCTTTTTACGGATGTTTTTTCAACAATGGACGAATCTAGCAAAAAGCCACAAAAAAGCCAAACAACGAGGTTGTTTGGCTTTTTCAAGACTTAGTCGTCTAATGGTAATTCTTCTTGCGCTTCCTCAAGGGTTACGGTCTCTCCTGTTCCAATCCCGTAAGCATCGCGGACGCGAGCAGAAACTTCTAACATCATTTCTTGGTGTTCACGCATGTAGTTTTTGGCGTTTTCACGACCTTGACCGATACGATCCCCTTTATAGGCATACCACGCACCGCTTTTATCGACGATGTCTTGTTCCACGGCCATATCCAGCAGTTCGCCTTCTTGGGAAATCCCTTGACCATACATCATGTCGACTTCTGCTACTTTAAATGGTGGCGCTACTTTGTTTTTGACTACTTTGATCTTCGTACGGTTCCCGATGATATCTGTACCGGATTTCAATTGCTCAGCACGACGTACTTCCAAACGGATGGTTGAATAGAATTTCAACGCACGTCCACCAGGTGTCGTTTCTGGATTCCCGAACATGATCCCAACTTTTTCGCGAATTTGGTTGATAAAGATCGCGATCGTTTTCGTTTTGTTGATGGAACCAGAAAGTTTCCGTAATGCTTGTGACATCAAACGTGCTTGCAAACCAACGTGGGTATCACCCATTTCACCGTCGATCTCCGCCCGTGGGACTAAAGCTGCTACCGAGTCAATGACCACGATATCAACCGCACCACTTGAAACTAAGGCGTCAGCGATCTCTAATCCTTGTTCCCCTGTATCTGGTTGTGATAACAAAAGATCATCGATATTTACGCCTAATTTTTGCGCATATTGAGGATCTAACGCATGTTCGGCATCGATAAATGCTGCTGTTCCGCCATTTTTTTGGACTTCCGCAATGGCATGTAAAGCAACTGTCGTTTTACCAGAACTTTCTGGGCCGTAAACTTCTACGATCCGTCCTCGTGGGTAACCACCTACACCTAATGCAACATCCAAGGCCAATGAACCACTTGGGATCGTTGAAATTTGTTGATCAACTTTTTCGCCAAGCTTCATGATGGCACCTTTACCATAGTTCTTTTCAATCTTCTTTAGTGCAGCATCTAAGGCTGCTTTACGATCATCTGCCAAACGGATAATCCTCCTTATATTCATCACTTTCGTGTGTCGTTCATAAGATAATAATAGTCCTTCTGACGGGAAATTGCAAGAAAAAACGAACAAACATTCGCATTAATTTAAAAATTCCTTACGTATTTGATTTAAGCCCGCCATGACGGCACTATGCCGAATATAGGCGCGGTCGCGGTTGAAGTGATACAGCTGGCTCGAGACGCCTTTGTCAGAAGCTAAGGCGATCCAAACGGTGCCTTTAGGCTGACCTTCTAACTCGTCTGGACCAGCAACACCAGTAAACGCCACCGCATAATCAGTCTCGGCTTGTTTGCGGGCATAGACGGCCATTGCTTCTGCACATTCCTGGCTAACAGTTCCATAACTTTCCAAAAGCCCTGGATCGATGCCTAAGAGCTTGCTTTTTGTTGCAGCAGAATATGTCACGAACCCACCGGGAAACACCTCAGAGACGCCAGGAATCCCTCCTAGTGTCGCTTGGAACAAACCAGCGGTCAAACTTTCCGCTGCGGTGACGGTTTTCTTTTTCTCGATCAGTCGCTCGACGACTGTTTCTGCCAGCGAATTTTGTTCCCCATACCCATAGAAATACGCACCGACCCGTGCTTGGACGGTTTCTTCTAACGCATCCAATTGTTTGATCCCTTGCGCCTCGTCTGCAGTTTTGACCGTCAGACGCAGCGTGACCTCATTGGGTTTGGCATAAGGAGCGATGGTGGGATTGACTTGATTCTCGATCAAATCGGCCAATTCTGTGACCAATGCCGATTCCCCGATCCCGTAATAGCGCAAAACGCGAGACAGCAAGACCTCTTCTTGGGGAAACTGCTCTAACAGAAGTGGTTTTGCGTGGGTAAGAAACATCGCCTGTAGTTCACTTGGTGGTCCTGGCAGCAGCAAATAACTGGTAGCGGCTGTCTGATAAAAGATCCCGATCGCTAGTCCATTGGGATTTGGCAAAGACACACCGTCCTTAAAAACGAGGGTCTGCCGCAAATTGTTTTCCGTCATCCTCCGTTGACTGTTTTCAAAGAAGGCTTTCAATTGGTGATAACCTGGTTCATCTCTGACTAACTCTTGTCCCACATGACGGGCAGTGACTTGTTTCGTCAAGTCATCGTCGGTGGGCCCTAAGCCGCCGCACAATACGATCAAGTCGCTGCGTTTGTCGGCGATCGTCAGCAATTCTTCTAAGCGATTGGGGTTGTCCCCGACAACACTATGATAAAAAACATCGATCCCAAGACTTGCCAGTTCTTCTGACAAGAAGGTCGCGTTCGTATTCACCACCTGTCCTAAAAGTAATTCGGTCCCGACTGCAATAATTTCTGCTTTCATTCGTTTACTCCTTCATTTATCAGATACGTAAAAGTCTTTCATATTGACAAAAAAAGTCCAGAAAACTTCTGAACTTTCGTGACTTGTATCCTTGTTTTTATCGCTTCTTTATCTAGATCTAGAAAATCTAGATCTAGAAATTTTACATAGAATTTTTAAAAACATTCGTATTTTTTATGAAATAATCGACCCCGGAATAGATCGTGAAGATCAAACATAGATACAACATGATTTGATCGATAGGCAAACCGATCATTGAAAAGGGAATGTTGTTCAAGAACAAGAAAATGATCGCAACCATTTGTGTCGCGGTTTTGATTTTCCCTGGCCACGCAGCAGCCATGACTTCCCCGCTTTGTTCCACTAACAACAAGCGTAAACCCGTCACTGCCAACTCGCGGCAAACGATGATCGAAACTACCCAGCCTGGGGCTTTGTCTAATTCAACCAGCATGATAAAAGCCGTCATGACGAGCATTTTATCTGCTAACGGGTCAGCAAACTTCCCGAAGTTGGTAACAAGGCCTCTGGAACGAGCGATCTTGCCATCTAGCCAGTCTGTAATGCTGGCTGCCGCAAAAAGGATCGCTGCAATAAGGTGCGTGTTTTCTAATTGTGTCGTACCAACGGTCAGCGTACCAAGATCGATTGGCAAAACCAAGACCAAAATAAAGATGGGGATCATAATGATCCGTAATACAGTTAATTGATTGGGTAAATTCACGAAATAGACTCCTCTCTGCCGACTATTGTACGAAATAAC
Organism: Candidatus Enterococcus avicola; assembly: GCF_047470845.1. Taxonomy (NCBI): domain Bacteria; kingdom Bacillati; phylum Bacillota; class Bacilli; order Lactobacillales; family Enterococcaceae; genus Enterococcus; species Candidatus Enterococcus avicola. Next base: position 66,630 of record NZ_JBLGTY010000001.1, on the reverse strand, counting down.
GGCAAATCATGCCACTACTTCTGCTTTTCAATGGTCGGATGCAACAGATAACTTTTTAGCTAATGATACCTCAATAAGGCGCATTTGTCAGATTTATGCCGCATCGTCTTGGTATTCAATCACGAGGCGGACTGTCTTTTGTAACAATTCAAATTGCGGATCAGAAAAGTCCACGTCCTGACCATTGGCAGTGATGGAGATGTTTTGGCTCGCGCCCAGGGTCAAAGTCGCATTCGTGGCGCCTTCTGGCAGCATCATCGATTGCGTTTCTCCCGCTTGAACAGTGTATTGGTACACATAAGCGTTGTCGACTTGTACACCGACCCAACAAGAAGCATCTAGCCCAGTAAATGCTAATTCAATAGGATTTTCCGCATCTTTCATCGTGATCGTGATCGACGATTGCGTCGAATCACTGGCAGTCATCGTCATTTTCGCTTCGCTGGATTCCGTCGTACTTGAAGACTCCGTCACTTCACTCGAAGTACTGGTTTCTTCCGTACTTGACGTGGTGGAAGCGGTAGACGCTGAATTTTCTACCACAAGAGAAGAGCTTCCTTGGATCATCGGCGTTGTATTCCGGTCTTGCCAAGCCATGTAGCCCACGATACTCACGATCGTAATGGCCACCAGACCTAATAGAATCATCGGCAAATAGCGGACGACAAATGAGCCGCTTTTTTCTTCTACGTGCTGTGCTTTTCGTGAGCCGCTGACGGTTTCAGGCTGCGGTCTTTTTGGTAAGGGGGCGTCTAACGTATCTTTGCCATCAAAAACGGCTACCAATTTGTCGCCGTCTTCTCCAACCGCTGCTGCATATTGGCGAATAAACGCACGGACATAAAAAGTGCCTGGCAATTGATCAAATCGCTCTGCTTCAATTGCTTCTAAATAGCGTTTTTGGATCTTTGTCATTTGTTGTAATTCAATCAATGAAATGTTTTTATCTAAACGGGCTTGCCGTAATTTTGCTCCAATCGTTGTTTCGTTGGCCACTCGATCATCTACTCCAGTCTTTTATTCATCTTTAAAAAAAGCCCTAAAATCGCTTCGCTGCTTGTCGTAAGATCAGCAAAGCTGCTCTATCATTTTAAAACAGGGGTTCCCTGTATACGTCAATAAAAAAAACTCCGTCACGCCGATTGCCATCTGAGCGCGCCGTCTACTAAATATAACATTTTTTCCGTGATTTTTTGTAAAAAAACAAAAAAAGATTTTGCTTCAATAATTAAAGAATACCATAAAAGAAAAAGTCTGAGGATAGCCTAACCACAACTCGCAAACAAATTTTAATACTTTTCGCCAAATTGGCATCAAATTGCAAGAAAAAACCACCCTTTGACGCAAAAAGAAAACACTGAATGACTCAGGAGTTGGCCAGCCCTTGTTCTGTTGGGTGTTCCTCCTTGAATCAGTCAGTGTCGCTTAGATGACAGCTGTTTGACAAAACCAGCCTTCGCTTAGGCTTTTTCTGTTGGATACATGTAAAAACGACTAAACGCTTTGGGATCGATAAAGGAACGAGCCGCTTGCTGGACATCTTCCAAAGTAATCGATTGGATCACTTCTGGCAGATCAAAGAGCGTCGTTTCACCGAATAAACTTTGGGTAAACTGGTTTGCGATAAACTCCAGTGAGTTCAGTGATTGGAAATATTTTCCTAGCATTTTCTTCTTCAATAACGTCAAGTTTTCTTCATTGATCTCTGGATCTTGCGGGAAATTCATTACGATCGCTTCGATCTCTGCCAACATTTTTTCTGGCTCTTCAGAATCCCCCGAGAAGTCGGCAAAGTAAAAGCCGCGATCCAAGTTCACTTCAAACCCAAATGTGTCGTCGATGATGCCTTGATCATACAAACGCAAATAATTGGCGGAAGTATTGCCTAACACCAATTGGCAGAAAAGATTCAACGCATTTTTGAAGCGTAAGAGCTCTCTTCCTGATTTCGGCAGTTTGTTCAAGTCCCCTTTAATCCCTAATACGCCTTTGGCACGTGTTACTGGCATGGTAAGACTTGATTCTGCTTGAATATCGGCAACGGTTTCTTCAGGAAACTGGCGAATGATCGCCTGCGTTTCTGGAAAGGTCTTGGCCGCTTGATTGGTCCGAATCCACGCCATCGTTTCTTCAGGATCGATATTGCCTACCACAAAAAGCGTCATGTTGCTTGGGTGATAGAAAGTATTGTAGCAAAGATACAAGTCTTCTGCGGTGATCTGCGCAATGCTTTCCACCGTACCAGCGATATCGATATGCAAGGGGTGCTTCGGATACAGATTTTTGATGATGCCGAAAAACTGCTGCCAGTTCGGATCGTCATCATACATTTGGATTTCTTGACCAATGATCCCTTTTTCTTTTTCGACGGTTTCTTCTGTGAAATACGGGGCTTGAACGAAATCGATCAACGTTTCAAGGTTCAGCTTGATTTGATCGGTTGCCGAAAAAAGGTAGCTGGTTTTCGTGAAACTGGTAAAGGCATTGGCAGACGCCCCCTGCTGACCAAAGGTTTGAAAGACATCGCCGTCTTCTTTTTCAAACAGTTTGTGCTCTAGAAAATGGGCAATGCCATCAGGGACTTGATGCAATGCTTCGGGTGAAAACCCGAAATGATTGTCGACAGAGCCATAGTTCGTACTGAAAAGTCCGTAAGTTTTATGGAAATCGGCTTTTGGCAGCAAATAAACTTTCAAGCCGTTTGGCAATACTTCTTCATAAAGGGTCTCATTGATTTGCTGATAGACTTTTTTATTCATGGGTCGTCTCCTTATCCAGGAAGAATACAGCTTGCAAGGACACGTTTTGAGCCAATGCTTGGACATCTGCCACGGTCACTTGTGCCAATTTCTGCATAAATTCATCTTCCGTCATTTTCGTATTCGGTACCCACTGATTCAGATAGGCTGTTTCGATCAGTGCTTGTGGGTTATCCAATGAAAGCAAGTACTGGTTTTTCAACATCGCTTTTGTTTGTGCCAGTTCTTCTGCGGTGACTTCGCCACGCTGCAAGCTTTGCAGCTGCTGTTCGATCAATTTGAAGACCTTGTCGCGGTTTTTGCCATCGATCCCTGTTTGGACCGACAAGTACCCACGAAATGTATCGATACTGCTGGAAGCATAATACGCCAAACTTTCTTTCTCTCGGACATTCATAAACAGTTTTGAATGAGGGAATCCGCCAAACAACCCGTTGAAGACCATAAAGGCGATCCGCTCGGCTTGGTCATAATACACGCCAGTATGATAGCCTAAGTTCAATTTGGCTTGGATGATTGGTTCTCGCAAGATTTTCTCGCGAATGATATTTTCCGCCGCTTGCTGATAAAAGACCGGCATTGCTTGGTCTGGCCGATCGGTAAAGGCCATGTTTTGGAAGAGAGCTGCAACTTCTGCTTCAACCACATCGCCGATCACGAAAATATCGATTTGGTCATTGTCCATCATTGAGCGATAGGTTTGGTAAAGCTCTTTTGCGGTCACAGCTTCTAAGTCTTGGGGACGGCCAAAGCTCGGATACTTCTGATTCTGATTCTTTTCGAAATACAACTCTTGCAGCCCTAAAGAAGCCAATGCTTGCTTATCTTCTGCCACGCTGTTCATATAGGCGATCAAGTTGTGCTTTTCGATGGTGAAGTTCTTTTCTTCAAATTGCTCCTCGTGGGCATTCGGATGGAACAAAACTTCTGCTAAAAAAGCGGCTGCTTGCGGCAATACTGCTTCATCTGACACGTACTTCCCGTTGACAAAGGACATCGCTGCATTGATCTGATGCAGATTGCCCCGTTTGTTGACATTCATACCAAAGCTGGCACCGTAAAGCTCTGCCAGCTGGCTGCTAAATGCGGTCTGTGTCGGATAAGCCAAACTAGTCGTTTCTAATAAACTGGTCAATAAGGTCCGTTTGGCGGTCATTTCAGCCTGCAATGGTGCAGTAAACCGAACGAAAAAACGGATCGTTTTATACTTTTTGGTCGGTAGCACCGTTAACCGAACACCTTTTTTTAATTCAATAGACATGTGACACCCCTTCTAGAAGCAAAATTATCTCTTCAATTATAGCATAGCTGACAAACTTTCTCCTCGGCTCGCTGATCAAACCTGTTGCAGCGAGCGTTTTTTTTTATAAATCCCGCGTTTTTCGCTATACTGTCAGTAAGATTTAGAAGGGAGGATACAGGATGATTAAAGAATTTAAAGAATTTATTTTACGAGGAAACGTCATTGACTTGGCGATCGGGGTCGTGATCGGGAGTGCCTTCACCGCAATCGTCACGAGTTTAGTTGAAGGATTGCTGACACCATTGGTTTCATGGATCTTATCACTCTTTGGTAACGCAGATGCCTTTTCTGGCTTGGTCTTTGAACCAGCCAAAAATGTGGTCTTTGATTTCGGCCGCGTAATTACTGCCATTATTACGTTCTTGATTACCGCATTTGTCTTGTTCTTGATTGTCAAAGCAGTCAACAAACTACGCAATCTGAAACAACAACCTGAGGAAGAAGAAGTACCAGAAGTCACTGCAGAGGATTATTTAGAAGAGATTCGAGACCTTCTAAAAGCGCAAACGCCTCCTGCCAACACTGTGGATCCACGTCCAACATCATTGGATGATACGATCCGATAAAAAAACAGCTCTTAGTCAATAAGGTCGAAAGAAGCGATTCGGATTCATCCGATCCATCAATCATAGCGCTAAAAGAAGCAAGCACGCGAACCTCGCTAGAGAGTCGCTGTGCTTGCTTCTTTTTTCATCCCGACATGCAGGATCCCGTCTTCATAAAAAGGCGGTGTAATGGTTTTAAAGCCATACTGGCCGTAGAATTTTTCTAAGTGGGCTTGTGCTTCGATCTCAATAGGCAAAGCTGGATAACACTGCTCAATGCGATGCAAAACTTCTTTGATCAGACGATGGCCTTCTTTTTGCCCACGGTATGCTGGTGCCACAATGACCCGACCAAAATGCACCGTTTGTTCCTGCTGGAAAATACGGGCGTACGATACGATCTGCCCTTCCTCATCAAGGGCCCATAAATGTTTGGCTTGTGCATCGATCGCATCGATCTCTTGATACGCACACGCTTGTTCCACCACAAAAACCGCTGTACGCAAACAGGCAAGCTGATAAAACTCCACCCCAGTCATTTCCCCTAACTCTTTTAGAAAAAACGCCATCCCATCACTCCTTATCTTATTGAACCAAAAAAGAGTCAACAAAGTGTCAACTCTTCTTGTTTCAAACAGCTTCTGATAAAAATTCAATCTCAACAGTTCTAGTTAAAATATCTGAATAACTATAAGAAACCCGCTCGAATGAATTCTCATTTGGATCCAAATCTACAACAAAAACTGAAGGATAAGTTTCTGTCAAAACGCCGCGACGTTCAGTTTGACGCTTACGTCCAGTCTGAGCAACTAGCATAATCTCACTACCGATACGGCCTTCTAAATCTTTCTTGATCGTAGCTAAAGTTGTTGGCATCGCATTCACCTCGAGCATCATCATACCACGAAAAGCAGAAAATTTCAAGTTTACCATAAAATAATTCTACTTTCAATAAGATTTTTGTTAAACACCCTTGATAAGCGCTATCAACTTTGTCCGACCGCGACTGAAAGCGCTTTTTATTTTTTCATAAGGCAGCTTTTCTTGAACGGCAATCTGATCAAGTTCTAATCCTTTTAAATAATTCATTATAACCATTCGTTCTAAAGACGATAAACTTTTCGGATACTCTGCCAACGATTCATTAACGAACAAGTAGGTCTCTGCAGTTTCCGCACAGCGATTATGATCGGTCAAAAACCGATTGCCTTCTTGTAAAAGCTTTTCTTCCAGCGAGCAGGCATCGACTTGAGCTTTGCGTTTTTGGGCATGCTGCGCCCGCAACAGGCTGCAGATACGGTTCTCAAAGGAACGCTTAAACAAGATACCGATCGTCGTTCCTTTGTCCTTATCGTAAGTCTTTAGACACTTATTAAAAACGATCCTGCCTTCTTGCAGCCAATCATCTAAGTCATAATCCCGCAGATAATATTTTTTATGCAAAATCTCAACGATCGGTCGATATTTTCTGAACAACTCTTCAAATCTATCTGAACGGTGCGATACTTGTCTTTCCTTTGTGCGCATCGAGATCACTCCTTTTGTTTTTGGTTCATTTGCTACAAAAGGAGCGTATCATAAATGGCTGGGACATCTTCTAATTTACCAGACCAACTTTGTCCCTAACTAAGGTCTTGCAATTTCTTTTCAAGTTCGGCTAATTGTTCAGGTGACCAAGGGGAATTGCGTCGGAAATTTTCAAACCGCAAGTCGGTTTGATGCTCGTGGATGTCTTTTTCCGTTTTTTCCACGCTTTTGTACAATTCCCGTGCCGAAGTTCGCAAAGCACCTTGAGAGAAGATCACCCACTGTTCGGCTAAATCGCTGGTAGCGACGGTGACTTGGGTCAATCGATTGTTTAATTCACCAGCGATTCGTTCGATGTAGCTGTCGGCGGTCTCTCCTTCTTCGGTAAAAATAACTTCCAGCTGATATTTGGTGTAACTTTGGGTCACACCAGGCACCAGTTGAGCATCAAAAACAACGATGATTTTCAACCCTTCATATTTTGCATAATTCGACAGCCGATTCAGTAAGGCTTCTCGGGCATCTTCTAAACGGTCCTGATTTTTCAAAAGAACCAGCTCCGGCCAAGCGCCAATCATATTGTAGCCATCCACGATCAGCAAAGGGGTTTTCATTGGGACGCCCCATTTCGGCTAGTAAAGGCCTGATACATCAACAAACCTGCCGCCACACTGGCATTTAAGCTCTGCACGTGCCCAGTCATTGGGATCGTCAGCATTTGATCCACTTCTTTTTTCAAACCTTCCCCCATGCCGCGACCTTCGTTGCCGATGATCAAACCGACCGCCCCTTGGGCATTCCATGTGCGGTAATCACTGCCACTCATATCCGTACCGAAGATCCAAAAACCAGCTTTTTTCAGTTGCTGGACTGCTTGGGTCAAGTTGGTCACACGGGCCACAGGGATATGTTCCACTGCACCGGTCGACGTTTTCACCACGATCGGCGTGATCCCCACCGCACGGTGTTTTGGAATGATGATCCCGTCTACGCCGCTGGCATCAGCGGTTCGCATGATGGAGCCGAAATTATGGGGATCTTCTAGATTATCTAAAATCAGATACAGCGGCTGTTCTTTCGTTTGGGCCAACAATTCATCCAAGGTCAAATACTGATAAGGGGTGATCGCCAAGATCATGCCTTGATGGACCCCTTGGTCACTCATCTTATCCAGCTTTTGTTTTGGCACCCATTTGACCGGAACCGCCTGTTCCCGCGCCATTTCTTTCAAACGATCGATTTTTTCTCCCCGTGCTTCTTCGGAAAGAAACAGCTTGTTGCCTCGCCCTTCTTTCAAGGCTTCAGCAACCGCATGATAGCCGAAGACAAAATTATCTTCGATGGCTTCTCCAGCGGCTTCTTTGCGGCGATCCGGTCTATTTTCTTGTCTGGCTTCTGATCGGCCAGCTGTTTTTTTATTTGGACGCTTTCTTTGCGGTTTTTCTCGCATCTTCTTCTCCTACTTTCTTTATACACCAGTCTATTAGCTCGTCTAAGCGTTCTTTTTGCTGCGTGAGGTGCAAATACCCGATCAGCGATTCAAAGCCAGTAGCGATACGATACGTCGTGACATCGGCATTTTTGGCGCCCGTATGGCTTTTACTATTGCGGCCGCGGCGGTAAAAATCATGTTCTTCTTCGGTCAGGATCTCTTCATCCAACATCTTTTGGATCAATGCCGCTTGGGCTTTGGCCGACACATAGTGGGTCGCCATATGGTGCAGTTGGTTCGGGCGGGTTTGGCCTTGGGCGACTAAATAATCGCGAATATAGACTTCATAGACCGCATCCCCCACATAGGCCAATGCCAAACCATTCAATTGTTTATAATCTCTCATGCTTCTCGTCTCCATCGGGTTCCTTGCGGGGTATCTTCTAAGATGATCCCTTGTTCTTTCAACTCATCACGGATTTGGTCGCTGCGGGCAAAATCTTTGGCTTTGCGGGCGGCGATCCGTTCATTGATCAGCTGTTCGATTTCTTCATCCAGCAATTCTTCGGATACAAAATAAATCCCGAAAATCGTCAGCCATTCGCTGAATTTGGCTAATCCAGCCGCTAATAAAGCCAAATCTGTTTCTGGGTCTTCGCTAGCTAAGTTCAGCCACTTCGCCAATTCATAGACCACAGTGATCCCGTTAGCCGCATTGAAATCGTCGTCCATTTCTTTGACGAAACGTTCTTCAAATTCTTCCAGAACCGCTGCATTGACTTCCTCATCGCTGGCTTGATAATGACTGCTATTCAAGCGGAATTTGGCATTTTCATAGGTCGTCCGCAATTTTTGCAGGTTGGTTTGTGCTTCATGCAAGGTAGTCTCACTGTATTTGATTGGTCGGCGGTACTGGGTCGTTGCCAAAAAGAAACGCAGCACCTGCGGATCAACTTTTTTGACCATCTCATGCACCGTGACGAAGTTGCCCAGTGACTTACTCATTTTTTCTTCGTCTTCACCGATCGTCACATAGCCGTTATGCATCCAATAGTTGGCAAAGGTCTTGCCAGTTTTCGCCTCGCTTTGGGCGATCTCATTTTCATGATGCGGGAAGGTCAAGTCTTGTCCGCCTCCATGAATATCGATGGTCTCGCCTAGGTGTTTGGTCGCCATCACCGAGCATTCGATATGCCAGCCAGGACGACCGGCTCCCCAAGGAGATTCCCAAGCGATCTCATCGCCTTTTGCCGCTTTCCACAAAGCAAAATCCAACGGATCTTCCTTGATTTTTTGTTCTTCACCGGTCCGCTGGCTTGCGCCGACTTCCAGCTCATCGATGGATTGGTCGCTTAATTGCCCATAGTGAGCAAATTTACGGGTACGGTAATAAACATCGCCATTGACTGGATAGGCATAGCCTTTTTCTACAAGAGCAGCAATAAAGGCAATGATGTCTTCGATATGATCCATCACACGAGGGTTCATCGTAGCAGGTTTGACGTTCAGCGCTGCGGTATCTTCATTGAAGGCGTTGATAAAACGCTCTGCCACTTCTGGGGCCGTCGTGCCTAATTCTTTTGCCGCACGAATGATTTTATCATCGACATCGGTAAAATTCATCAAATAGTCCACTGTATAGCCGCGGTATTCAAAATAACGGCGCACGGTATCAAACGACACAGTACTGCGGCCATTCCCGATATGGATGTAGTTATAGACGGTGGGTCCGCAAACATACATTTTTACTTTCTTTTCTTCTAATGGCTGAAACACTTCTTTTTCCCGTGTCAGCGTATTATAGATTTTAATCATCGTGGGTAACCTTCTTTCCTTTGATTCGAACGATCTTTGCTGGGATTCCGACAGCAGTTGCTTCTGCGGGGATATCCTTCAAAACCACTGCATTGGCGCCGATCTTTGCACGCTCACCGATCGTGACAGGGCCTAAGATCTGCGCATGGGCTGAGAGAAACGCACCGGTTTTAACCGTGGGATGACGCTTGCCCCGCTCTTTACCGGTTCCCCCTAAGGTGACACCGTGAAACAAGACGACATCATCTTCAATGATCGCCGTTTCCCCGATCACGACGCCCATCCCATGATCGATAAAGACCCCTTGGCCGATCTGCGCACCAGGATGAATCTCGATCCCAGTCAAGAAACGCCAAAACTGGGCCGTCAGTTTTGCCAAAAAATACCAGCGATGCTGAAACAAAAAATGCGACCAACGATGCCAAAACAAGGCATGAAATCCTGGGTATGTGATGATGATCTCCAACGTTGATCGTACCGATGGATCATGTTTTTTTGTTGCCGCAATTGCTTTTTTGAACCAAGTCATCTTCTCACCTACTTTATCCAAACTTCTTGATACGAAAAAAGCGTCTTTCAAATAAGTTACCTTATTCAAAAGACGCTTTTTTGCGTGGTCCCACTTTTGTTCGCAGTTCGGCACTGCCTTCAAGCGGGTAACGTCCGCTGCTTCGTCTTTGACTTGCGCCAAAGCCACTCCTAGGTGCATTTCCTAGCCTTTTTTGACCACTCTCACCTTCCGTGGTCTCTCTGAAAAAAATCGGCTAGTACTTCGTCTATTCGCTGTGTTTATAACACGTTATTCAAATGATCAAGGGCTTTTTCTTTCCCTAATAATTCAACGGTATCTGGTAGTTCTGGTCCGTGGGTTTGGCCTGAGACCGCCACGCGGATCGGCATGAATAAATTCTTGCCTTTGATGCCTGTTTCTTTTTGGATCTCTTTGATGGCTGCTTTGACTGCCGCAGCCTCAACGACTGGCATCGCCTGTAATTTTTCTTTAAAGGCTGTTAAAACCGTCGGTACAGTTTCTCCTGCTAAGACTTCTTTGGCTGCATCATCTAATTCAGGGTGTTCTTCGAAGAACAATTCCGAAAGGTCGACGATTTGTGCCGCAAAACTCATTTGCGGTTGATACAAGGAAACGATTTTTTTCAACCAGGCAGCTTTTTCTTCGGTCAATGTTTCTTCGATGCGACCGGCTTTTACCAAGTAAGGGACGCACATTGCCGTCAATTCATCCAGATCCATTTGTTTCATGTATTGGTTATTGACCCATTCCAACTTCTTGGCATCGAAGGCAGCTGGTGATTTGCTCAACCGTTCAGGATCAAAGATTTTGATCAATTCTTCTTGAGAGAAGATTTCTTCTTCCCCTACTGGTGACCAGCCTAAAAGTGCAATGAAGTTGAACATAGCGTCTGGTAGATAACCCAACTCACGGTATTGCTCGATGAATTGGAGAATCGATTCGTCCCGTTTGCTTAATTTTTTCCCGGTTTCGCTATTGATGATCAACGTCATATGCCCGAATTCTGGTGCTTGCCAGCCAAATGCTTCATAGATCATCAACTGTTTTGGTGTGTTGGCGATGTGGTCATCTCCACGCAGCACATGGGTGATTTTCATATGATGGTCATCGACTGCTACTGCAAAGTTGTAAGTCGGCATACCGTCACGTTTTTGGATGACAAAATCGCCACCGACATTATCTGATTCAAAAACGATCTCGCCTTTGACCATGTCGTGGAATTTGTATTCAGTATTGCGAGAGACACGGAAACGAATCACTGGTTTCAAGCCTTGTGCTTCTTTTTCGGCTTGCTCTTCTGGTGTTAAGTTGGCACATTTCCCTGCATAATGGGGCATTTCGCCACGAGCTCTTTGGCCTTCACGTTCGGCTTCCAGTTCTTCTTCCGTACAATAACACTTATACGCACGATTGCTTGCAAGCAATTGATCGATCAGTGGTTGGTAGATATCGCCGCGTTCTGATTGACGATACGGACCGTATTCTCCTGGATTTTCAGGTGATTCGTCCCAATCCATTCCTAACCATTGCAAGTTTTCAAGCTGGCTTTTTTCACCATCTTCAATGTTTCTTTTTTGATCGGTGTCTTCGATTCGGATAATAAATTCACCGTCATTGTGACGAGCAAACAAATAATTGAATAAAGCCGTCCGAGCATTCCCGATGTGTAAATGTCCTGTTGGACTTGGCGCGTAACGTACACGTACTTTTGTCATTGTTTTCCTCTTCCTTCATCTGATTTCCAAGCCAGCCAAGCTGCTTGGGGCTTATTGTTCAGTTTAGTGGGAAAGACCCGCGTAAAAAACAGAACCCTCAAGTTGAATTGTACAATCAATAACCCAATTAGTAAAGGCAGCTGGCATATTTTACGCCAGCTGCCTAGGATTATTTCTCTGATTTCGATCCTTCTTTGTTGTCGATGCCGCGACCAGAATGGGCTGGTTTGGCAAAAATCATCCGCCCAGCTGCCGTTTGCAAGGCGCTGGTGACGATCACTTCGATGTGTTCATTCATGTAATGCTGGCCATCTTCCACCACGACCATCGTCCCGTCATCTAGATAAGCGACCCCTTGCTGGCGCTCCGTGCCAGCTTTCACCACTAAGACGTGCATGCTTTCTCCTGGAATCACCACTGGTTTGACCGCATTGGCCAACGCATTGATATTCAAGACAGGCACATTTTGAAATTCAGAAACTTTGTTTAGATTGTAATCATTGGTCACGACGACACCATCCAGCATCTTCGCTAACTTGATCAGCTTGCTATCGACTTCGGAAATGTCTTCAAAATCGCCTTCATACATCTCAACTGCGATGCCTTCTTCTTTTTGCAAAGCATTCAAAATATCCAAGCCGCGGCGGCCCCGAACCCGTTTCAAACTATCGCCAGAATCTGCGATGTATTGCAATTCATACAAGACAAAATTCGGGATCAGCAAGACGCCTTCTAAAAAGCCCGTTTTAGCAATGTCATAGATCCGACCATCAATGATCACGCTGGTATCCAAAATTTTGTATTTGTGGAAATGGTCCGCGATTTTTCTTTCCAACATCTGCTGTTCATCTTGCTCTTGGGGCTCTGCCTTTTTGTTTTTCGGGGCAAAGACTTTTTTCCATTCGTCGATCCGTGTCGTCCCGATCTGAAAACCGAGATACCCTAACAGGACCATCACTAAGATTGGGGCGATCCCGTTGATAAAAGGAATATCCCAATTGTAAAAAGGAATCGACACGATCACACCGATCATCAGACCGATGATCGAACCAATTGCGCCAAACAAGAGATACGTTAAGCTCAATTCACTTAGTTTTTCTTCAATTTTGCGAATACCGGCTGCAATATATTTCGCTAATAGTAAAGATAATAAAAAGAAAATAAGGGCTCCAAGCAAACTATTAGTGATGTTATTATTCAGCCATTCATTTTGGGTTTGCCCAATGGCTTGCCATGCGATAGGCATCAGTGAGATCCCCAGACTTGCTCCGGCAAGTACCATTAGTGCGGTAATGACTCGTTTCTGCATACATGTTCCTCCATACTCCAGTAGGTTTCTTTTGTTCAAAAATCCGTGCTGCCAGACAGGCTCCTTCCGCCAGCCAGCGGCTGTCGGTCGGTTGGTTCAACCAAATGAACCAGCAGCGTCAGGGCAAGAGGAGAGGCGATTGCCCCTTGCTCTTGCATTGACTCCACTTTAACGGAAGACTTTCCGCAAGGTTTCGGCTAAGGTAGACACGCCTTCGACTTCGATGCCTTTGGGCGGCTGCCAGCCAGTCAGATTATTTTTCGGCAAATAAACTTTCGTAAAACCTAGTTTTTGCACCTCTTTGACCCGTTGCTCGATCGCGTTGACTCGGCGAATCTCACCCGTCAAGCCAATTTCACCGATAAAACACTCCGTCGGGCTGGTGCCTTTTTCTTTGTAGCTAGACGCGATACTAACAGCGATCGCTAGATCGATCGCGGGTTCATTTAATTTGACCCCGCCGGCTGCTTTTAAGTAGGCATCTTGATTTTGCAGCAGCAAGCCTGCCCGTTTTTCTAAAACCGCCATGATCAGCGAGACGCGGTTGAAGTCTAGCCCCGTCGTCGTGCGTTTGGCATTGCCGAACATCGTTGGCGTGACCAGTGCTTGGATCTCCACCAAGATTGGCCGACTGCCTTCCATTGCCACTACGATCGCCGATCCAGTTGCGCCTTCTAAGCGTTCTTCCAAAAAGACTTGTGACGGATTGGCGACTTCTTTCAACCCGCCTTCTTCCATTTCAAAAATCCCGATCTCATTGGTGGACCCAAAGCGGTTTTTGACGGCCCGCAAAATTCGAAAACTATGGTGCTTTTCGCCTTCGAAATACAAGACGGTATCCACCATATGCTCCAACATCCGCGGTCCTGCGATCGAGCCTTCCTTCGTCACGTGGCCAACGATAAAGATGGCGATGCCATTGGTTTTGGCGATTTTCAGCAATTCTGCGGTCGTTTCTCGCACTTGGCTGACACTGCCTGCCACGCTGGTGATATCCGGTTGGGTCATGGTTTGGATCGAATCGATGATCACATAATCTGGGCGGATGTTTTCGATCGCTTTACTGATCTCTGACATGTCCGTTTCCCCATAGAGATAAAATTCTGTGTCGATGGCGCCTAAGCGCTGCGCCCGCATTTTGATTTGTTCGGCACTTTCTTCTCCTGACACATACAAGACCGTCCCGCCGATCGCTGCTAATTGCTGGGAAACTTGCAAGAGCAGCGTCGATTTTCCGATCCCTGGATCCCCACCGATCAAAATCAAGGAGCCTGGGACCACGCCGCCGCCTAAGACGCGATTCAACTCAGCGAGTTTCGTTTGGACCCGCGGTTCTTTTTTCGGTACGACATCGGCGATTTTCGTCGGCTGCATCTTTTGCCCCGTCAATGTCGTACGTACTCGACGATCGGCGGTTTCTTGGATCACTTCTTCCACCATTGAATTCCAGCTGCCGCAATTGGGGCATTTCCCTAAATATTTAGGGGAACTATACCCACAATTTTGACAGACAAATTGACTTTTTGCTTTTTTTGCCATTGATCTCCTCCACTACTTCTATCAAACAGACCCCCAGGCAGGATTTACTGATTCGAGGAGCCAAAGCCGCCTGTTCGGCTGGCAGTGGTTGTATCTTGATCAGCTTTTAAGAACGGCAAGAAAATTCCTTGGCCGATCCGTTCGCCTTTTTTAATGACGACATCTGTGGGGCCGAAATTGGTAAACTGAAACATGATATGCCCTTCATTATCTGGATTGTCATAGTAATCGCTGTCGATGACGCCGACACCATTCGTCAAGACTAAGAAACGTTTCAAAGGATTGCTGGAACGATTTGTCAGCTGCAAATACTCATCTTCCCCCATATAGGCTTTGATCCCCGTGGGAATCAAGGTTGGCTTCAACTGTTTTGCGGTCTCTTTCGCAAAAAGCGCTTTGACCCCGTCGATCGCGCCCGCTTTCCAAATGCTTGGCACCACGATTTCTTCCGCTGCTTCAAAGTCGTAACCAGCCGCATGATGGGTGGCACGTTGAGGCAAGGTGATGCTTTTTTCTTTATATGCTGTAATAATTTCAAATCCTCGTAATTTCATGGGTTCCTCCAATAATAAAACATATAGCTATTTTAGCATAGGAAGAACTATTTTCTTCATGGAAAACACAATTATCGAAAAGTCTTTACAATTTCTTCGTTTAAAAATAGACCAAAAAGAAAAAAGGACATGACGAAACGCCCGTTTGCGAGTACAATAGAAAAAATATCAAAAAATAGGCGGTGGCATATGCGCGCAGATCTTTCAAACAAAAACCGAATCGTTGTAAAAATCGGCACCAGCTCGTTGATTTATCCCAATGGTGCCATCAATCTAGCTGGCATCGATGAATTAGCCTTTGTCTTAGCAGCTTTGCAAAACCAAGGCAAAGAAATCATCTTAGTTTCTTCTGGTGCGATCGGTGTTGGCATGAACAAGTTGAATTTGAAAGAACGACCCGTGGAGATCCCGCAGCAGCAAGCCGTGGCAGCCGTTGGCCAATCAGAACTGATGACGATCTACAACCAGCGTTTTCAAAGCTATAGCCAGCAGACTGCACAGATCCTGCTGACCAGAGACATCATCGAATTCCCCCAAAGCCGTCAAAACGTTAGCAACACCTTGGAGCAATTACTTACGATGGGGATCATCCCGATCATTAATGAAAACGACACGGTAGCAGTGGATGAATTGGATCATCTCACCAAATTCGGCGACAATGACCAGCTGTCAGCGATCGTCGCTCAGTTGACGAAAGCCGAGCTTTTGATCATGCTTTCTGATATCGACGGCTTTTATTCCGCCAATCCGCTGAATGATCCTGAGGCCGTTTTGTATTCCGAGATCAATGAAATCACCCCAGAACTTTTAGAACAAGCTACGGGAAAAGGCAGTCCTTATGGAACCGGCGGTATGACCAGTAAACTAAAAGCCGCCCAACGTATCTTAGACTTGAACAGTCACATGCTGCTGGCTAACGGCAAGCAGCCGAAAATTATTTTTGACTTGCTCGCAGGGGAACCTGTCGGCACCCACTTTTATCAACGAACGGAGGATGAGCAATGAGCAACTTGCAAACGATCGGTCAACAAGCTCAAGCAAGCGCCCAGACATTAAGCTTACTGAGTGCCAACGAAAAAAACCACCTACTGGCAGCGATGGCCGATGCTTTAGAAAAAGCTGCCGAGACGATTTTAGCTGCTAATCAACAAGATCTAGCCGCCGCAAAAGCCAAAGGAACCAGCCAGACGATGCTGGATCGACTGTTGCTGACAGAACAACGGATCACCGAGATGGCTAACGGCATCCGAGAAGTCGCCCAATTGCCCGACCCAATCGGTGCCGTGGATAAAATGTGGCGCAATGCTGACGATCTTTTGATTGGTCAACAACGAGTGCCTTTAGGGGTCATCGGCATCATCTACGAAGCCCGCCCTAATGTCACCACTGACGCAGCTAGTCTGTGTTTCAAATCAGGAAATGCCGTGATTTTGCGTGGTGGAAAGGAAGCCTTCCACTCCAATCAAGTCCTCGTGACTATTTTACAAGAGGCTTTAGCTGCCAATGGACACTCCCGCCATGCGATCCAGTTTATCGAAGATACGAGCCACGAAACAGCGGCTGAGCTGATGCGGCTGACAGATTACTTGGATGTTTTGATCCCTCGGGGAGGCGCCGGCTTGATTCGTCGTGTCAAAGAGACCGCCACGGTGCCAGTGATCGAAACCGGCACCGGCAACAATCATATCTACATCGACCAAGCAGCCCAGCTGCCGATGGCACTGGCGATCGTCACGAATGCAAAGACTCAACGCCCTTCTGTCTGCAATGCCATCGAAACGATCCTCGTCCATGAAGCAGTGGCAGCGGAGTTTTTGCCTATGGTAGAAAAGCAGTTTGCCGAGCAAGTCGAATTGCGAGGGGATCAAAAAGCATTGGCGTTTTTGAACAATGCACAGCTTGCAACTGAAGAGGACTGGGCAACCGAGTTTTTAGACTATATCTTAGCGATCAAAGTGGTGGCTTCGCTAGAAGAAGCCATTGCTCACATCAATCGCTACAATACGAAGCACTCCGAAGCGATCATCACCGATGATTATTTCGCTTCCCAACGCTTCTTGAAAGAAGTTGATGCGGCGGCGGTTTACGTCAATGCTTCGACCCGTTTCACGGATGGCTTTATGTTTGGCTTTGGTGCCGAGATCGGCATCTCGACGCAAAAACTCCATGCCCGTGGGCCAATGGGGTTAGAAGCACTGACTTCTACCAAATACATTATTTATGGCGAAGGCCAGATCCGTAAATAACGATACGAAAAAACAGCCACTTGCTGTCATGACTTCCAATAGTTAGACTAAAAAGCTAACTTTAAAAGGTCGGTACATGCGCAAGCGGCTTTTTTTCGTCCTCTTATGCTTGTGCAGCCCGCAGAACGAAGGAAATCGGTTCGATGCCAAACAATTCTGTCAGCACTCGATTGGTTGTGGCAAAGACGTCAGCTTCGCAACTCTTTTTCGGACAAGCAATCGTCTGTCCTTTGCTGGAAAACGTATCCTGACGGCTGCCCTCTACGAAAATTACTTCTTGCGTTCCTTTTTGATAGATCAATCCTTCGTCTTCTTCTAATAATAAGCGCGTCTGCCACTGATTGATCTGGGCAATTGGCATCACCAATGCAGCAGCATCCAAGTTTTCTAACGAAAAACTACGACCATCCGGCAGCTGCAGCGTGAAGGTATTGAGTTCATAAGGCAAACAGGCATTGCACCCTCCTTCTGTGATGACTTGGCTCGTGAGAATTTCTGCATTCATTCTTTTTGACTCCTTTCATGATTCATTCATGTTTAGTTTATCACAAACCTATGGCGCACGGCGGAGCAATTATTCCGTCTTAAGTTGGATGTGTTTCTTTTTCTTTCTTGCTATGCTAGGGATAAGAAAAAAAGTCTAGGAGGAGTCACAATGAATACAGAAAGTTTATTAGGAAGAATCGTTACTGTCGTGGCAGTTTTAATCGCAGCATCCCTTGTTTTATCCGTTGTATTAGGCATTATTGGTGGGCTGATCGGATTGGTCTTCCGTTTCGGGATTCCTTTGCTGCTAGCCGTTTTGATCGTTCGCTGGTTAACATCGATTCGCCAAAAGCCAAGAAAATATTATCGTTAATTACAAGTAAATCAAAAACACCTGACTTTTGGAAAGTCAGGTGTTTTTTTATCGATCAGCCTAATGCTACATCTAAAACCATCATTAAGATAAAGCCTAGCATGACGCCAAAGACCGCAAAATGGCGGCGACTAGACAAGGTTTGCTGCGCTTCTGGAATCAATTCTTCCACCACTACATAGATCATAGCACCCGCTGCAAAAGCCAACGCATACGGCAAGACAGCGGACATACTCGTTACTAGCAAAGCTCCGATCACACCGGCGATCGGTTCTACGATCCCTGACGCTTGCCCGTACATAAAGGCTTTGGTTCGGCTTAACCCTTCTTGGCGCAAGGGGATCGAAACGGCTGCGCCTTCTGGAAAATTCTGGATCCCGATCCCGATCGCTACCGAAAGCGCCGCTAAGATCGCTGCTCGCGGATCATCGGCACTAGCCGCCGCCCCAAACGCTACCCCTACCGCCAAGCCTTCTGGGATATTATGCAGCGTGATGGAAAAGACCAGCAAGATCGTTCGCTTCAAATGACTGGGCAAACCTTCTGTTTCATGATTCGGCCCAAAATGCATATGCGGGAGCGTCTTATCTGCTGCATATAGAAACAAACCACCCAAACCAAACCCGATGCTGACCACAAGCCACGGAATGTCGCCATTTTCTTCGGCTCGTGCGATCGCAGGATCTAATAACGACCAGAAACTAGCAGCGATCATCACGCCAGAGGCAAACCCCAGCATCGTATTCAGGACATTTTTATTGATTTCTTTGAAGAAAAAGACTAGCGCTGCCCCAAGCGCCGTCATACCATACGTAAAGATCGTCCCCGCCAACGCTTGCTGCCATGGCGACAATCCAACCAACCAATCCACCATTCGTCTGCTCCTTTGTCTAACTATTCTACCAATACTCTAGCATAGGAAGCCGTCAGGTTCTACTAGGAAGGCAGCAGCAGCCAAAATTTTTCTTTCACCAGCCCTAAGCCTTTCCTGATGAAATCCTCGGCTTTACTTGAAAGTTTCAACATTCATCGCTATAATGCTAGGAGACTCCATGTCAATTTATATAAAGTGAGGAAAAGAATTGATTACAGTAAGTGATGTAAGTTTGCATTTTTCAGACCGCAAACTGTTTGATGATGTTAATATTAAGTTTACGCCTGGTAATTGTTATGGTTTGATTGGTGCAAATGGTGCTGGTAAATCAACTTTTTTAAAAATTTTATCTGGTGAGATCCAACCTTCAACCGGGAATGTGTCTTTAGGTCCTGATGAACGGATGGCTGTCTTGAAGCAGAACCACTATGATTACGAAGAGTTTCCAGTGATCGAAACGGTCATCATGGGCCATAAACGTCTCTACGAAGTGATGAAAGAAAAAGACGCGATCTACATGAAGGAAGACTTTTCTGATGAAGATGGGATTCGTGCCGCCGAACTAGAAGGCGAATTTGCGGAACTTGATGGCTGGGAAGCAGAGCCCGAAGCAGCTGTTCTTTTGCAAGGCTTGAACATTCCCGATGAATTGCATCATGTCTTGATGAAAGATCTAACTGCTGGTCAACGGGTGAAAGTCTTACTGGCACAAGCCCTTTTCGGTAAGCCAGACGTCTTGCTCCTAGATGAGCCTACCAACGGATTGGATATCCAATCTATCAACTGGTTAGAAGAGTTTCTGATCAACTTTGACAACACCGTCATCGTTGTTTCCCATGACCGCCACTTCTTAAATAAAGTTTGTACCCATATGGCCGATCTAGACTTCGGCAAAATCAAATTGTTTGTCGGCAACTATGATTTCTGGTTGGAATCAAGCCAATTAGCTGCGAAATTACAATCCCAATCAAATGCCAAAAAAGAAGAGCAGATCAAAGAACTGCAAGACTTTATCGCACGCTTTAGTGCCAATGCATCAAAATCCAAACAAGCAACATCTCGGAAAAAAATGTTGGATAAAATCACTCTTGATGATATTCAACCTTCGTCTCGCCGCTACCCCTTTGTCGGTTTTAAACCAGAACGTGAAATCGGGAATGACTTGCTGCAAGTCGACAATGTCAGTGTGACGATCGACGGCAAAAAGATTTTAGACAATATCTCTTTCACCTTGAACAAAGACGACAAAGTCGCTTTTGTTGCCAATAGCGATATCACCACCACAACGCTATTCAAAGTCATCATGGGGGAAATCACTCCTGATACAGGTAGTGTTCGTTGGGGCGTGACCACGCAGCATGCGTACTTGCCAAAAGATACGACCAGCGAATTTGATACGGATACCCCGATCGTTGATTGGTTGCGTCAATACGCAAGCAAAGAAGAAGACGACAATACCTTCTTGCGCAGCTTCCTAGGTCGCATGTTGTTCTCTGGTGACGAAGTATTAAAACCCGTCAACGTTCTTTCCGGGGGCGAAAAAGTTCGCTGCATGTTGTCGAAAATGATGCTTTCAAAAGCCAACGTATTGGTATTGGATGATCCAACCAATCACTTGGACTTAGAATCGATCACCGCATTAAACGATGGCTTGATGGCCTTCACCGGCTCATTGTTGTTTGCTTCTCATGACCACCAATTTATTCAAACCCTTGCGAACCGTATCATTGCGGTCTCTAGCAAAGGCGTGGTGGATCGTGCCGAAACGACCTACGATGAATTCTTAGAAAACAAAGATGTCCAAAAACGCGTAGCAGAAATGAATCAATAAGCTGCTTTTGAAAAAAAGAACGCTCCAGTTGCCCGCCACCAAGGCTGCAACTGGAGCGTTTCTTTTATTTTGCCTAGATGCTTCGGGTATTTTTGGCGGGTTACGCTTGTTCTAAACGGGCTTTGCCGAATGAAAACAGCGCCAAGCAGCCGTAGCCGGTATGACTGGAGATCGTTGGACCTAATGGATAATGATGAATAATAATGTCAGGAACTTTTTCGGTCAAACGTTTGATGACTTTCTCCGCTGCTTCGGCATCGCCAGCATTGGCAAAATAAACCGTATTGGTTTTTGATTCGTGAAGATTGGCGATGGTTTGATCCACGATTTTTTGGATCGCTTTGTTGCGTCCCCGCACTCGATCAACGCTGCGTAATTTTCCCGCAGTATCGACGGTAATGATTGGTTTCACGTTCAGCAATCCGCCGATCGCTGCCGCCGTTTTAGAGATTCTGCCGCCGCGTTCCAATTGTTTTAAATCGTCGACGGTGACCCATGAATCTAAACGCAGTTTGTTTTCTTCTACCCATTGGCTGACTTCTAGCAACGAACGTCCTTGGGCTTTTTGTTGGGCTGCTTCAGCCACTAAGAAGCCTTCGCCTAAACTCGCAGA
Source organism: Candidatus Enterococcus avicola (assembly GCF_047470845.1). Lineage (NCBI taxonomy): Bacteria > Bacillati > Bacillota > Bacilli > Lactobacillales > Enterococcaceae > Enterococcus > Candidatus Enterococcus avicola. The sequence goes on along the minus strand of NZ_JBLGTY010000001.1, from coordinate 45,177 downwards.
GCGCGTATCGATCAAGGTGATCGCAACTTCTTTGTATTCTTCTTTTAGTAAGGCTACGGCTTGGACGGCACTTTGGAATGAGCCGCTCATTCCTGAAGAAAAACCTAAATAAAGGACCGGTGTGCCCGCTTCGACATACGGCCGAAAATACTCCATATAACGTCCGACATTGATTTGAGAAGTTGTCGGCTGCGCATGTTCTTTTAGTTTTCCTAAAAACCATTCCGTATCAAATTCTTTGCCCATATCATCGATATATTCTTTGCCGTCTAATTCGATCAGCATCGGAATATACGCAACATCTAGCTCCGCTAATCTTGCTGCTGGTAAATCACAGCAGGAATCTGTCATGATTTGAAACATGGTTTCACCCCTCTCGTTACCCCCTATTATAGCAAAAAAAGAACAAGACAGAAGAAATTCTCATCAAAATCAGCCAAACTTATCGTTGACTGCTTTTGACACAGGAAATCTTCGTCTTGTTCTGAAGCTTTTGCGTCAGATTAGATTTGCGCCCAAACACTTTCTAAGATGTTGGTTTGGCTGCGGTCTGGTCCTACCGAGAAGGTCGAAATGCGGACACCGACTAATTCAGAGATGCGGTGAACGTAATTGCGTGCATTTTCTGGCAGATCTGCTAATGTTTTGCAGCCAGTAATGTCTTCAGACCAGCCAGGAAGTTCTTCGTAGACTGGTTTGCAGCGGTTCAACTCTTTCAAGCTTGCTGGGTAATGATAGATCAATTCACCATCTAGTTCATAAGCCGTACAGATCTTCACGGTTTCTAAACCGCTCAAAACATCGATCGAGTTAAGGGATAGGTTTGTAATCCCTGAGACCCGTTTTGAATGGCGCATCACGACGGTATCAAACCAGCCCACACGGCGAGGACGTCCTGTCGTTGTTCCGTATTCACGACCGATCTTACGAATTTGTTCACCTGTTTCATCAAACAGTTCCGTTGGGAAAGGACCATCTCCTACCCGAGAGGTGTAAGCTTTGCAGACACCAACGACTTTGTTGATTTTTGAAGGACCCACACCACTACCGATGGTGACACCTCCAGCAACGGGGTTGGATGATGTCACGAAAGGATAGGTTCCTTGGTCGATATCCAGCATCACGCCTTGTGCCCCTTCAAATAAAACCCGTTTGCCTTCATCTAAGGCATCGTTAAGGATCACCGAAGTATCCGTCACATATTTTTTGATTTGTTGGCCATATTCGTAATACTCTTCAAAAATGTCTTCAAAAGCGATTGGCTCTGCGTCAAACATTTTCACGAATTGACGATTTTTTTCTTCTAAGTTGATACGCAGACGTTCTTCAAAAATTTCTTTGTCTAAAAGATCAGCGATCCGAATGCCGACTCTGGCAGCTTTATCCATATAGGCTGGTCCGATCCCTTTGATCGTGGTACCGATCTTGTTGTCACCTTTGGCATCTTCTTGCAGCTGATCCAAATGGATATGGTAAGGTAAAATAACATGTGCACGATCAGAAATCTTTAAGTTTTCTGTTATTATATTGTTTTCTTTCAAGTATGCTAATTCTTTAACTAATGATTTCGGGTTCACAACGACCCCGTTTCCAATGACACTGATTTTATCTGCATAAAAGATCCCAGAAGGAATCAAATGCAGTTTATAGGTCACACCGTCAAATTTAATCGTATGGCCGGCATTGTCTCCACCTTGATAACGTGCAATGACTTCCGCGTTTTCACTCAAAAAGTCCGTAATCTTTCCTTTACCTTCATCGCCCCATTGTGTACCTACTACTACTACAGATGACATATAATGACCTCTTTCTTTAATTAGTGCATTCCTTAAGTATTGTAACAAGATTCGCAAGCTCTTTCAATCTAAAATCGAATAATCGTTTTAAATTCTCATTTTTCAGGGGTAAAAAACGAACTATTTTCTTCTCAATAATTATTTATACACGTAAAAACGAATAAAGTCAGCACATAAAAAAAGCCCTACTGCCATCAGCGCAATGCAGACGGCAGCAGGAGCCTTGGTTTCTCACATCGTTGGTGTCTTACCCGAACTCTTCTCGCGGCGAGACCGAGGAGAACTTATTGTATTCTTTGATAAATAGAAGTTCGACGGTCCCTCGGGCACCACTCCGGTTTTTCTCGATAATGACTTCGATCACATTGTTGTTTTGTTGTTCTTCTGGTTCATCGTCATCGTCGCCTTCGCTGCGGTAGTAGTCATCTCGGTACAAGAAAGCAACGATATCGGCATCCTGCTCAATCGATCCTGATTCCCGAATATCACTTAAAACAGGACGCTTGTCTTGTCGTTGTTCCACACCCCGAGAAAGCTGAGACAGTGCGATCACTGGCACTTTTAATTCCTTCGCCAGTTTCTTTAATTGGCGAGAGATCTCAGAGACTTCTTGTTGGCGGTTTTCGCGACCCGTTCCTTCAATCAGCTGCAAGTAGTCGATCAAAATCAAGCCGAGATTACCTTTTTCTTGCGCCAGTTTCCGACAACGTGCCCGAATCTCAGAGATCTTGATCCCAGGGGTATCATCGATATAGATATTGGCGTTAGAAAGACTGCCCATGGCAACGATCAAATTCCGCCACTCTTCTTCTGAGAGCTGCCCCGTCCGCAAGTGACTGGCCTCAATCGAGCCTTCCGCACACAGCATCCGATTGACCAATGATTCAGCCCCCATTTCCAGACTAAAGATCGCTACGGAACGATCGGTTTTCGTTCCGACATTTTGCGCGATATTCAAGGCAAACGCGGTTTTCCCTACCGCGGGGCGGGCAGCGAGAATAATCAGCTCTTCTTTTTGCAGCCCCGCCGTCATTTTGTCTAAAGCCGCATAACCCGTAGGTAATCCGGTGATTTCTTCATTGTTTTGCGCCAACTGATCGATCGTTTCGATCGTCCGATTCAAGACTTCCGCTATCGATTGGAAGCCATTGCTATTGCGCTTTTCGGATACTTCTAAAATACTTTTTTCTGCTTGATCAATGATCGACTGCACATCTTCATCTTGTTCAAAGCCTTTGGTTACGATGCGGCTCGCTGTTTGGATCAGATTGCGTAACGTGGCTTTGTCGTCAACGATCTTCGCATAATAAGCAATACTTGCTGCTGATGGTGAAGCTTGACTCAATTCAGTCAGATACGTCAGGCCACCAACATCTTCAAGACTGTTGCTTTTTTCAATTTCTGCTTTCAACGTAATCAAGTCGATCGATTCACTACGGTCGTTCAACTGGATCATTGCTTGAAAAATTATTTGATGGCTGCGGCGATAAAAATCTTCTGGGGCGATTACTTCCATTGCATCGATGATCGCATCGGCATCTAAAAAGACTGCCCCTAGGACCGCTTGTTCCGCTTCAATATCTTGTGGGGGAACTTGATTTTGCCAAACTTCATTCATGCCATTCGCTCCTTCGTCCATTCATTCTACAAGATTCCCATCCAAAGTACAAGATTGCTTGGACGTTTGCCGAAAAAAACCCCAACATGTGACTGTTGGGAGTAATGCTTATTCTTGGATGGTATGAACATTGATCGTTGCTGTTACTTGTGGGTGCAATTTTACAGGTACTTGCGTAAAGCCTAATGCACGGATCGGCTGATCCAATTCGATTTTGCGTTTGTCGATTTTGATTTTGTATTGCTTGTTCAAGGCATCTGCGATTTGTTTTGATGGGATCGAACCGAACAAGCGGCCATCTTCCCCTGCTTTGGCATTGATCTTCACAACGGTTTCTTCTTTTTCAAGAAGTGCTTTTAACTCTTTCGCTTCTGCTAAGACTTCCGCATCTTGTTTTTCTTTGGCTTTTTGTTTGCCTTTTAATTCTGCCATGCTTTCATTGTTGGCAGGTTTGGCTAAGTTGTTTTTGATCAGAAAGTTTTGTGCGTAGCCATTAGGGACTTCCTTGATATCGCCTTTTTTACCTTTGCCTTTGACATCTTGTAAGAAAATAACTTTCATCTTGGTCACTCCTTGTTATTGTTCATTTTTCGTTAATTCCGCTCGCAGCTGGTTTTCTACATCACCAATGCTGCTGTTCTTTATTTGCGTGGCTGCGTTGGTAAAATGTCCGCCGCCGCCTAATGCCTCCATCAAGGTTTGTACATTGACTTTACCAGTGCTTCTAGCACTGATACCGATCAAATCTCCTGGTTGTTTCGTAATGACAAATGCGGCATGGATCCCGTTGATCGATAGCAGAGTATCGGCCGCTTTCGCAACGGTGACACTATCGTACACCCGATCTTCATCCGCTGCAGCAATCACGATATCTTCTCGGAAATGCTGGCTGCGAGAAACCAGTTCACTGATCATCAAATAGGAATCGAGATCCGTACTCAACATGTATTGAACCAATGACGTATCTGCGCCTTGGTTTTTCAAATAACCAGCAATATCAAAGGTCCGACCAGTGGTTCGCACCGTGAAGTTCTTCGTATCCACGTAGATGCCCGCTAATAAAGAAGTCGTAATAAATTTCGGGACTTGCGATCTGCGAGAAGCACGATACTGGATCAATTCTGCTACCAGTTCCGATGCCGAAGACGCGGAAGATTCAATATACGTCAAGAGTGGCTTATCGGGAAACTCATCCCCGCGACGATGGTGATCGATCACTGCGATTTTGTCAAATTCATCATAGACCGCTTGCGAGATCGACATCGATGGCTTATGGTAATCTACCATCACTAAGACACTTTCTTCATTTGATAAATTAACTGCTTCTTCCCCAGTGATCACAAATCGTTCCAGCTCGGGGTATTTTTTCAATTCTTCCAACGCCCGTTGAATGTCTGCGGTGATCTCTTTTGGATTTAAAATGATGTAGCATTCTTTATCGCTCATCATCGCCATGTAAGCCACCCCAAAAGCCGAACCTAAGGCATCCATGTCTGGGTAACGATGACCCATGATAAAGATCCGCTGGTTTTCAGCAAAAATCTTTCTCAACGCCGTACTCATGGCACGAGAACGAACACGCGTTCTCTTGGGTGTGCCGTCTGTATTGCCACCAAAGAATTGCGGTTTTGCTTCTTCTTTGGCTTCTTTTAAAACGACTTGATCACCGCCACGAACTAACGCAATGTCGAGATTGTTTTGTGCCACTTCCCCGATCTCTTCAAAAGACTCTTCCCCATAGGAGATCCCCATACTGATCGTTAATGGCAGATCATTTTTTTCCGCAACTTGCCGTACTCTAGTCAAAAATTGGAATTTTTCTTCCTTCATCCGCTCAATATCTGAATACTTCGCGACGAAAAGAAACCGCTCGGAATTGATTCGTTTGTAAAAAACATGATTCTCACTTGCCCAATCAGAAATCAATGTCGTGATCAGCGAGTTCAAATAAGAAACTTGTTTGTCGTCTTTTTTCTCAATCAAATCATCGTAATTATCAATTGAAATCAACCCAATTGCTGCCATCTTTTTTACCCCTCAATGTATCATCCCATTTTTTTGAAGCTTTGTTCCTTATTTTACCACAAAACAATCAAATAGGCGATTGATGCAAAAAAGTTCCACGTGAAACTTTTTTGGTGAACCAACCAGGGAAAAATTTCTATCATTCGTTATTCTATCTATATATAAAATAACAAGTTACTCTTCGATGGATAAAAAAATTGACAAGCTTCAAAAGAAACTTGTCAATGAAAATCATTCGATTTATTCTTCGCCTACGAATGGAAGTAATCCCATGATACGCGCACGTTTGATTGCAATGGTAAGTTTGCGTTGGTTTTTCGCACCAGTACCAGTTACACGACGTGGTAAGATTTTACCGCGTTCTGAAATGAAACGTTTTAGTAATTCAATATCTTTATAATCGATATGTTCAATATGGTTTGCAGCAATGTAGTCTACTTTACGACGTTTGCGTCCGCCTCTTCTTTGTTGTGCCATCCTATTTCCCTCCTATCAATTTCTTAGAATGGTAAATCATCGTCTGAAATGTCGATTGATGAGTTTCCGAATGGATCGGAGTTGTCTCGATCAAAATTAGGCATTCCTGATGGTTGAGAGGATTGAGTTTGATTTGAGTTATTGTTACCAAATCCAGAAGAACTGTTTGAGTTATACGTATTGTTACTGCCAGATCCGCTATCAGTTGTGCGTCTTTGCTCGGAAGCATTCCGCGACTCTAATAATTGGAAGTTGTCAGCAACGACTTCTGTTACATAAACACGTTGGCCTTGTTGGTTGTCGTATGAACGGGTTTGAATACGTCCAGTAACCCCTAATAAAGTTCCTTTGCGTGCATAGTTTGCTAATGTTTCCGCTGGTTTTCTCCAAATAACACAGTTGATGAAATCAGCTTCGCGCTCTCCACTTTGGTTGGTAAAATTGCGGTTTACCGCCAAGGTAAAGGTTGCGACACCAGTGCCATTAGAAGTGTAACGTAAATCAGGATCTTTGGTTAGTCTTCCTACTAGTACAACATTATTAATCAAAGTTCATCATCTCCTCATCGCTTTTGTTTCATGTGAAACAATATTATGCTTCTTCTTTGACAATCATGTGACGGATAATGTCATCATTGATTTTCGCAAGACGGTCAAACTCGTTGATTGCACTTGCAGTTGTTGAAGAAGAAACTTTAACGATGTGATAGATACCCTCACGGAATCCATCCATTTCATACGCTAGACGGCGTTTTTGCCAATCTTTTGATTCGATAACTTCAGCGCCGTTATCAGTTAAGATTGAGTCAAAACGAGCGATCAATGCGGCTTTTGCTTCTTCATCAATGTTTGGACGAATGATATATAAAATCTCATATTTCGTGTTTTCCATTGATTTTTCACCTCCCTGTGGACTTTGGCCCCTAGTTTTCTAGGAGCAGAGAGAGTGGTCTAATTAGACTACTCACAAATAATTATTATACACTTTTTTCGTCCTTACTGCAAGCTGTTTTTTTGCGTCCCTGCATCTACCCATCACCGCAAACAATCGCTTACACTGATAAATACGTCAGCTGCTGCCGATTTTTTGAAAAAGAGTAAGAAGACAGCAAGCTGCAGGTTCGCAGCTTGCTGTCTTCCTAGAAAAACGTATTGCTTATTCTTGTGTATCCGTGGTGTCTTCCGTTGCTTCTTCCACAACTGGTACGTCTTGTACCGCTGTTTCTTCAGCAGTCGCTAGTTCTTCTTCGACTTCTGGTTCAACCGTTGCCATCGTCACTACTTTGGCATTGTTTTCCATCTTCATCAAACGAACCCCTAAGGTTGCCCGACCAGTTTTGGAAACAGTCGCTACATTGAAACGAATCAAGACGCCTTTATCGGTGATCACCATGATGTCTTCCTCACCGCTGACCGTCGTCAAGCCGGCTAATGGACCGTTTTTCGCCGTAATGTTGGCTGTTTTGATCCCTTTTCCGCCCCGACCTTTGATTGGGTATTCAGAGCCTTTGGTACGCTTGCCATAGCCGTTCTCAGTGATGACCAAGACTTCACTGTCTTCTGTGATCACTGCAGCGCCTACCACGTAGTCTCCGTCTCTTAGACGAATGCCTCGCACACCAGCAGCTGTCCGACCCATATCCCGCACAAGCGCTTCTTTGAAGGTCACAGAGTAGCCATCGTGGGTTCCAATGATCACGACATCTTCGCCATGGGTTTCGATCACGTTGACCAACTCATCATTTTCCCGAAGACCGATCGCAATCAGACCATTGGCACGGATATTTGAAAAGGCCGTCACTGAGGTCCGTTTGACCACACCTAGACGCGTCGTGAAGAACAAGTAGCGTCCTTCTTGAGGCCCACCAGAAGCCGAAATGATCGCTTCGATCCGTTCGCTAGAATCGATCCCTAGGAGATTGATCACAGGGATCCCTTTGGCTGCCCGACCATACTCAGGAATTTCATAGCCTTTGGCTTTATAAACTTTCCCTTTATTGGTGAAGAACAGTAATGTGTCATGAGTCGAACAAGAAACCAACGTCTTCACGAAGTCTTCATCGTGGATCCCCATTCCTTGAACGCCACGTCCGCCGCGGCGTTGTGCACGGAATTCAGACTTAGCTACTCGTTTGATGTACCCATTGTTCGTCAAGGTAATGACGATTTCTTCTTCTTCGATCAAATCTTCATCTTCAAGACTTAAGACTTCCCCAACCAATAATTCAGTCCGGCGATCATCACCAAAGCGTTGGCCTAATTCTTGCAACTCCGTTTGGATGATCTCTAGGACTCGTTGTGGATTTGCTAAAATGTCTGTCAAATCAGCGATAAATTCTAACAAGCCTTGGTACTCGTTTTCGATCTTGTCACGTTCCAAACCAGTCAAGCGACGCAAACGCATATCTAAAATCGCTTGCGCTTGGCGATCGGACAATTTGAAGCGCTCCATCATGCTATTTTTCGCTTCATCATCAGAATTTGATGCCCGGATCAAAGCAATGATCTCATCGATATGATCCAATGCGATCCGTAATCCTTCCAAGATGTGGGCACGAGCTTCTGCTTTGTTTTTATCAAACTGTGTCCGACGAGTCACCACTTCTTGTTGGTGCTCGATGTAGTTTTCTAAAATTCGTTTCAAGCTCAAAATCTTCGGCACGCCTTTTTCAATGGCTAACATATTAAAGCCAAAAGAAGATTGCAGTGCAGTCATTTTGTAGAGATTGTTTAAGATCACCGACGCACTGACGTCGCGACGAACATCGATCACGATCCGCATGCCTTCACGAGATGATTCATCCCGCAGATCGGTGATTCCTTCGATCCGCTTGTCACGGTGCAGCTCAGAGATCCGTTCGATCAACTTCGCTTTATTGACCATATATGGCAATTCAGTCACTAAGATCCGTTCTTTGCCGTTGGGCATTTCAGTCACTTCGACTTTTCCGCGAACAGTGATCGACCCTTTCCCTGTTTCATAGGCACGGCGAATACCGGATTTTCCCATCACGATCCCGCCAGTTGGGAAGTCTGGTCCTGGTAGGACTTCCATCAATTCACTCGTTGTGACTTCTGGATTTTCCATCAATAGATCGATGGCTGCAATGACTTCATTCAAGTTATGAGGCGGGATATTGGTCGCCATCCCAACAGCGATCCCAGTCGTCCCGTTGACCAAAAGGTTCGGGAAGCGGGCAGGTAATACCGCTGGTTCTCGTTCTGTATCATCATAGTTGCTTTGGAAATCAACGGTATCTTTGTTGATGTCCCGCAGCATCTCCATCGCCAGTTTACTCATGCGGGCTTCGGTATACCGCATCGCAGCGGCACCGTCACCATCGACTGAACCAAAGTTTCCATGGCCATCGACTAGCATGTAGCGATAGCTAAAGGGCTGTGCCATCCGCACCATTGATTCATAGATCGCACTGTCCCCATGGGGATGGTATTTCCCCATGACATCGCCGACGATTCGGGCTGATTTTTTATGGGGCTTGTCTGGTGTGACCCCTAATTCATTCATTCCATATAAAATTCGGCGGTGAACCGGCTTTAAGCCATCCCGCACATCTGGTAAAGCCCTAGCAACAATTACACTCATTGCATAATCGATAAAGGACTCGCGCATTTCACTGGTCAGATTGACGTCATGAATATTTTGTTTTGCTTCTTCACTCAAGCTGTTTCCTCCTCTACGATTGGCTAGATGTCAAGATTTTTCACGTAGTGCGCGTTTTCTTCGATAAAGGCCCGTCTTGGTTCGACGCGATCCCCCATCAGCATTTCAAAAATTTGATCGGCTTCTATGGCATCATCTACGCTGACCCGCAGCATCATCCGATTTTCAGGGTCCATCGTGGTTTCCCATAACTGGTGGTCATCCATTTCCCCTAGACCTTTGTAGCGTTGAACCGTTGGTTTTGGTGTCGCAGGCAGTGATTCAATCGTATTTTTCAAATCTTGTTCGGCATTCTTGCCGGGTTGGATATAGTGGATATTTTTCCCTTGTTTGACACCGTACAATGGCGGTTGTGCGATATAGACATAACCAGCTTCAACGATTGGACGCATATAACGATAGAACAGCGTCAAAAGTAGGGTCCGGATATGGGCACCATCGACATCGGCATCAGTCATGATAACTAGCTTGTGGTAACGGGCTTTTGCTACATCAAAATCAGCACCAAACCCAGTTCCCATTGCCGTAAACAGCGAACGGATCTCTTCGTTTGCTAAGATTTTGTCCATGCTGGCTTTTTCGACATTTAAAATTTTCCCACGGATCGGTAAGATCGCTTGGAATTCGCGACTGCGGCCTTGTTTTGCTGAACCGCCGGCAGAATCTCCTTCGACGATAAACAGTTCGCATTTTTCTGGATCATTACTGGAACAGTCGGCTAATTTCCCAGGTAAGTTACTGATTTCTAACGCACCCTTTCGGCGAGTCATTTCTCGGGCACGTTTGGCTGCTTGACGGGCTTTTGATGCCAAAAGTCCTTTTTCCACGACTTGACGACCCACATTCGGGTTTTCCATCAAGAATTTCGTGAAATGTTCGGAAAAAAGACGATCAGTGACTGTCCGCACTTCGGAATTTCCTAATTTGGTTTTCGTTTGTCCCTCAAACTGAGGATCTGGATGCTTGATAGAGATAACTGCAGTCAATCCTTCCCGAACATCTTCTCCGGTCAGGTTTTCGTCGTTTTCTTTCATCAATTTTGACTTGCGGGCGTAATCGTTGATCACCCGTGTCAAGGCAGTCTTAAACCCAAATTCATGGGTTCCGCCTTCATAGGTATGGATGTTGTTGGCAAAACTCAACAGGTTGCTGTGGTAGCTATCGGTATATTGCATGGAAACTTCAACCGTGATTCCTTGTTGTTCTCCTTCTAAGTAGATCGGATCTGGGAAAATCACTGTCTTACTTGCATTCAAATGCTCCACATAGCTCTTGATCCCGCCATCGTAATGATATTCTTTCAAGACGGGTTTTTCTTCCCGTTTGTCTTCGATCGAGATTTTTAAGCCACGGTTCAAGAAGGCTAATTCCCGAACCCGTGTCGCTAATTTATCAAAATTGAATACGGTTGTTTCCGTAAAGATCTCTGGATCTGGAACAAAGTGGACGGTCGTTCCGTGGCGGTCGGTTTCATCGATCACTTTCAAGTCATCAACGACTGCCCCACGATGGTATTCTTGATAATACACTTTGCCTTCTTTATAGACTTTTACGTCTAAAGTCGTGGATAACGCATTAACGACGGAGGAACCTACTCCGTGCAGTCCACCAGATACTTTGTAGCCGCCACCGCCGAATTTCCCGCCGGCATGCAGGATCGTAAAGACGGTTTCTACCGCTGGACGGCCTGTTTTGGCTTGGATATCAACGGGGATCCCCCGACCGTCATCGACGACCGTAATACTATTATCTGGTTCAATGATCACTTGAATACTTGAGGCAAAGCCTGCTAGTGCTTCATCGATCGAGTTATCGACGATTTCCCATACTAAGTGGTGCAAACCTTCTGAACTGGTAGAACCAATGTACATCCCAGGTCGTTTGCGGACGGCTTCTAGTCCTTCCAACACTTGGATCTGACTGGCATCATAGGCTTTCGCACGTTCAACTAAGCTTTTTTCTTCTTCTGTCATTCAGTCTATTCTCCTTTAATATGTCCTTGCTCTACATAAAAAATCTCTGCTTCCACAGACATTTTGTCTTTCACATGTTCTAATGTCGTCGTTGTCAGAAAGGTCTGAACTTTTCCTTCAATGGTCTCCAATAAATGCAGTTGTCGGGAATCATCCAGCTCACTCATAACGTCATCTAATAAAAGGACGGGATATTCCCCCGTTTCTTCTTTCATCAAATCGATTTCTGCCAATTTAACACTTAAGGCGGTCGTTCGCTGCTGTCCTTGCGAACCAAAGGTCTGAACATTTTTCTCATTGATCAAAAAATCCAGATCGTCTCGATGCGGACCTGCCAACGTGACTTGCCGAAATCGTTCACGGTCTTTGACTGGTGCCAAGGCTTTGACAAATTGCTGTTGGATCTCCTCCAGCGTACTCGCCTCACCAGGCACATTCGATAAGTAGTCGATCTGCAAGGTTTCTTTTCCTTGGCTGATCTTTTGGTGCAGCTGATTTGCCCAATACGCCAAGCGCTGAACAAATCGTTGTCTGGCTAAAATGATTTTACTGCCGAAAGCCACCAGCTGTTCCGTCAAAACATCTAAATAGATCTCATCGGTCTGTTTTTTTTCATTCAGCTGTTTTAAGTATTGATTGCGCTGTTTCAAAACGGATTGGTATTGAACGAGATCATAGAGATAGATTGGATCGATCTGCCCTATTTCCATATCGAGAAATTTGCGGCGGACTTGGGGACTTCCTTTTACAAGGGAGAGGTCTTCTGGAGCAAATAAAATGACATTCAACTGCCCTATGTAACTACTGAGCTTTTTTTGCTCAATGTGGTTTACTTTCGTTTTTCGTCCTTTTTTTGACAAAAACAGTTCTAACGGGATCGTTGAGCGTCCCCGACTGACACTGCCAGAGATCCGCGCACCTTCTGTGTCCCAGCGGATAAGCTCTTGCTCGCTGGAGGTGCGGTGGCTTTTGGTCATCGCCAATACATAGATACTTTCTAAAATATTGGTTTTTCCTTGCGCGTTTTCGCCTAAAAAAATGACCAGACCTTTCTCAAAAGTCAGTGTCAGCGAATCATAGTTCCGATAATTGCTTAAATGCAACTCATTCAGGCGCATCGGCGTCTTCCTTCTTCACCATAAAAAAAGTACCTTCATCAGGTAGCTCAACACGCATTCCCGCATACAATTTGCGCCCTCGTCGATTTTCTGGCTCGCCGTCGACAAAAACGGTGTGCTCTGCAAGGTACCATTTCGCTTGGCCGCCGCTGCTGATCACACTGACTTCTTTGAGCATTTGTCCAAGTGTCATGTATTCCGTTTCTAACGGTATTTGCATTTTCATAATTCCCCTCAATTCTATCAAAGAGCGTTTAGCTCTATTATACTCTTTTTTTGCCAAGAAAACAAATTCATCGGCATATTTTTCATTCTCAGAAGACTTACTGCTTTTAGACAAAAAAGAAGCCAAAATAGAAAAAAGGGCTTAAAAACGATTTTAAGCCCTTTTAACTCATTTATTCATTTTCAGATGATTGTTTCAACTTTTTTCAAAAGACATGAAAAACTAGTTGGTTCGCACCGGTGTGATCAGCTGGATAAAGCTGCCTTTGCTCTCTGTCGGCTCCAATGTAAAGGGACGGATCGCTGAGATAAAGCGGATCACAATGCTGGTGTCACCAAATGCTCGTAGTGCTGCTTTCATATAGTCAGGATTGAAAGAGATCTCTAATGGGTCGCCGGTCACTTTTTCAAAAGAAAGATCTTCTTCGACTTTCCCGATTTCTGGTGAGTTTCCATATAAGACAACGGCTTCTTCGGAGATCGCCAAACGAACGATGTTGTTACGGCCTTCATGAGAAAGCAATGACGCCCGTTCGATGGCTTGTAACAATTCTGGGACAGAAAATTCAATCTCAGTATTGAAGCTTGAAGGAATCAGACGGTTGGTATCTGGGTAAGTTCCTTCCAATAAACGAGAATAGAATTTCATGGTTTTCGTTTGGAACAATACTTGGTTATCCATAATGCTGATTTGGATCGCTTCTTCTTCATCTGTTAAGGAACGAGAAAGTTCCGTTAAGCTTTTGCCAGGAATCACGATGTTGAAGGCTGTTTCTCCGCTTTCCAATGGAATCACTCGTTGGCTCAAACGGTGTGAGTCCGTCGCAACAGCTAATAATTTTTGATTTTCTAAGACAAAGTGGACCCCAGTCAAGATCGGACGGCTTTCGTGTTGCGAAACCGCAAAGACTGTTTCACTAACGACCTTATTCAATACGTGGGCTGGAATCTCGATCGAATCTTGACTTTCGACAACTGGTAAATGTGGATAACTATCGGCATCCAAGCCGTTGACGGTAAAGTTGGCTTTTCCAGAAGTGATCGCTACTTGATTATTGTCTAAAACTTCTAACGTTAAGGTACTTTCAGGCAAACGACGAACAATTTCGCTGAAGAAACGTGCTTGTAAAACGATCGCTCCTGTTTTTTCGATTTGCATTTGCGCTTTTTCGTTTTCCACACTTAAAAAAGTTTCAATGGAAATATCGGCGTTGCTCCCAGTCATGGTCAATCCTTTTTCGGAAAGGGATAATTTTACTCCAGTTAAGATCGGGATGGTGGTTTTGGTTGAAATCGCCCGTTGGACAGTTTGTAATTCTTGCATGAACTCTGTTCGGTTTAAAGTTAGCTTCATAGCGATACTCCTTTAATTTATAGTTATTAAATAAAAGTAATAGTAGTAATAGGCTTGTTAGTAATGTGGATAACTCGAGAAAAGAGTGATTAGACTAACGAAAATGCCTGTGAATAACTTGTGGACAACTTTTTTGGTTCTTCTTTTCTTATCCACAGATCAGCTGAAGAGGATTTGTTTGATTTCAGCGATCTCATTTTTGATCGTGGGATCTGTTTCGACTAAATGCTGAATTTTTTCATGGGCATGAATGACCGTTGTATGGTCTTTGCCGCCAAATTCGCCGCCGATTTTTGGTAAAGAACTATCGGTCAGTTCTCGAGAGAGATACATCGCGATCTGCCGTGGGACCACGATGCCTTTGACCCGTTTTTTCCCTTTTAGATCATTGACATGAATGTGATAGTATTTTGCGACTTCTTCTTGGATCTGCAAAATCGAAACTTGGGTCGAGCCATGGCTTGATTTCAAGGCTTTGATGGCTTCAGCTGCCAAGCTCGTTGTAATGTCTGAGTTTTGCATCGTAGCAAAAGCTTGCACCCGCACGAGTGCTCCTTCAAGTTCTCGGATATTCGAATCGATCTGCCCAGCGATATAACTTAAGGTATCGTCGGGGATCTCCAAGCGTTCGGCTTCGGCTTTTTTCCGCAAAATCGCAGTCCGCGTCTCTAGATCCGGCGGGGTGATATCAACGGATAAGCCCCAAGCAAAACGGGAAACCAAACGTTCCGGCAAAGTCGGGATCTCATTTGGCAAACGATCACTTGTCAAGACGATCTGTTTATTATTGCGATACAGTTCTTCGAAGGTATTAAAGAATTCTTCTTGGGTTCCTTCTTTATTGACTAAGAATTGAATATCATCCACCAGCAAAAGATCAACATTGCGGTATTCGTTTCGAAAATCTTCCATTTTGTTCTTTTGAATAGAAGTAATGAAATCATTGGTGAAATTTTCACTACTAACGTACTTGATTTTGGCATTGGGACGTTTCAGCAACATTTGATGACCGATCGCGTGCATCAAGTGGGTTTTCCCTAAACCAACGCCACCATAGAAGAACAGCGGATTATAAATAGACCCAGGATCTTCTGCAACAACTAAAGCAGCAGCGTGGGCCATCTGATTGCCTTTCCCGATGACAAAGGTATCAAATGTGTATTTTTCATTTAAGATCGATTTCGGCGGCCGCTCGTTTTCTTCTGCAGCTGTTTGAATAGTAGAAGGGGCTGTTTTTAAAGCTTCTGCTTCTTCGACAGTCACAAAACTAGGAATCAATTCTTCACCAGTTTTCATAAATCCCATTTCAACAATTTTGGCAGCTAGATTTTTTTCCCAATAAGATTTATGAAGATCGCTGGGTACTTCGATCAGCAGCTGATTTTTTTCAAACGACAAGACATTGGCAGTCTCGATCCAAGCACTATAACTGGCCGGATTCAGCTCTTCTTTAAAGGAACGTTGAAGATCTTGCCAAATAGAATCAGCAGATGGCATAAATTGTCCTCCTATAACTAAGAATAGATATAACTAAAATAGCACGGATTGAAAAAGTTTTCCACAGATTACGATAAAAAAGGTTAGAAAAAAATACTTTTCCACAAAACGGGATAAAAGAAAAATGGAAATGCACATGTTCGAAATTCGACTATCCACAGGCAGAAAAAGAATGTGCATAACTGTAAAACAATCTCCTTTATCCACAGATCGATGTGAAGATCACACCTTGATAACACTAGGTTTCGTGGTAGTTATCAACAGTTAAAAAAGTGATTGTGGAAAACTTTTCTACAGGCTGTTTGTTTGTGGAAAAAGCCAAAATAACTCTGGGGAAAAAGTTATCCACAAAAATTGGCTATAAACAGCAAACCCACACAAATCAAAGGGATTGTGGATAAAGAATGCCTGATTTTGAGCAAACTTCTTATTGACAAACTAGTACTTGACTCGTTATACTATCAAAGTATGTCTGTGCGCATAAGCATTATCCTGATGGAGGTGGAAATAAATGAAAAGAACGTATCAACCAAATAAACGTAAACGTCAAAAAGTTCACGGATTCCGTAAACGTATGAGTACAAAAAATGGACGTCGTGTTTTAGCTAGCCGTCGTCGTAAAGGCAGAAAGGTTATTTCTGCGTAAGCCACTGAATGCCAGTGGTTTTTTTTATGCCGTTTTTGCGGAATATAGTGTCTGACTTTTGGCAAATATGGTATTATTGACAGGTGAGTGGTTACGGATTCAATCCGTTTCGCGAAGCTTAATTGAAAGAAGTGAAGGAACCGAAGATGAGAAAATCCTATCGAGTAAAAACAGAGCAAGATTTTCAAAAAGTTTTTCAGGCAGGAAATTCTTTTGCAAATCGGAAGTTCGTGGTGTATGTCTTACCTAAAGAGCAATCACATTTTCGAGTTGGTTTATCTGTAGGGAAAAAAGTCGGTAATGCAGTGAAGCGAAATGAGATCAAGCGCAAGATCCGTGCAAGTTTAACGGAAATGAAGCCGCGAATCGAACCAGCGGTCGATTTCATCGTGATCGCCCGTCCAAGTATCGCCACATGTTCCTCAAAGGAAATCTACTCGAATTTAGAGCATGTCTTAAAACTTGCCAAAATTATTCATTAATGGAAAGGAATTAGTTACGTGAAAAAAGGGAAACGCGTCTTACTATTTTTGGGAGTCCTCTCATTAGTAGTTGTCTTATCTGCCTGCGGTGCAACAGGTGAAGTAAATGCACAAAGTACTGGTCTATGGGACCGTTACATCGTTTATTATTTTGCAGAGGCGATCAAAGCCCTCTCCTTCGGCAATGCCGGGATCGGGATCATCCTCTTTACATTGATCATTCGGGTCATTTTGATGCCGTTGATGCACTTCCAAACCAAAAGCATGCGCAAAACGCAAGAATTACAACCGAAGTTAAAAGCGCTGCAGCAGCAATATGCGTCAAAAGATACAGAAACACAAAGCAAGTTAAAAGAAGAAACACAACGTTTGTATGCGGAAAACAATGTCAATCCCTATGCCGGCTGTCTACCATTATTGGTACAAATGCCGATTTTGATGGCCTTGTGGCAATCGATCTCACGGGTTCCTGCTCTGCAAGAAGGAAAATTCTTATGGCTGCAGCTGGGTGATCGTGACCCATACTTCATCTTGCCGATTTTAGCGGCGCTCTTTACTTTTGCAAGTACTTACTTATCAAGTATGAGCCAAGTGGAATCAAATGCGAGTCTGAAAATCATGAATTTCGCTATGCCGATGATGATCTTACTGATGGGGATCAACATTGCCAGCGGTCTTTCCTTGTACTGGGTCGTTTCCAATGCATTCCAAGTTGTGCAAACAATGATCTTAAATAACCCATTCAAGATTCGCCAAGAAAGAGAAGAAGCTGCCCGCAAAGAACGCGAGCGTGAACGTGCGCTGAAAAAAGCAATGAGTCCTAAAAAGAAACGGAAAAAATAAGAGGAGGTTGCACTGCAATGCCGATTTATGAAAATCTGACAGTAGATGAAGCAATTCAAGAGGGATTGCAAGTCCTTGGTATCACCAAAGATCAAGCAGTAATCGAAGTCCTGGATGAAGGAAAAAAAGGCTTCTTGGGTCTAGGAAAAAAACAAGCACGGGTCTCCATTGAAAAACGAATCGTTGAAGAACCGGCACCCGTTGAAGAAGTACCAGCAAAACCGCTGGTAGAACCAGATCCTGTGACGACAGAGGATGCAAGCAGTGTGATGGAAGCAGCAGCGAGCGAACCTGTTTTGCTGACGGATCTTTCAGATGAGGAAGCGCTGGCTCAGCTGGGACTCTATCTGACAAATATTTCAAAAGCATTGAATGCACCCGCCTTAGTAAAAACCGCTCGTCAAGACGGCGTGATCGTCTTTCATTTAGAAACGCAAAAACAAGGCATTTTGATTGGGAAGCACGGCAAAACCTTGAATGCACTGCAATATTTGGCGCAAGTGTATATTCACCGCATCGCGAAAAACAAATTGTCGATTGTAGTGAATGTCGGAGATTACCGTGAAAAACGTCAAGCGATCTTAGAACGTTTGGCTAGCCGTACTGCTGAAAAAGTCAAACGAACAGGCCGCCCAGTCTTTTTAGAACCGATGCCGGCGTTTGAAAGAAAGCAGATCCATTCAGTTTTGAGTAAAGATGCGTATGTTCAAACTCATTCTGAAGGGGATGAACCGTATCGCTACTTAGTAGTGGAACCTGCGGACAAACGAATTTAATGAAAAAGGGAAAGGCGGTCTGACAAGCCTTTCCCTTTTTTGATGGGAAAAAGCGATTGACAACAAATTTAAAACCAAGTATCCTTGACTAGAAATCATTCTTATCAAAGTCAACATACGTTACGTAGGTCAGCCTTTGGTATCAAAAAAGAGTCCGTATGCCGCGGACTCTTTTTTGTATTTTTCTTTGATGATAGAGGCAATTAGCCGCCGATGGTTGATTGAGTAAATTGAACCACTGTACCATAGGCAAAGATCTCAAGGTAGGTTTTGTCGCCTTCGACGATGCGGTCATGTTCGAAATGACAGTTGATCACTGCATTCGCTCCGTAGCTGTGGGCGGTTTCTTTTAAGCGATAGGTCACATCTGCCAACAGATCGTTCAAATTCACAGATGTATCAAATAGATCTACTTCGATTTTGTCTGCCGCAAAGACGATATCCCGCACGACGTAAGGCCGATTCACGTTTCCTGTCGATAAAATGATTTCTTTAATGCGAGCAGCGCTGTTTGATGATTTGATGGTTTCCATAATAGATCCCTCTTTTCTTATTCTTTGCTTTTATTTTAAAGGTTTTTGCGGACAGATGCAAAATTTAAAAGTTTTTGAAGGAAGCTTGCGACTCACGCAAAAATGTGCTAATCTATTTCCAGAATTTAATTGACAAGCAGTCAAAGTGCTAAGTCTACTCGTTTTTATTGATTTTCAATCAATTTGACGGGTGGAGTGGGCACTTTTTTTATGTGAAAAAATAGGAGGAGCAAGCAACATGGCGAATATAACGCAAGAATTTGATACGATTGCCGCGATTTCCACCCCGCCAGGCGAAGGGGCCATCAGTATTGTGCGATTAAGCGGGGAAGAAGCGATCGCAATTGCGGATCGGATTTTTCAAGCAGGCACTAAAACCCTCGCCCAAGTCCCTAGTCATACGATCCATTATGGTCATATCGTGGACCCAGAAGAAAACCGTTTGATGGATGAAGTGATGCTATCAGTGATGAAAAAGCCGCGGACCTTTACCCGAGAAGATGTCGTCGAGATCAACTGCCACGGCGGGATCGTTGTCGTCAATCAACTCTTGCAGCTGGTTTTACGACAAGGCGCACGGTTGGCTGAGCCGGGAGAATTCACCAAGCGGGCCTTTTTAAACGGACGGGTTGACCTTTCTCAAGCCGAGGCGGTGATGGACTTGATTCGTGCCAAGACCGATAAGGCGATGAATCTCGCTGTCAATCAGCTGGATGGCAATCTTTCCCACTTGATTCGGACTTTACGCCAAGAGATTTTAGAGACGCTGGCACAAGTTGAAGTGAATATCGATTACCCTGAATACGATGATGTGGAAGAATTGACGACCCGCTTATTGTTAGAAAAAGCCACGATGGTCAAAGGGCAGATCCAAGCCTTATTAGCGACTGCCCAACAAGGAAAAATTTTGCGAGAAGGTTTGAGTACCGCGATCATCGGTCGGCCGAATGTCGGTAAATCCAGCTTATTGAACCATTTATTAAGGGAAGAAAAAGCCATCGTGACAGACATTGCTGGTACGACTCGAGATGTCATTGAAGAGTATGTCAATGTTCGCGGGGTACCGTTGAAACTGATCGATACGGCTGGTATCCGCGAAACAGAAGATGTCGTTGAGAAAATCGGGGTCGAACGCAGCCGCAAAGCATTGGCAGAAGCGGAGTTGATTTTGCTGGTTCTCAACCAAAGCGAAGGATTGACCCAGGAAGACAAACAATTGCTGGAGCTGACTGCTGGCAGCCGTCGGATCATCTTATTGAATAAGACCGACCTTGAGCCAAAATTAGCACCCGCTGAGCTAGCGCAGTACGCAGCAGATGAACCGATTTTTTCTGTCTCTGTGTTGACCAACGAAGGCTTAGACCAACTGGAACAAGCCATTGCCGATCTATTCTTTGGGGGCAAGACCACCGATAAGGATGCTTCCTATCTTTCTAATACTCGCCACATTGCCTTATTAGAAAATGCCGTTCAGTCGTTGTCTGAGGTCATCCAAGGGATCGAAGCAGGAATGCCTGTCGACTTGGTTCAAATCGATATGACACGCTGCTGGGACTATCTAGGAGAAGTTGTCGGCGACAGTGTCCAAGATGAGTTGATCACCCAATTGTTCAGTCAGTTTTGTTTAGGAAAATAAAGAATGCGCCACTGGCGTAAAAAGGAGAACACCATGCAAGAATATCAAGCAGAAAGTTATGACGTGATCGTTGTTGGTGCCGGCCATGCCGGATCAGAAGCTGCCTTGGCAGCCAGCCGAATGGGGGCAAAAACCCTCTTGCTGACCATCAACTTAGACATGGTCGCATTCATGCCTTGTAATCCCTCCGTCGGCGGACCAGCAAAAGGCGTCGTGGTGCGCGAAATCGATGCTTTAGGCGGAGAAATGGGCAAAAATATCGACAAAACCTACATCCAAATGCGGATGCTCAATACAGGAAAAGGTCCCGCTGTGCGGGCCTTGCGGGCGCAAGCCGATAAACATGCCTATGCGGCTGAAATGAAACGAACGATCGAAAAAGAAGCCAATCTGACACTGCGCCAAGGAATCGTTGAAAAGCTGATCGTTGAAGAAGGCGAATGCCGTGGCGTCGTGACCTCTACAGGCGCTCGTTACCAAGCCCAAGCTGTAGTGATCACTGCGGGAACAGCGTTGCGAGGAGAGATCATCATTGGAGAGTTGAAGTATTCTTCTGGACCAAACAACTCCCAGCCATCGATTGGACTAGCCGATCATTTGAAAGAGCTTGGCCTAGAGATCGCTCGTTTTAAAACGGGTACACCACCGCGGGTGAAATCCAGCACCATCAACTATGAGGTAACGGAGATCCAGCCTGGCGATGAACAACCGAATCACTTTAGTTACAGCACACCCGATGAAGTCTACAATCAAAACCAAGAACCTTGCTGGTTGACCTATACGAACGAAGGGACGCACCAAATCATCAACCAGAATTTACACCGGGCGCCGATGTTTACAGGGATCGTTGAAGGAGTAGGTGCCCGTTATTGCCCATCTATCGAAGACAAAATCGTGCGTTTTGCAGACAAATCTCGTCACCAACTGTTCTTGGAACCAGAAGGGTTGAACACCGAAGAAGTGTATGTTCAAGGGCTTTCTACTTCTATGCCAGAAGATGTCCAAGTCCAAATGCTGCATTCCATCGCAGGTTTAGAAAAAGCGGAAATGATGCGGACGGGCTACGCCATTGAATATGATGTCGTGGTGCCTCATCAATTGCGTCCAACATTAGAAACCAAAGTCATCGAAAACCTCTTTACGGCAGGACAAACCAACGGAACCAGCGGCTATGAAGAAGCGGCCGGTCAAGGCTTGATCGCAGGCATCAACGCTGCTTTGAAAATTCAAGGCAAAGAACCCTTCATTATGAAACGCAGCGACGGTTATATCGGTGTGATGATCGATGATTTGGTGACCAAAGGAACCAATGAACCTTACCGCTTATTGACCTCTCGTGCCGAATACCGCTTATTGCTGCGTCATGATAATGCGGATCTGCGTTTGACCGAAGTGGGACATCAAATCGGGCTCGTCCCAGAAGCACAATACGAAGCGTATGTAGCGAAAAAAGAAGCTGTTGAAGCAGAAATTAAACGTTTATCTAAGATCCGCATCAAACCAACGCCAGAAGTACAAGCGTATTTGACTGCTAAAGGGACGGCTACCTTGAAAGATGGCGTTTTAGCCAATGAATTCTTGCGTCGGCCTGAAGTGACGTATGCCGAAATGCTACAATTTATCGAAGCCAATGAAGCATTGAAGCCAAAAGAGATCGAACAAGTCGAGATCCAAATCAAATACGAAGGCTATATCAAAAAAGCTCTCGAAAAAGTGGAGAAACTCAAACGGATGGAAGCCAAACGCATTCCTGAAAACATCGACTATTCCGCTATCAATGGCTTGGCAACAGAAGCCAAACAAAAACTGCAAAAAATCCAACCCGAAACCATCGCCCAAGCGAGCCGTATCAGCGGAGTAAACCCAGCTGATATCAGTATTTTGATGGTGTATATCGAGCAAGGGAAGATTGCCAAGGTTAACTAATAAAAGCCAGGATTACAGCCTTTTGGTGTTTAACACCAAAAGGCTATAATTTGTTAAATGCTTATTCGTTAGAAAATTTTAAAATACTTCTAGAACATCGACAATCTAATTTGGACAAAAATAAAGAAGCTCTTTTCTAAAACGTAAATCATGAAAGTTACGGTCTAAGAAAAAGGGCTTCTTTACTTTCGAAAATGTTATTAGTTTAAGAAGGTATCACAACGGCTGGGACACAAATCAACTAAAATTTTTATCGATATATTATGGTTAGCGACACCCAAAAGATAAAACAGGAAAAAGTTTTCTAGCTACATGACTTCTAAACCATAGCATTCAAGGATAACCAAAAAAGCTATATATCGAGTAAAGGTGCTTAGTGTACCTATCAGCCATTTTTGATAAAGTCTTTGAGAAAATGAAAAATCATATAAAAGGCGTATAAAACAAGAGGTATCACAACGACAATTATTAATAATCTAGTGTTAAGTTTCATTTTAATAAAAATAAAAAAGAAAATCTGAAGGGCTCCCACAATAAATGCAATATTCGACGCACCTTTTGCAGCATTTTTCTGAATTTTTATAGGTTTGTCGTTAAAAGTATTTCCAGCAATTAGACGGTACCATTTTCCCCGTCTAAATTGGATGCCTACGCTTATAAGTAGCATCCCTATAAGTAACATAAAAAGCATGTTATCACCTCTACTGAATTTATAATTGGATCACCTTATTTGCTAAATGATCAAAATCATACTCATGTGTAATTAAAAAGTATATTTTGTCATGTTTAGTTTCACAAAGGTATTCTTATAATTTTTTGATAGCTTTCTGATCCAAACCAGCTGTCGGCTCATCTAAAATAATTACTTTCCTATCCCTTACAAAAGCGCTCAATAGATTAATTTTTTGTTTTTCCCCACCAGATAATACCCTGATATTTTTCTTGGTCAAATGTTCATCAATATTAAAAACGCTATGGGGTCAATATTGCATATTTTAAAATCCTCTGTATAGATTTGCCAGTCTTTGTTAAAATTTTGAACCTATCTATACTTACTGAGCAATCTTGATACTCTCCCACCAGATTAATCAATGTGCCAACTGATGATTTTCCACTATTCAATCGTACCATCGAGCAAGGGAAAATTGCAAAAGCTTCAGAAAGGCTTGATAACAAGGTTTTTTTCTTTTTTATTAAGAAGATAAAAAATTTCTTGGTTTTCATTTGAACCATAAAAACATTCATTCGATTGCTTGAATTCTGTATTGAATTTGACAGAAAACTATATAATAAACCATCCCTATGAGACGAATCACATAGGGATGGTTTTGTTCAGAGTTTAAAGTTATTCCACTTTTTCAATCGTAGTGGTTCCCCAATTCATGATGTTGCTGAGATGGACATAGCCATCGTACAAATTCAAGAAAATCGAGAAGGCACAGACGATATAGATCAATACATAAAAATTATTGGCTTTTTTGTTACGCCATAAAACAAAGCCATCTAAGATCAGTCCTAAAGGAAAAAGAAAGGAGCCGATTCCAGCTAACAGTAGCAAGAGCAGACTTTCATCTTTATCTGCTGCCATCGTTCTTTGGAGTAACGACAATTTTTCTTTCTTGTCGTTGATTTCTTGATTGTTGGTTTCGATCCGCTCTTTTAAGGCTTCGTTCTCACGTAAAAGCTCATCGATCGAGACTTGGTAGAGATCGCTCAACAAAATCAAATTCTCAATATCTGGATAGCCGCGCCCATTTTCCCATTTTGAAATCGACTGGCGTGAAATCTGTAATTTTTCTGCGACTGCTGTTTGCGACAATCCTGAAGACTCGCGACAGCTTTTTAATTGTTCTGCTAAAGCCAATGTATGCTCCTATCTGCTATTTAACAACTAGCTTCCCATTTGAGATCGTGGTTACGACACTCCCATTGGTAGTGATTATACCTGCTTTTTGCTTAAACGTACAGGTGGCTTTGGTGGACGTGTGAGTTAATGAACTAGAAGTGATACTTCCTCTGTGAGCAACTAAACTTAAATTCGAAGTGCCTGTAAATTGATTGCGGCTATTGACCGTTACATTATAACTAGCGGTCCAATTACCTGCGGATGTTTTTGACACACGATACGTTCCCGCTGCCAGATTTGCTCGGAATGACGGCAATTTTTCAATGGTCAAAATCACCTCGTTGCCTTCTTCATCTACCGTGATCAGCTGCTCATAGGGACTATCTGATGCTAAGTCATAAACGAGTTCAGGTTCTTCCACTGTCTGGGCGGCAGCTGGGAGAGCAAAGAGGAAACAAAGAAAAATAAACGGCACAAAAAATAATTTTTTCACAAACACCACTCCTTGTACTTTTAATAATTCAAGTATACAAGGTTTATTTAGTTAAAGAAAGCACAAGCTAGTTTACAGGGGTAACGGATGGTTCACAACTGTTGCTAGATCAGCATTTCATAGGCTTATTTTTTAGGATGTCGAGAAATTTTAAAAGTGATGGTTCATTCAAAAGGTCTTCGTTTTTTAGGTTTCTGACAACGAACCGCTGCTTTTTAAAAGAAACGTCAAAGAAACGGTTGCTTTAGTTTTAATCAAACCTAGCTGTGAAAGGAAACAAAAAAGCGAAAGAGTAGGCAACGTTTCGCGCAGCTCAAACGACAAAGGTAAGACCTCCTTCCGCTTTTTTGCAGCCAATTTTATTCTCTCAAATCAATATCCTTTTGATGGTCGCCGTCTTTCTTATAAACGTTCACCACGGATTCTTTGTTTTCGGCGATTTCTTTGGCACGGGCGATGGCATCTGCCTTCTTGTCGAAATGATCACTGGCACGTTTCGCCCCTTTGGAACGGACTTGCCATTGGTCGTCTTCATACACAACTTCTACATCCGCATCCATTAATTTTTCCGCATTCTTATTGGTTTGATGGGCATCGTCTTTTTGCGGATTTTTCTCTTTCTGAAAAGCTTTTTTCTCCTCTTCATCTGCATTGTCATACCATTTTTCTGCTTGACTCGTGGCGATCGGGATCGCCCGATCATCAGAATAGCCATCGGCTAGCAGGGCATTGGCGATATCGATCGCTTTTTTACGAACTAAGGGGTCTAGATTCTTCATTGACGCAGGATAATCACGGACATTCCAAGGCATTGTTTGTTTCCTCCTTTTTCTTGATCCAAGGTCATTTTCTTAGGGGTTCCCTTTTACAGGTACTACCAGTTACTACTTATTAGTTTACCCCCTTCTATAAAAAAGGGAAATTATTTGATTTCTGGTCAAAAATGAGGGCACTTTCTTTTTTCATTTTCTAATAAACGAAGATTTATTTTTGTTAACAAAGCGTTATATTTCCCAAAAAAAAATGAATGGTTTAGAATTTTATTATAGAGAAAAGGAGGACGTAAGAATGAGTGAACCTATTTTGACTGATCCACGGGAACTTTATCACACGGGTAAATACAGCAAACAGGAACAAGATACGCCTGCTTTACAAGAAGAAATGCGACCAAAACCTGATTGTGGTGAAGAATCTTATGAGGGAAGTCAGCAGTTAGAAAACCGGCGAGTACTGATCACCGGTGGGGATTCTGGGATCGGACGTGCAGCAGCGATTGCCTTCGCCCGTGAAGGAGCAGACATTGCCCTACACTTTTTCCCAGGAGAAGAAGAAGATGCCGAAGAAGTTGCAGGGTACATCAAAGAAGCTGGGCGCAAAGTGATCTTGCTCCCCTATGACCTGCGAGACGAAGCGGCACCACAAGAGATCGTTGACAAAGCGGTGGCAGCATTAGGTGGGTTAGATACATTAGTATTGAACGCAGCACAGCAAATCACGCGGCCATCGATTGCAGAATTACCGATTGAACAAGTGAAAGATACCTTTATGGTAAACATTATCTCCATGTTTGCATTAGTCAAAGCTGCTGAGCCGCACTTACCGGCTGGAGGAGCGATCGTGACAACGACTTCTGTCCAAGCCTTTAGTCCAAGTGCCCATTTAATGGATTATGCGGCAACCAAATCGGCTATCGCCAGTTTTACAGTCAGCTTGGCGAAACAATTTGCTGAAAAAGGAATTCGCGTCAATGGGGTAGCCCCAGGACCGATCTGGACACCATTACAGTTAGATCATGGCCAACCGCAAGACCAGCTGCCTGAATTTGGTCAGCAAGCGTTACTTGAGCGGGCAGGACAACCAGCTGAGCTGGCACCTGTCTATGTCTTTTTAGCTTCGAATAAAGCTAGCTATGTGACAGCACAGATTTATGGTGTTACCGGCGGAGAAGCCATCAACTTGTAAGCTTATCGAAAATTGGAGAAAAAGGAGGAGGTGTCCTATGAGTAAAGGGTGGAAAATCGTATCAATCATCGTTTCGTTGATTTTTATCACTGTCTTATTACCAATCGTATTAATGAGTAATCCTTATATGCAGCTGCCATTTGGTTTGGACAGCAGAGGCAATGTCGTCACGTATTTCTTTGACAACTTGTTTATGCGTCAATATATGTTTTGGGTAGCTGTTGTCTTGATCGCCTTATTCTTGATCGTGATCTTAGTCGTGCTTTTTTATCCAAAAACCAAAACGACCTTTGTTTTGAAAGAGGATAAGGGCGCATTGACGATCGATAAGAAAGCAATCGAAGGACTTGTACGTACGAAAGTAAATGAAAAAGAATTTGTTGAAGGACCAAAAGTTCATGTCAAGGCGACCAAAAATCGAATTTTGATTAAAATCAAAGGACGCTTGAAACGGACGTCTGCCTTAGTCGGCAAAACCGAAAACTTAATGGCGGAAATCCAACAAGATGTCCAACGAGTGCTTGGTTCAAGTGAGAAAGTCAAAGTCGAAGTCAACTACGCGAATTTTGAACAAAATGAGACTCCGGAAAACCCGCGAGTAGAATAGGAGGGCTATGATGAACGAACTACAACAATACAAAATCCCATTGATTTTTGGAGCAATCGGCCTTGTTCTGGCTGTGTTGTTTGTAACGATCGGTTTTTTCAAAACATTGCTGATTCTACTCCTAACAGGTTTGGGTTTTGCGTTAGGATTGTATCTCCAACGTACCGGTATCATCGACGAATTTTTTAACCAACAATAACGCATTTTAATAGGAGGAATTTTTAATGAATAACGATAAAAACGAATTAAACAATGATAAAAAAGTCAGCGCACATCCAGATCCAGTGGTTCCTAACACCAATCATCAAGCAAATGAAAATGCGATTCCAATGACTGAAGCACCAGATCCAGTGGTACCAAATGCTGAAAAAGCAGTAGCAGGACAACAAAACGGACCAAAACCAGGGGATCATCCAGCACCAGGAAATCCAAATCCAGCAGGACATCATCCAGCACCGCCAAAACCTGGCCACAACGATTTTGAAGGACCAACTGGCGATGCACCCGTTCATGGTTCATTGACCTATGATGACAAAGTGATCCAAAAAATCATCGGGATCGCATTAGAACACGTGGATGGTCTGTTGACGGTCGATGGTGGTTTCTTCTCTAACATTGCGGAAAAATTAGTCAATACAGACAATGTGACTGCCGGTATCAATACCGAAGTTGGGAAAAAACAAGTAGCCGTTGATTTAGATATCGTGGTTGAATATGACCGCAACATCCCAGAAATCGCTGACCAAGTCAAAGAAGTTATCCAAAAAGAAGTAACAACAATGACCCAATTAGAAGTTATCGAAGTCAACATCAATGTTGTGGATGTAAAAACGATCGCTGAATACGAAGAGGAACAAGAAACGGTTCAAGACAAAGTATCGTCAGCTGCATCTAAAACCGGCGACTTTGCTTCACGTCAAACCAACAAAGCCAAACATGCGGCTTCCCGCGCGTCTGATCGTATCGAAGAATACAACGAGCCCCGGGTGAAATAAAAAAGTTTCATATGAAACAAAAACAAGCATTGATCCTGTGATCAATGCTTGTTTCTTTGAGAAAAAAGCTGACCAGGAGGGTTGGCAGCCTCGCTGGTCAAGGAAAAATGAAAAAAGTTTATTGGATTGAAATGAGTATAATTCCTCTGCCTTAAACCAACCTTAAAGCCCCAGTTAAAAAATGGTAAATTCTCCTAGAAAGCAATGTCTGGCTATTGCATCACATTGCTTTTTGCGTTAAAGTAGGAACTAGTCTGTGAAACATTTTTCTGTTTCACAAAATAGAAAGGATTCGTTATGCTACCTGAAGAATTTCATGAAGAATTACGCAAAAACGGGATCGTTTTAACCGAAGAACAAATGGAAAAATTCGCTGTCTATTTCGAGCGTTTAATCGAATGGAATCAGAAGATGAATCTAACCGCAATCACGGAAAAATCAGAAGTGTATTTGAAGCATTTCTACGATTCTGTTTCCTTAGCTTTTGAAACCGCCTTTGACCCGCAAAGTCATTTGTGTGATGTCGGTTCAGGTGCTGGCTTTCCAAGTATTCCACTAAAAATCGTGTTTCCTGAATTAGAAGTGACGATCGTCGACTCTTTAAATAAGCGCATCACCTTTTTACAAACCCTTGTGACGGATCTACAATTGGAAAATGTCCACTTGTACCATGACCGTGCAGAAACATTTGGTCAAAACCCGCAATTTCGTGGGCAATTCGATTATGTGACTGCTCGTGCGGTTGCCCGTTTGAATGTGTTAACGGAACTCTGTGTGCCATTGGTGAAAAAAGCAGGCTATTTTTATGCGCTCAAAGCTGCCAAAAGCGAGGAAGAACTGGTTGAAGCCAAACCAGCCATCTCACTCTTAGGCGGCAAATTTATTGAAGAAAAAAGCTTTACCTTACCGGTCAGCGGCGATGAACGCCATCTTTTGATCATTCAAAAGAAAAAAGAAACGCCAAAGAAATACCCCCGCAAACCGGGAATGCCAGCGAAACAACCAATTAAATAGGAGGAAAATCAATGGCCCGTATTATTTCTGTTGCAAACCAAAAAGGCGGCGTAGGCAAAACCACCACAACGGTGAACCTAGGTGCGTCCTTAGCATTTGTCGGCAAAAAAGTGTTACTCGTAGATATTGATGCCCAAGGCAACGCCACAAGCGGTGTCGGCATTCGCAAACCAGATGTGGAACAAGACATCTATGATGTATTAGTCAATGAAACACCGATCGTTGAAGCGATTTTACCTAGCAGTCGGGAAAACTTGGATATCGTTCCAGCGACGATCCAATTAGCTGGTGCGGAAATTGAATTGACCTCCATGATGGCACGGGAATCTCGATTGAAATCGGCTTTGAATGAAATCAAAGAACAATACGATTATATCTTTATCGATTGCCCGCCATCTTTAGGTCATTTGACGATCAATGCCTTTACCGCCAGTGATTCGATTTTGATCCCAGTCCAATGTGAGTACTATGCATTAGAAGGGCTGAGCCAACTATTGAATACCGTGCGTTTAGTACAAAAACATTTTAACCCTGAGTTAGAGATCGAAGGGGTCTTACTGACGATGTATGATGCCCGTACGAACTTAGGCGCGGAAGTCGTGGAAGAAGTCCGCCGCTATTTCCAAGAAAAAGTATATGAAACCATTATTCCGCGGAATATCCGGTTGTCTGAAGCACCTAGTCATGGATTGTCGATCATTGATTATGATCCACGCTCAAAAGGAGCCGAAGTCTATCAGACGTTAGCAAAGGAAGTGTTAGCCCGTGAAGAATAAAGGGAAAGGATTAGGGCGTGGGATCGATGCGTTGTTTCAAGACCTGCAAGGGTTAGAAGAAGTCGATATCAAGACAGAAAAAGTCGTTGAACTGCCTTTAAACGAATTAAGACCCAACCCTTATCAACCGCGAAAAACCTTTGATGAGCTTTCATTACAAGAACTGGCCAATTCGATCCAGCATTCGGGGGTCTTTCAACCGATCATCGTGCGGCAATCATCCGTCAAAGGCTATGAGATCATTGCTGGTGAACGCCGGTTTCGAGCATCCAAACTAGCTGGCAAGGAAACGATCCCAGCCATCATCCGCAATTTTGATGAAGAAGCGATGATGCAAGTCGCCGTTTTAGAAAACTTGCAGCGGGAAGATTTGAATCCTTTAGAAGAAGCAGAAGCCTATGACATGCTGATGAAAAACTTGAAATTGACCCAAGCACAAGTCGCTGAACGTTTAGGGAAAAGCCGCCCGTATATCGCCAATTATTTGCGGTTGCTGTCCTTGCCGAAACTCGTCAAAGAAATGGTTCAAGATGACCGTTTGTCTATGGGGCAAGCCCGGACATTATTAGGCTTGAAAAACAAAGAACAGATCTTAAAATTAGCCAATCGTTGTGTCAAAGAAAATCTGACAGTTCGCCAATTAGAACAAATGGTCGCTGAGATGAACGACACGAAGAACGAAAAGAAAAAAGTTCCGCGTCTGATTCGGGAAAAACCGTACTATTTACGAGAAAGCGAAGAACGGTTGATGGATAAATTCGGCACGAATGTTGAGATCCGCGAAAAAGAAGGCAAAGGCAAAATCGAGATCGAATACCTGTCACAAAAAGATTTAACCCGTATTTTAGATTTATTGAACATTCAATTTGATGAAGCTTGAGGTGATAAAGATGTATGATCTTGGGGATATTGTCGAAATGAAAAAACCGCATGCCTGCAAAGCCAATCGTTGGGAAATCATCCGCATGGGGGCAGACATCAAAATAAAGTGTACGAATTGCGGCCACATCGTCATGATGACGCGCCGAGAATTTGATAAAAAGATGAAGAAAATCCTAGAAAAAAAAGAGAAAGAGTGAAGTGAAGCATGGCGTTAACTGCCGGAATCGTTGGATTGCCAAATGTGGGCAAATCTACTTTATTTAATGCAATAACCAAAGCAGGAGCAGAAGCCGCAAACTATCCGTTTGCGACGATCGATCCGAATGTAGGAATGGTGGAAGTGCCAGATTGGCGCTTACAGCGTTTAACAGAA
Organism: Candidatus Enterococcus avicola; assembly: GCF_047470845.1. Lineage (NCBI taxonomy): Bacteria > Bacillati > Bacillota > Bacilli > Lactobacillales > Enterococcaceae > Enterococcus > Candidatus Enterococcus avicola. The sequence goes on along the minus strand of NZ_JBLGTY010000001.1, from coordinate 13,623 downwards.
TTAGTTCGTCCGAAAAAGACGGTCCCAACCACCTTTGAATTTACGGATATTGCTGGAATCGTCCGCGGTGCCAGCAAAGGGGAAGGATTAGGGAACCAATTTTTGAGCCATATCCGCCAAGTGGATGCGATCTGTCATGTCGTTCGTTGTTTCGACGACGACAACATCACCCACGTGGAAGGCCGCGTGGACCCATTAGCTGATATCGACACCATCAACTTGGAGTTGGTTTTAGCGGATTTAGAATCCGTCAACAAGCGCTATACTCGGGTCGCAAAAATTGCCAAAACCAAAGACAAAGATGCGGTTGCGGAATTGGCCGTTCTTGATAAAATCAAACCGGTCCTAGAAGAAGGGATCTCAGCTCGTTCGATCGAATTTACAGATGAAGAACAGCGCATCGTCAAAAGTTTGTTTTTACTAACGACCAAACCAGTTTTATACGTTGCCAACGTAGCAGAAGAAGACGTGGCAGACTATGAAACCAATGATTATGTCAACAAAGTGAAGGAATTTGCAGCGAGCGAAAATGCGGAAGTGATCGTCATCAGTGCTCGTGCCGAAGAAGAGATCGCTGAGCTGGAAGAAGAAGACAAAGCAGAGTTTTTAGAAGCATTAGGAATTGAAGAATCAGGGTTGGATCAATTGATTCGTGCTGCCTATGATTTACTGGGTCTAGCAACGTACTTTACCGCTGGTGAACAAGAAGTGCGTGCGTGGACGTTCCGTAAAGGCATCAAAGCACCGCAAGCAGCGGGGATCATCCATACGGACTTTGAGCGCGGCTTTATTCGTGCGGAAACTGTTTCCTTTGAAGATCTGAACCAATACGGCACGATGCAAGCGGCCAAAGAAGCCGGTCGGGTACGTTTGGAAGGAAAAGATTATGTCGTGCAAGATGGCGACGTGATGTTGTTCCGTTTTAACGTATAAAGGGCTTTCTTCCCAGTGAATTTGTGGTAAAATGTCCATTGTGAAGAAAACGCAGAAGGGAGAATCAATTCATGGAACCAGAAACTCTGCGAAATTATGTTTCCGAAAATCGTGAATTAGAACAACAATTAACAAAACGAAACCAACAATATATATTTGATTTAAAAAAATCGCTAGAGGCAGCCAACCTTTCTGAAGAAGAAAAAACGATTGCCTTGCATGAGATGCTGCCGGTCTTAGTCAAAGAACAAAAAGGCGGCAAAACGGCGCGCCAATTATTTGGTACAGTGTCTGAACGCACCGAAGCCATCATCAACAAACCCGTTGAGCAAAAAGAATCCGGCCCGTTCTTGATGTGGTTGGATAGCACCTTGCTGATTTTAGGGATTTTTGGCTTGATGTTAGGGGTTATGGGGATCTTTACTAGAGGACAAGCACAACCTTATGGCTTATTGACCCTCTTCTTGATGGCGATGCTTGCTGGTTGGGTCTTCTACTTGATGTACAAATACATGTATCAATATGAACGCCCAGGTGCCGATAAGAGCAAACGGCCGAAGATGTGGAAGATCATTTTGATTTTAGTCGCAGCCTTCATGCTATGGATCGTTGTGATCTCGCTTTCTGCGATGATCCAACCACCATTGAATCCACAAGTGGATCCTGTGATCGAAGCCTTGATCGGGGCAGTGGCATTAGCCGTGAAGTACTACTTGAAACGCAAATACAATATCATCAGCAGTATGTCTGTTCCTAGAGGCTGATGACTACACGTTGATCGTGCGCCTTCTTTTGTTAAAAAAGACCGCACGATCAGCGTGTTTTTTTAGAAAAAATGGCGAATTATGAGATTTGACCAAAGGTTTGAAGAGGATTATTAAGAAAGCTTTCCGAATGGTTGACTTATGAAAAAATCTTTGCTATTTTTTTAAAATACCTAAAAACTTTAAGGAGTGGTTACAAAAATGTCCAACTGGGAAACCAAATTTGTAAAAAAAGGGTTAACGTTTGATGATGTCTTATTGATTCCGGCAGAAAGTCACGTCTTGCCAAATGACGTGGATATGAAAGTGCAGCTTGCCCCGAATATTACACTAAATATTCCAATCATAAGTGCCAGTATGGATACCGTAACTGATAGTAAAATGGCGATCTCAATGGCGCGTCAAGGCGGACTTGGCGTGATTCACAAAAACATGAGTATCGCAGCGCAAGCAGATGAAGTGCGCAAAGTAAAACGTTCTGAAAGCGGCGTGATCATCGATCCGTTTTTCTTAACACCCAGCCACTTAGTTGCTGATGCAGAACATTTGATGAGCAAGTACCGCATCAGCGGGGTACCGATCGTAGAAACGATGGAAAACCGCAAATTAGTCGGTATCATCACGAACCGCGACATGCGTTTTGTCACGGATTATACGATGCCGATCAATGATGTGATGACCAAAGACCAATTGATCACAGCACCTGTCGGTACGTCGTTGAAAGACGCTGAAAAAATCTTACAACAACACAAGATCGAAAAATTACCGATCGTTGATGAAGCAGGGATCTTAAGCGGTTTGATCACTATCAAAGATATTGAAAAAGTGATCGAATTCCCGAATGCAGCCAAAGACACGCATGGACGCCTATTAGTGGCAGCAGCAGTCGGCGTTACCAGCGATACCTTTGAGCGAGCACAAGCTTTATTGGATGCAGGCGTGGACGCGATCGTTATTGATACTGCCCACGGACACAGTGCGGGTGTTTTACGCAAAATCTCTGAAATTCGTGCGCATTTCCCAGAAGCGACATTGATTGCTGGAAATGTTGCCACTGCAGAAGGCACGAAAGCATTGTATGATGCTGGTGTCGATGTCGTAAAAGTCGGGATCGGTCCAGGCTCGATCTGTACCACTCGGGTGGTAGCCGGTGTCGGAGTTCCTCAATTGACCGCGATCTATGATGCAGCCTCTGTAGCACGTCAATACGGAAAAGCAATCATTGCTGATGGTGGGATCAAATACTCTGGGGATATCGTCAAAGCTTTAGCAGCTGGCGGACATGCCGTAATGCTAGGTAGCATGTTGGCAGGAACCGATGAATCACCAGGTGAATTTGAAATCTACCAAGGCCGTCGCTTCAAAACGTACCGCGGAATGGGTTCACTGGGGGCAATGGAAAAAGGCTCCAGCGACCGTTACTTCCAAGGTGGCGTAAACGAAGCCAACAAATTGGTTCCAGAAGGCATTGAAGGGCGTGTCGCTTATAAAGGCAGCGTTTCTGATATCATCTTCCAAATGATCGGCGGGTTGAAATCAGGGATGGGTTATGTCGGTGCTGGCAATCTACAGCAATTACGTGATGAAGCACAATTCATCCAAATGAGCGGCAACGGACTAAAAGAATCACATCCCCACGATGTTCAAATCACGAAAGAAGCACCAAACTACTCTGTAAAATCATAAAATGTTTCACATGAAAACCAACGCCCCCTCTGTTCAAAAGCGGACAGGGGGGATTATTTGTTCAAAAAAGGACGTCACTCTCAGCTATCTAGGCAAGAGTGGCGTCCTTTTCTTTAAAATCACTGCTGGATGATCAGCAAATCGCTTTAGCAGCAGCTTATTCGTTTGATTTCAACGCATCGATCATGTTGACATGAGTCAGCTTTACATGGGTGACGTACATCACGATGATCGTAAAGAGAATCGTCATGCCGCCGGCTAAAGCATAAGCCGGCCAATTGATCACTAATGGAAAGACCATGTTTTCCATCGAAGCTTGGATCAAAATAAAGTCAGTCAAGAAGTAACCTACCACGTAGCCAGCGAGAATCCCAAATAACGTAAAGACGATATTTTCCCGTACGATGTACATGGTGACTTCTTTATTGTAAAACCCTAATACTTTAATAGTAGAAAGCTCGCGAATCCGCTCGGAAACATTGATGTTGGTCAAGTTATACAAGACGACAAAGGCTAATGCCCCTGATAGTACAACTAAGATCAAGACAATGGAGTTCAAGTTGCCCATCGAATCATCCTGCATTTTGATCTGAGTGGAAAGGAACGTCGTGTTTTTGACTTTGTCGGTATCTAACAAGGCTGTTGATAAAGCTTCCTCTTGTTTTTTCGTCATCGTCTTGCTTTTGACTAAGAACGCATTCGGTTCAAAGGCACTGTCGGTGATTTCTTCGTAAAGAGTCGGTGACAGATACAGAGAATTGCCTAAATAGTTTTCTGCGATGCCGCTGATAGGTACTTCAAAAGCTTCTTGATCGCTAGTATAGAAGGTCAATGTATCCCCAACCTGCAGATCATACAATTCTGCGTATTTCATAGTCAGTACGGCGCCTTCTGTTAATGGCAGCTTCTGCCCTTCCGTCGTTTTCAAATGGACATAGTCGGTAAAAGCTTCTTGATCTGCCGGAACCATCAAGGTCAAACTTTGTTTTCCTTGGTTAGCTGGTCGAATCTCGATCGTTTCATTGTAGACTAGCATCGAATGGGTCACAAGAGGATCGTCTGTTAAAACCGTTTCAGCGGCAGCAACGGTTTCTTCCTTCGCATCATTTAAGGTCACGACGGCTTGATAATCCGTAATGGGCCCAAATTGTTTCGCAGTCACAGCACTTAAGGAATCTTTCAACCCAACGCCTGCCACCATCAGTCCCGTACAGCCGGCGATGCCAATGATTGCCATGATCATTCGCGATTTGTAGCGGAAGATGTTACGGAAGCTGACTTTTTGATTGAAGCTTAAACGTGACCATAAGGGTGTAATGGCCTCTAATAAAATCCGTTTCCCAGGTTTTGGCGCCCGAACTTGCAGTAGCTGGGCAGGTTTTTCCCGCAATTCTTTGATCAAAACAAAGAGGCAAGCACCGAGCGTCGCCAGTAAAAAGGCGATCGCGGCCAAAATAATTGGCGACCAGACATAATAGACGCGAATCCCGTCTAAAAGATACCGTTCGCTGGATAGAAAATAAATCAAACGCGGCAACAGTTCCGTCCCTAATACGGCACCACTGATAATGCCAATGGCCGAAGACAGGAGGGCATAAATCAAATATTTAAGGGAGATCTCGACTTTGCCATAGCCCATCGCTTTTAAGGTACCGATCTCTTTGCGGTTTTCTTCTACCATCCGCGTCAGTGTCGTAAAGGTGATCAACGCAGCGATAAAGAAAAAGAAGACAGGGAACACATTGGCGATCGCTGCGATACGATCAGACAGCCCACCATATTCTTGGAAACCGGGGTTGTCTTTGCGTTGATTGTAAAGATACGTAGGTTCTGCCAAGTCTTCGATCTCTGTACGTTTTTCTGCCAGTGTTTGTTGGGCATCGGTTAGTTCTTGTTGCTGTTCCTCTAATTGGGTTTGCTGCTGTGTCAACTCTTCTTCCCCAGCGGTCAATTGGCCTTCGAGGGCTGCTTGTTGTACGGGCGGCAGCTGTGCCAGGGCGGCTTGCTGTTGTTCTAGTTCCGCTTTGGCCTGATCCAGTTGGGCTTGTCCCTCAGCTAACTGTTTTTGTCCATCGCGGACTTCTTTTTCTGCAGGCGCTAATTCATCAAAAGCATCTTGCTGAATTTCTGCTAAGCGTTCTTTAGGGCGATCCGCAAACAGTTCCTCAATCGTTTCTTGATGGGCTGCCATCTTGTCGGTATACGCATCGGAGTATGTTTCAAGGCCTGCGACATCATCAAAGGCGAGATAAAGGATCGATTTGACCTCCATCTTGAACTGTTCTTCCGGTACATAAGCAAAATACGTCACGACACCGCTGCCGACATTCGCATAACCACGTTCGGCAGCACTGATATAAATAGGAGAGGTGGCGAACCCAACGACCGTATAGTCTTTGTCCGACAGATTATCGGCATCATCGATCGTAAAAGTATCCCCTATTTGCCAGCCATAATTTTTTGCTTCGGTGTCCAGCACGATTTCATCGGCTTTTTCTGGCAGTCGGCCGTCCTTCACCAGTAGCTGGTTGAGTTCCTGCGAGGGATCATAAGAGGTCACTTGCACGACTTCATCTGAATTGGCAGCGTAATAAAATTGATAGGCGGCTTCTGTGTGCGCACCGCTTTTTTCCGCCGCATCAATGTCGTCCTCCGTCAATCCCAGCGTGGAAGTGACCTGCAGATCTGCTAAATGCTGACCGTTGACATATTCACTCGCGGAATGGTTCAGGATCGGTCCCGTCGCTTTGACACCGACAAAGAGAAACGTTCCTAAAAAAATGATCAAGGTGATTGCGATAAAGCGGCCTTTTGATTGGCGAATCTCCCGCAAACTTGCTTTAAGATAGGTTTTATTTTTCATCAGATCCTCCTACCAAACGATTTCATCGATCGAGATTGGATGAGGATTCTCTTCAATGGAACGGACAGTGGCATCGTTGATATGGATCACCCGATCGGCGATCGGGGCAATGGCGCTGTTATGGGTAATGATCAACACCGTATTGCCGTTTTTCCGACTGGCGTTTTGCAAAAGCTTCAACACTTGTTTGCCTGTTTCAAAATCCAACGCACCGGTTGGTTCATCGCATAATAGCAATTTCGGGTTTTTGGCTAACGCCCGAGCGATCGATACCCGCTGCTGTTCCCCACCAGAGAGCTGCGAAGGAAAGTTGTTTTTACGGTTTTCTAACCCGACTTGTGCTAAGACTTCATCAGGATCGAGTGCATTCGGTGAGACTTCTGTTGCCAATTCAATGTTTTCTTTCGCTGTCAGGTTCGGCACCAAATTATAAAACTGGAAGACGAACCCGACGTCTTTGCGGCGGTATTCCGTCAGCTGTTTGTCGTTAAACTTCGCGATATCGACATTGTCGATAATGATTTGTCCTTCATCTGGCGAATCCATCCCACCTAAAATATTCAAAACGGTCGATTTTCCTGCACCACTGGGGCCAAGGATCACCACTAATTCGCCTTCTTCAATGGCAAAGGAAAGATCGTTGTTGGCAGTGATGGTGGTTTCGCCCATCTGATAGCGTTTATATTCATTCTTTACTTCAACATAACTCATTAATAAAGCCTCCATTTTTTAAACACGTGTTGATTTAATCACATGGTGTTAGTATACTAAGAAAGAAAAGTAAGAGCAATCCTCAATGCTTACGTATTTGTCATTAAATAGACAAATATTGATCAAATGTACAGAGAAAAGGGGAAACGATATGGTGGGGACTGTGGGGAATCGTCGAACGATCTACTCGAAAAAAGTGATCCGACGCGCCTTTCAGGAGTTATTGTTGGAAAAAGAGTACCGCAAAATCACGATCAAAGAGATTGCGGAACGAGCCGATATCAACCGGGGAACATTTTATAAATATTATAAGGATACGGCCGCGTTGTTGGAGGAAATCGAAGGGGAGCTTGTTGAGCAGATCGCATCGAACTTGCAGCAGGAAAATTTGTCATTGGATCTTTGGTTGGAAAAGCTGTTGACGATTTTGTATGAGAATCCTAGTACGACCCATTTGATTTTGTTAAACAACAGCCATTTGCTGAATCTTTTATTGTCAGAGATCAAACCGGAGACCTTGAAACGGTTTGCCCAATACTTTCAAGATGCTTCCGAGGAAGAATTGGAACTGTGTCTTAGCTTTTTTGTCTGCGGGTCTATCGGGTTGATCGAACGCTGGCTCAAAGATTTCTCAACGATGTCGCCAAAAGCTGTCGCTGAACTGTTGATCCAAATTTTTGTGACTAATGTATATGAGGATAAGAAGGGCTAAAAAAAGAGGGAACGATCCAATAACCAAAAAGGAACGCAGCAAGAGACAATTTGCTGCATTCCTTTTTTTATTTAGTCAACGAGGCGCTCGTCGTTCATCCCAAAGTATTGATGCAATGGTTTTTGCCGTGCTTCTAATAATTGATCGACAGTCACGAATTCGTAGCCTTCGTTTTTGAGCATTTTAATGACTCCCGGTACGGCTTTCACAGATTTCGGGTGAATATCATGGATCAAGATCATGGCACCATTAAAGACATTTTGTTGCACCAAGGCATTGATCTTCTTCGGATCCTTCAATTTCCAGTCTTGAGAATCGATGTCCCATTGAATGATCGGCATGCCAATGGTTTCTGCGCTTTGTTTGTCGATAGCGCCATAAGGGGGCCGTAAATTTCTAGGTAGTAAACCCGTCGCATTATAAATGGCTTTGTTGGTTTTTGTAACTTCTGCCTGCAAATCTTCCGCTGAAAGAGTATTCAGTTGCGGATGAGAGTAAGAATGACTGGCGATCTCGTGTCCAGCTTCTTGGACTTTTTTAGCAGCTTGCGGATATTGCTCTACCATTTGTCCCAGCATAAAGAAGGTCGCTTTAACGTCATTTTCTTGTAAGATGTTCAACAGATCCATGGTGGAGGTATTGTTGGGTCCATCATCAAAGGTCAATGCCACGTATTTTTTATTGGGGTCTAAACTTGGCAAGGCATTGTTGAGTTGGTCAGCAGCCACGAGATCAGGATCAATGAATGGGGCGATCTCGCTATAAGGCAGGGTGATTTCCGTCGCTCCCGTCTGATTTTTTGGCAATTCGATGGTCAGCTTCTCTGGATCGTAAGTAAATTTCGAATCGAAGGTGATCCGCTCCATGGCCAAGACGGCGTCGATGATTTTGGCGGGTTCTTTGGCTTGATCCAGCAGTTTCTGCTGAATGACTTGTTGAATACCTAATAAGCTGCCTTCATCAGGAACCAGTTCTTTCAAAGACAATTCGGTTTGCGTCTTCTCTGATACGAAGATCGGTGCATCCGTTAGGCTGTCCGCATCTTCAAAACGTCCGGTTTCTCGATTCCACACATAGCTGTCGGCTTTCAATGAATAAGTAGACACCTTTGAAGCCGCTGCTTGTGCTTGGATGCGGGCAACGGTGACGACTTCTTTTTTCGTTTGTTTTTTACGCAAGTGATCAGCGGCTTGTGTCAACCGTTCTTTGATATCTTTGATGGGAAACGTATCAAGGTCTTGCGGGCGGTAGATCAATTCTTTGGTTGCGCCTTTGGAGAGCACTTCAGGCGTTGTTTTTAACCCATTTTGACTTTGTTCTGCTTGGATTGATGCCAGTAATTTCTCCGCAGCCGCCTCATATTTTTCTTGGGCTGCGACTTCTTGCTGGTGTAACGTGTAAAGGACTGAGCCAGCCGTCGCGATCAAAACGATCAATAATAACGCGAATAAGGAAAAAATTGCTTTTCGATACGACTTCTTTATCGAGGGTGGTCCTTTCGGTCTTTCTTCAGCTGACGCTGTTCGTTTTTGATTATTGTTTGGTTTCTTGTGCAAGTCACTCCGACGGGCATAGGTCTTTCGTTCGGGCATTGGTGAAGCTCCCTTCATTCCATCCTAAATTATGCCCACGTTACCATAAGTCACAGGTACTTTCAACGATCATGCCCGGTTTCTGATAGAGACTTAAAAAGATAAAGGGATTTTTCTAATTATTCATTTAAAAATTACAGCCTTGTTGCGTTGTTTCTCTTGCAAGAAATGATCAAGGGTGTTAGGGGGTCTTTTGCAACCACTATCTATTAGGTGAACTAGAAACCCCCTTCGTAACAGATCACGTGGAGTGACTGTTACGAAGGGGGTGCAATTAAGGGTGCTAAGGCTTAGGCTTTTTCGATTTTTGTCAGTCCGCCCATGTAAGGAACCAGAACTTCTGGTACCGTTACACTGCCGTCTTCGTTTTGATAATTTTCAAGCACTGCGGCTACCGTCCGACCGACAGCCAGACCAGAACCATTTAGTGTATGCATGTAGTGAATCTTGCCCTCTTGATCGCGGTAACGGATCATGGCACGGCGTGCTTGGAAATCTTCACAGTTTGAGCAAGAGCTGATCTCACGATACATTTCCTGAGCAGGGATCCATACCTCTAAATCATAGGTCTTCGCCGCAGAAAAGCCCATATCTCCTGTACACAAGCTAAGCACTCGGTAAGGTAAGTTGAGTTTTTGCAAAATATCTTCGGCATTAGCCGTCATCTTTTCTAATTCTTCATAAGAATGGTCAGCATCACTGAATTTCACCATTTCAACTTTATTGAATTGGTGCAGACGAATCAAGCCGCGGGTATCACGACCAGCGCTGCCAGCTTCTGAACGAAATGATGGGCTCAAGGCAGTGAAGTAGGCAGGGAGCTGTTCTTGTTCTAAGATCTCCCCTTGATAGTAATTGGTCAAAGGTACTTCAGCAGTTGGAATCAAAGTCAAATCCGTGTCTGCCAATTGGAAAACATCTTCTTTGAACTTTGGAAATTGCCCAGTGCCAAACATTGCTTGGCTATTGACGATATAAGGGGTGATCATCTCGGTATAGCCATGCTCATAGACATGCTGATCCAGCATGAAGTTGTATAAGGCACGTTCCAAACGAGCACCTAAGCCTTTGTAGTAAACAAAGCGGCTGCCAGAAACTTTGGCGCCCCGCTCAAAGTCGAGGATCCCCAACTCTTCAGCGATCTCCCAATGGGGTTTTGGTTCAAAGGTAAAGGCTTTTGGTTCTGCCCAGCGGCGGATTTCTACATTGTCTTCTTCATCCTTGCCCACTGGAACAGAATCATTTGGCAAATTCGGCAATGTCGTGGCGATCTGTTTGATGTCTTCATCAATTTGAGCGATCTCTTCATCCAATTGCTTGATTTGGCTGCCGACTTCTTTCATTTGGGCAATTTTATCTGCCGCGTCTTCTTTTGCCCGTTTCAAGGCAGCGATCTCACCAGAAACATCGTTGCGCAATTTCTTGCGTTCTTCCGTTTGGACTAAGAGTTCTCTGCGACGTTCGTCAAGCGTTAAAAAGCGGTCCAATACTTCTTTTTGCACGCCTCGTGTTGCGAGTTTGCTTTGTACTTCAGCAAAATTTTGGCGAATCATTTTTACATCTAACATAGTGATACATCCTCCTTTGATTTTTCCATAGAAAAAAGGCCATTCCGATCCCGTGTTGCTTGGGACGAAATGACCATTCGCGGTGCCACCCAAGTTCAGCTTGCGCTGCCCTTGCTGCTCGTATCGTGAGCCAACGATTTTTCTTTCGAAAAATACACGTTAAAGAACTGGATTCTATTTTTTCCAACACTGATTTTCACCAACCATCAGCTCTCTTTACTAGATGAAAAAAATATACTAGGTTCTGTGCCTTGATTATTTTCTTTAGCATACCCAAAAAATGTTGGGGCGTCAACCATAGGTTTGTGTGTTGGACAAATTGTTGCGCTTCAACGGGAGATGAATAATAAAGGATGTCCATTCTGGCGTTGATTTGGCATAGATATAGCCGCCATGTAAGGCGACGATGCTTTGAGCGATCGCTAGACCTAAGCCAGTTCCTCCTGTTTCTTGAGAGCGGGATTCTTCCACTCGGTAGAAACGGTCGAATAGAGAATCAAGGGCTTGCTTAGGGATCATCTGCCCATTGTTTTTGACGGTTAAGATCGCTTCGGTTCCGACTTTCTCGACCTCCATGCGGATCTTATCGGCGCCTTTGCCGTATTTCAAGGCATTTGACAGCAGGTTGTTGAAAACTCGCACCAGTTTTTCGGTATCACCATCCATTTCGATATGCTCTGGACGGGTGTAGGTCTCGATCTTGATGCCTTTTCGGCTAGCTTCTAATTCAAAGTCCGCCGCCAATTGTTCAACCAGCTGGGCCATATCGAATTCCATCACATTAATGGGCACGCTAGGCTGACGCACTTTCGTGTATTCAAACAAATCATCGACGAGGGATTTCATTTGTTTGGCTTTGACATACGCCGTATGAGTATATTTCAGCAATTCTTCTTCCGAATGGTATTGTCGATCTTCGATTAGACCTAAGTAGCCGATGATCGAAGTCAATGGTGTCCGAATGTCATGACTGACATTGGTGATCAGCTCATCTTTGGATTGCTCGATCCGCCGTTCATCTTCGATCGCCGCCACCGTACTGTCGACTAAGCCATTAATATTAGAAACGATCCGACTTAAATCGCCCCGTAACTCGAAGGGGATGCGATGATCGTAGTTGCCTTCTGCGATAAAGTGCAGCTCGCTGATAATGTGACGTAGCTGCATTTGATGGTAACGACGAATCAAACGCCAATATAAGACGATCACATCTAATAGGAAGAACATCGGTAGAATGAAGTTGCGACCACTGCGGAAGATATCTGTGTTAAAGGCAGCCGTGAACGCATTCTTTGATTCATAGATCGCTTCGACTAAAACCGGTGAGTTTTCTCGTATTGAGGTCAAGATGACCAAAATAGCGACATTTAATAGAAGTAAAAGAACAATCGTTACAATTCCTTCCGCAAATAACTCACTGATTTCCTTTGAGGTCAACGTGATCCGTTTCTTTTTTTCGATTGGTGTGTTGCGCTTTTTTTCAGTTGGTTTACTTCGCATCTATTTTGTAGCCGACCCCCCATACTGTTTGGATGACTTTTTCACCATCCGTGGCTTCTTCGATCTTATCTCGCAAGTGACTGACATGGACCATCACTGTTTTGGCAGAAACGACACTTTCTTGTTTCCAAACTCGTTCAAAAATCTCATCGGCGCTAAAGACACGGTTCGGATGCGATGCCAATAAGTAGAGGATGCCAAATTCTAATGCGGTCAATTGGATCTCATTGCCATCCACCGTTTTTACTTCATGGGAATCGCGGTTGATGATAAGGGAGCTTACTTCCAGAATCTCTGGTTGATTTGAAGCAGCCTGCATCTTGGTTCTTCTCAATAACGATTTTACCCGTGCCATGACTTCTAATGGATTGAAAGGTTTGGTGACATAATCATCAGCACCGGCGACCAATCCACGAATCTTATCCATATCGGTTGTTTTAGCGGTCAACATAATAATGGGGATTTGGGATTCTTTTCTCAATTCTTTGACGACTTGCATGCCGTCCATTTCAGGCATCATGATATCTAAGATCAATAGCTCGATATCAGAAGTGGTGCGAATCTTGGTCAGTGCTTCTTTTCCATCGTATGCTTTGACCGATTCATAGCCTTCATTGTGTAAGTAAATGCTTAATAGTTCTACGATCTCTTTGTCATCATCTGCTACAAGTATTTTCATACTGGGTCCTCCTAGGAACAATATTCTTTTCTCCATTTTAGCAAATAATCCACAAAATAGATAAAATCATACTTAAATTTATAAGAATGATAGGAATTAAGAAAACACAAAAAGGAAAAAGACGAACGATAGGCAAATAATAACGCGAAAAGTCCTTAAAAAAGGCGAAAATCACGGACTAAAAATCACGAATCATCTTTGGAAACGGAGTAACTAGAAACGTTGGTCTATCAATCATTTTATGGTTGACGAATAGCACAAGTCTTGGTATATTATTACATGTGCCAAATGACTAATTGAATTCCTAAAAAGAATTGAAAAAAGTAGTTGACGCACAGCTCGACAGATGATATTATAACGAAGTCGCAATTTTAAAACAGTTAATTGATGTTGATACATCAACAAAATTAATTAAAAAAAGTTGTTGACAAATAACAAATCATTTGTTATTCTAATTAAGTCGCTGAGACAGCCGCTACGAAGTTGAAAAACAACGAGCGAAAAAAACTTTTAAAAAAGAGTTGACAATCAAATGTCGCTCTGATATGATATAAAAGTTGCTAACACAGCACGGTAGACCTTTGAAAACTGAACAAAGCAAGCAAACGAACCAAT